>CAKZMO010000801.1 GCA_937128595.1 uncultured cyanobacterium | reverse complement strand
TAAAGCACGCGGTGTGGGGGCAGAGAAAAGTCCATCGTAGTATGATTGGTATATAGACTGAAGACATCCGTTTGTGAGCAGATATGCCTGACCAGATTCCCTACATCCGAGTATTTATTTCATCGCCTGGCGATGTGAACGCCGAGCGAAAGATTGCGCTGGACGTGATCGACTACTTCCCAAACCGTCCTGCCTACCGTGAGAAAGTCGCCTTTCGCGTGGTCGCGTGGGACAAGCCCGGCGCAGGCACCGCTATGCTGGGTACCCTCACGCCGCAGGAAGCCATCAATCGTGGTTTACCGAAGCCATCCGAGTGTGACATCGTGGTCGTGATCTTCTGGTCACGGATGGGCACACCGTTTACAGATACGGACGGCACCGAGTATTTGTCAGGTACTCATTGGGAGATGCTGGACGCGCTAAACAGTGACCGCCCCGAAACGATCATCTTCCGGCGGCGTGAAGAAAAGCTGTTCAAGTCTAGCGATAAGAAGGGACGCGAACAGTATGACCGCGTTGAGGATTTCTTTAAGTCTGAACTGTTTTATCGTGAGGACGGTAGTATTGTGCGCGGGGTGAACAAGTACAACACACCCGATGACTTCCGCCGTGACTTCGAGATTTTCTTTGAGGAACTGGTTGTCCGGCTGCTAGAACGCTATGACAAAGGTGAAACACAGCCTCCACCGCAGCCACCCGCCCCTGACACGCCACAGGCTAAAGCAGAAGCAGAAAACATTCGCACGGTAGAGGCGGATATATGGGATGGTTCCCCGTTCCCTGGATTGCGAGCTTTTACAGAGGCAGACGCGCCAATCTTCTTCGGGCGTGGACGTGAAACCGACGCATTGGTGAACCAGTTAGAAAACAGCCGCTTTGTTGCGGTAGTCGGAGCTTCTGGCAGCGGTAAGTCATCACTGGTTGCTGCGGGATTGATCCCTCGATTAAAGGCAAATGTGATTGAGGGAAGTGCAGACTGGCTCTATGCTCGTTTCACGCCTGGTAGTTGTGCCAGCGCATTCGAAGCACTATCAATGGCTCTTATTGACGCGGTGCCAGCACTAGCTGTTCATGATCCAATAGAATATCCAGATCTTGTTGAAAAGCTGACTAGCAGTCTCAGTAAGGATTCGAATCGTTTTACAAAAACGATTAATCACGCTCTCAAAGATTTCAAGAGATGGGTCCAGTTGGTGCTGTTTATCGATCAATTTGAGGAGCTGTTTACACTAACAGATGCTGACGAAACTAAACGATTCGCTGCACTACTGACAAAGGCCGTCGAGAGCGAGCGGATCCGGGTTATTGTTACTATGCGTCACGATTTCTATCATCGCGCTGTAGAGATACCCGACCTTGCTGAACTTCTCCGAGCAGATGCAGTATTCTCACTGGCGGCACCACGCCGGGACGCACTACAGCAAATGATAGAGCGCCCAGCTATTCTTTCGGGAATTGAGTTTGAGCAACTCTTAGTAGAGAGAATATTGGATGATACTGGTGATAGTGCTGGCGCATTGGCACTGCTGGCATATCTGCTTGACGAGATATACCACTTGTCTGTCGATGATGCGCGAAAAACTATCTTAGTGTCAGATTATGTTACTCTGGGGGGGGTAAATGGTGCGATTGGCAAACGCGCGCATTCTATCTTCGAGCGACTCTCAGATAACGAGAAAGTCACTTTGATCAGGATGTTTCGGCATCTTCTCACAATCACGCCTGATGGAACACCTACAAGGAAACGAGCAGCTATAGATAACTTAGCCGTAGACAATACCCATAAGTCAGTTTTAGATGCTTTTATCAGTGCCCGTCTCTTGGTGGCAAACACCGATATTGATAATGAAATGGGAACAGTTGAAGTAGCGCATGAGGCTTTGTTTTCAGCTTGGCCACATCTTTCAGCTTGGATTAGACAGGCAAAAAATGATTTATCCGCAATAGAGGAGATGCGACGAGGAGCTGCAATATGGGAAAGAAACCGTTTTAGTGAGGTTTATCTCTGGTCAGATGAAAGATTGCGACCCGTTTACCAAGCGATCATGAATTTAGGACTTGACCCAACACAGGAGTTTTCCCAAGTAGAAGTTGCTTTTTTAATGCCTGAATCTGAAAGACTTTTACGTGAGCTAAATCAGGTAGACTTGCCTCACAAGCGACGCTTGGATATTGGTAATCGACTTGGACAAATTGGAGATAAACGCAAAGGAATTAGTATTGCGGATGGCAAGCCTCAGTTCGAATGGTGCAAAGTATCATCTCAAGGTGAAATCGTAGTAAATACCAAATCGAGATCCGATGGCAAGCAAATCGAAAATCAAGAAACCAAGCACAGAATGTATATAAATCCCTTTTATATCTCCAAATATCAGGTAACTGTCGGACAGTATGATATATTTCTTCAGTCTGAGCAAGGATACCAAAATGAACGTTGGTGGGCAGGGATGCCAGCCAAATACATCAGACAAGAATTTAAGGGTAATGATGCAGATACACCGACAAATTATCCGCGAGATTGGGTCTCATGGTATCAAAGTATTGCTTTCGCAAGATGGGTTAATGAGTTGTATGTAGGGAGTCGTTTTAAGTCTCCATCAGACGATCCGAAAGATAGTGATTGGATTATAGGGGAGAATGCAGAAATCAGAGTTCCTACGGAACAAGAATGGCGCTGGGCGGCACAAAATGGAACTGAAAACCGCGATTATCCATGGGGGCAAAATCGCGATAGCCGCTACGCAAATACAAGAGAGAGTGACCTAGGGCAGTCTGTTGCGGTGGGAATGTATCCTCATGGAGCTGCGGTATGCGGTGCTCTCGATATGACCGGTAATCTATATGAGTGGTGCCTCAACAAATATGATGATCCATCGCAAACCGACATGGACACATCGAATGAACGAAGAGTTCTCAAGGGCGGTACATTCGATTTGAAAAGCTATATTGGTCGTTGCTCATCGCGGAGTGTAGGAAATCCCGGATTTAGTGATGTAAGCTACGGTTTACGGTTAGTCATAGCATCCAAAGAAAGTCGCAAATGATAGAATTTTAGATGACAAAACAACAGCATGAGGGATGTTTTTGCAGGGTATGCAACCGATTGAAACAGGAAAGATTCGTTGGAAAAGCAGTGTAATAGGGAAGATAGTGTAGTGCCCAAGCCTGGCGGATCAGGCATAGATGTATTCGTAGCACATGAGCTTCAGATCGTCACGGCGTATCCGGTCAGCGGCACGCGGATGCACTTCGTCTGGCGAAGCTACTTCCGATTGCTGCTGGTAAAGATCACGGACGGCTTCAATCAGGATACCAACCTCATTTGAGGTGCTGAACGATTGAAGTGCCTGGCGCAGTCGTTGAATGGAAGCACCCACCAAAGGCTGCTTCAGGAACTTACGGTATTCGCGCAGTTCACGCCGATCATAGTCCGGGTTATTGAGGTACTCCTGCAAGACCTGCGAGATAAGCGTTTGTTCTTCGGAGATCGGCTTGTTGACGACCGCTGCTGCTTCCTGCTGCTCTACATCGCCGAGAATGCTTTCGATCACGCGCTCCTGTATATCGAACACATCCACCTCCTGATAGGGCGGTGGGAAACGCGGTGTATCCGGGCTACAGGCGATAAGCTGCATAATCTGATAGCGGTTGTCGATGATCTTGCGCGTATTGAGGTCATAGTAACGCCAGAAATGGGCACGTCCGGCTTCTCTGGGTGCAGTGAAGTAGAAGAACATGCCCTTCGCATCACGCCGTTCCAGACCAGAGTGAATGCCGTCATCCAGATCGGTGAGCCACCGGCTGGCCTCAGTTCCCAGTACACGCTGTAATTCCGCCATCAGTGCTTCACTGCTCGCCAGTTCCAGAAACGTCTCCTGTTCTTCGATGACCGCATTATCTTCGCTGGCAATTCGCTTGAGGGTGTTGAAATCGCGGGGCGTGACGACCTCGCCCAGTACACTCGCGTCCAGGAAGCCTGTCTGGTTGATGACATCAATCTTGGCCGTCAGGCTGCGAACCAGTCCCAGCAGGTCTTCCAGCGCACGCTCAGGGAACATATTGAAGATACTCAGTATCTCAAAAGCCGA
>CAKZMO010000800.1 GCA_937128595.1 uncultured cyanobacterium | reverse complement strand
CGGTGCGCGGCTTCTCCATCAACTATTGGTTTTATATCAGCGCGTAGCACTATAGCAGGAGCAGCAATCATCTATTTTTGATATGGTCTAATTCGAGTAGTCAGGATAGCTCGGCTAGCTTAACTTGCATTCGTTTGAGGGCTTCCTGAATATTCTCCAACGAGTTCGCGTAGGACAGTCGTAGGTAGCCCTTGCCGCAGTTTCCAAAAGACGATCCTGGCAATACCGCAACACCTGCTTCTTCTAGCAACAGGTGAGCGATCGCCCGATCATCCATAGCCAGCTCACTCACGTTAGGAAAGGCATAAAAAGCCCCGGCTGGAGTGAGGCAAGACACCCCAGCAATATCATTCAGTCCAGCAACAATTGCGTCTCGTCGATGGCGAAACTGGTCGACCATCTGAGATACGAACTCTTGGTCGCCTGTTAGGGCAGTGACTCCTGCCATTTGAGTAAATGAGCAGGTAGCAGAATTGGAGTTGATCATCAGCTGCTCTAGCTTTTGAGCTAAGGGGAAGGGCGCGATCGCATAGCCCAGTCGCCATCCGGTCATAGCATAGGTCTTGGAATGCCCATCTAGAATCACAGTCCGTTCCATCATGTTTGGCAGACTCGCAATGCTGCAAAATTCTCCCTCATAGAGCATCCGTGAGTAGATTTCGTCAGCAAGAATCATAACGTCGTACTGATGGGCAAGTCGAGCGATCGCCTCTAAATCCTTTATTGTCAAAGCTCCTCCTGTGGGATTTTGAGGAGAATTGAGGATCAGCAGTTTTGTTTTATCTGATACCCGAGCCTCCAAATCTTCCACTTGAAACCGAAAACCCACCGATTCTCTCAGGGGCAAGGGAACAGGCGTTGCATTGACAAAATTGATGACCGATTCGTAAATCGGAAATCCTGGGTCAGGATAAATGATTTCATCTCCAGGGCCTGCCAGCGCCAACAACGTGAAGAAAATTACGGGTTTAGCACCAGGCATCACCACCACATTTTCAGGAGACACCTGAACCTGGCGAGTCGTACTAATGTGCTGGGCGATCGCCTCCCTTAAAACAGGCAGCCCAGCCGCAGGAGCATATCCTGTGTACCCCTCTTTCATGGCTTTGTAAGCAGCATCACAAATATGGGGCGCGGTGGGAAAGTCAGGTTGCCCAATTTCGAGATGAATAATAGATTGACCTTGAGCCTCTAAATGCTTGGCCCTTGCCATCACTTCAAAGGCTGATTCCGTCCCCAATCGTTCCATTCGCTGTGCAAACTGCATGGCGCTTTCCCCCCCAGGATTCGCTTTCATCACGATTGCCGCTGTGCCTAGCTCTATTATCGTTCGCGAACTCTACTAGATAGGAAGAATGCAATGGGTTTTGACCTGCTACCATCTTTCTGAAACGAGCGATCGCCTCACTTAGATTAGATCGGATAGATCGGATCACAGGCTCAAGCCTCTAGAAATACAGGGTTACTGGATGCGCGTCAGCGATCGCCAGCCGCCCAACTATTGTGTTACATCCAGACCCATGGAACGGCTCCCTGGATGAAGGATGAATTCGCTGGAGCAATGACGTGCAAGGAACCTAACTGTACTATTTTCCGCGAGGCTGTTAAATTTCCTATGCAAAGAAGCGTAAACCATTCCAAACAAGAAGGTTAAGGTCGGGGCGATCGCCCGTTTAACGTGCTAGGTTACAGCCATTCAGAAGGTAAAACTGGCATTTCAACACACAGAATTAGTGTATTTCTGGGGCGTATGGTTTGAGGATTTGCAGCAAGAAAACCTTGTATCGCCGCCTCACAGAAAACTTTCTGTGTTTGTTGCTTTTCTCCTTCTTGATACAAATACAAAGTCACCGGACATGAGCGTCCTAGGAGGGTAGCTATGGTTCTCCAAACACCACCACCACCATCAATTACGCCCCGCCAAATGAACCTATTGCGTGTCGCAGCGTATATGGCATGGTCTGACGGAGGCTTGGCTGAAGAAGAAGCGGATGTCATGCTCGATCGCTTTTGCAGAATCTTCTCTAAAAGTGATGCTCAGCAGACCCAGCTGAGGGAAGAGCTGCGAGATTATCTGATGCAGAATATTCCTCTAACTGAGCTAGTGCCCAAGTTACAAACTGTAGAAGAAAAGGAATTGGCTCTGCGGCTTGGATATGAGGTGATTTCTGCCAGTGCTCGCGCACCAGAAGAAGAGGTCATCAACGAAGAAGAGGAACAAGCCTATCAAACCCTAGTGAACCTTCTCGCATTGCCGTCGGAAACCGTCGATCGAATTGAGTCTGAGGTAGAGGCAAAATCAGAAGGTTCTGATGATGTCTTTGATCGCATGGAAGCTCAGTTGCGAGCCTTTTTTCAGAAATAAGCGATTCCTGAACATTGATTCTTCAGCATTTTCGAACATGGGCGCACTTGATTGTGCGTCCCGTTTTTGTGCGGTGGCAATCGCCAATCCACTGCGACGACTCCTTTGCTAGCCTAGACCAAAAAATCAAACTTCAGTTAGTTCTACAATATTGCCATCAGGATCATGGGTAAATAAGGCTGCGCGCCCAGAAGCACTCATTTGAATGTCGTAGCCGTGGGATGACAGATGGTCTTTTGCTGCGGCAAGATTGGCGATCGCAAATGCAATGTGACGATTACGCCCCCACTTCTGATCATTGTGAATTCCGCTAGGAGTTGAGTCATCCTGAATCAGATGAAGCTGAAGGTCGCCAACCTGATACCAGATGCCAGAATACTTGAGAGAGCGATCGCACCGAGATAGCCCCAATACGTCGTCATAAAATTGAGCTGCCTTCTCCAGATCAGACACCAAAATTGCGGTGTGGAGGGGATGCGTAATCTGAACGGACATAAACGTTCCTCACCAAATCAACTGCACAACATCCATCTGTTAATTCGCCGCCCTTGGGCAGTAAAGCATTCCGACAAATCGCGACTGATAGTATAGAAGAACTTAGAACAACCCTATTTAGACAATACCATCAGGCCAAACTTCGTCAATTTTCTTTAACAGAACAAAGGTCATGATGTGTAAAAGAAAGGACTGGAGTTCTTATGAAAGGTAAAACCGTATTGCTGACAGGTGGCACAGGTGGATTAGGCATAGGTGTTACGCCTGAAGTTATAGCTCAAGGAGCAGCATCCATCACAATTCCCTATCACAGTCCCAAATCAGCAGAGCAACTAAAGGGAAAGTTATCACCCGCCGATCTATCGCAAGTTCGGTTGGTTCGCGCAGACTTGACCGATGAAAAATCGGTCGCTGCACTGTTCGAAGAGATGGATCGGGTGGACGTTCTGATTCATCTCGTCGGCGGGTTTGCGATGGGCAAGGTGCATGAATATAGCTACGACGCTTGGCGAAAAGATTTTGATCTCAATCTTCACACCACGTTTCTAACGTGTCACTACGCTCTAAAACGCATGATTGATCGGGGATATGGCCGGATTGTTACGGTAGGGTCGAGGGGAGCCGTGCAACCGGGTGCTCAACTTGCAGCTTATTGCGCATCAAAAGCTGGGGTAGTGGCATTGACAAAGACAATCGCAGAAGAAACGAAAGGAAGTAATATCACTGCTAATACGGTACTGCCTAGCGTTATTGATACTCCCTCTAATCGCGAAGCAATGGGTAGTGATTCGGCAGACCAATGGGTAAAGCCTCAGTCTCTAGCGCAAACGATTTGCTTTCTCGCATCTGAGCAGGCAAGAGATATTCGTGGAGCAGCCGTGCCAGTTTACGGCGACAGTTGAAGCTGTTGTGATTTAAGTAAAGGTCATCTCTGAATTAAATGCGTATCGCTTCGACAGCAGGATTAGGAGTGTGAATAAGGAGTCGGGCGATCGCCAAATTGTCCCTTTGCAATGCTTCGCCTGTGCTGTGATCCGGCAGAATGAACTTGAGCGGGTGACAATCGAGCGTTGAGGTCGTGTGGATGTCATTTAATGGTCATTAAGTTGTAACCACTCGATCTTTAATGTGAAACCAAATTAACGTGAAACAAATTCGGGATCATCG
The DNA here is from genome assembly GCA_937128595.1 of uncultured cyanobacterium. Classification (GTDB taxonomy): domain Bacteria; phylum Cyanobacteriota; class Cyanobacteriia; order CAKZMO01; family CAKZMO01; genus CAKZMO01. The sequence goes on along the minus strand of CAKZMO010000800.1, from coordinate 2,479 downwards.
CTCAGACGTTCTGATCCTGAATGTTCAAACAGCAAGTGAATTCTGTCATACATACTTCAGTCCATTTTTGCCCCACCTTCTACGCACCATGTCTTCTATCTTCTGTAGCAACGGTCATGAGAATCCTGTAGATAGTAGCTTTTGCCGATTTTGTGGCGAATCACTGGCTGCATCACCAGAGGGATCAAATGACAACGCTGAGACCTCTTCTCCATCAATTCCTAGCTCTAGTTCTGCTTCAGAGAATGAGTCTCAAGAGCCTCTAGTCGGTCTACGCTATCGAATTTTGCGGCAGTTGGGCCACGGCGGGTTTGGGCGCACCTATTTGGCAGAAGACACCCAGCGATTTGGTGAAAATTGTGTCCTAAAAGAATTCGCGCCTCAGGTTGAAGGCACTGATGCCATTCACAAGGCCGAAAGTTTGTTTGAGCGGGAGGCGGGAGTTTTGCATCGCCTCAACCATTCTCAAATCCCAAAATTTCGAGAGCTGCTGAGAGCCGAGTTTGAAGAGCGCGATCGCCTGTTTTTAGTGCAAGACTATGTCGATGGCTTGACCTACCAAGAAGTTTTGGATGAGCGGCTGCTTCAGGGAAAAACGTTTGCAGAACCTGAAATCATGCAGTTTCTCAGTGAGTTGCTGCCCGTGCTCGACTACATTCATCGAGTCGGCGTCATTCACCGCGACATCGCTCCTGACAACTTAATTTTGCGTGAAGACGATCAGCTTCCCGTCCTCATTGACTTTGGAGGAGTGAAGCAGGCTGCAGTCACCGTCGTGTCAGAGCTGAGACAGGCTCGACGCCCTGAGCCCAAAGTGACTCTCGTCGGAAAACCAGGATTTGCTCCCTACGAACAGCTCCAGGAAGGCAAAGTTGAGCCTCACTGCGATCTTTATGCTCTAGCGGTCACCATATTAGTGCTGCTCACCGGACAGTCTCCCCGTGACTTGCTCAACTCAGAATCAATTTCTCATTGGGAACAACAGGTACAAGTCAGTCCAACTCTACGAACAGTGTTGCGCCGCATGTTAAGCGATCGCCCGAGCGATCGCTATCCTTCAGTCCGAGACGTGTTGCACGCCTTGGGGATGTTGCGCCTTGGTTCAGCAGAATCATCTACGTCGAACGTTGAGACTTCACCTCCCCATCCTGCCCCATCCACTCCTCAAAAACCAACTCCCCAACAGCCAATTCCCCGCCCAGCGTCGCCTACCTCTACCATGCGGACGGTGGCTGTTGCGCCTAGCGTCCCCCGTCAAGGTCACTATCCTGCTCAGGCCTCCTCGCCCCAACCGACAGAGGCGATCGCTTCCCCGAATCCAGCAGGGGTTCAGCCTCCAAGAACCCCTCCTAGTCGGTCAGTCCCCTCTGCTTCTGCCTCAGATCCGTCTTCATCAAATCCGTTTCAAGGAATTTTTGCCTTTCTCTTGATTGTGACCCTGGCTGGAGTAGGGGCTTGGGTCGGTTACCGCTGGATTCCAGAATGGCTCAATCTGGACAGCACCGAAGAGATCGCTGACGGTTCCGAGACTCCTACAGGTGGCAGTGATTTAGATACCGCATCATCTCAGTTTTCTTCGGAAGAAGAGAGGCGTAAAAATGATCTGCGATCGCGCCGAGATGCTCTGGGTGTTGATAACAGCCTATTAGTCGATCTAGCCAATGCGACTTTCTATGCGGAGTACCCCAATCAGCGAGGGCGGGCGCTAACTGAAAACCCTGAAGATGCGGAATGGCGGTCTCGCTGGGATGCGATCGCCTCAAACTGGCTCGACCGATTAGAAGAGATATTGAGTACAGACGCACGTCGCAAGCTTGGCAGCTACGGACAAGGCGATCGCGATCGCTGGAAACAGGCCGTCAATCGGCTTCACGTCAGCAGCAGTGCCCTTTATGATCTAACCGATGCTAAGTTCTTTCGACTGTTTCCTAATTTACGCGACCAAGATTTTATCGATCGCCCCATCGGACAAGTTTGGCACGCCATCGCAGCCGACCAAGTGGGTGCCATGCAAGCCGGAAACAATCTAGAAGACATTCGATTTGCCCAAAGTTCAACCAATTACGATACGTCAGGCTCTCTCGAACCTGGAACGGGGAAAGTTTACACGCTGAATCTGTCAGAGGGACAAGCCCTTGATCTGAAACTTGACGCCCCTCGCAACGCACAGCTTTCAATCTACGTGCCGCGTCCAACCGATGAGGTGCCGTATCTGCTCAATGACTCCCAAAAGCGATCGTGGTCAGGAACGCTGCCCCAATCGGGATACTACGAAGTGACGATTGTTGCGAATGGCGATCGCTCGGTCGATTATCAGCTCGATATTGAGGCGAAGCCCAAGGAGTAAGGCATTCCTACCAGAGCTGATTCGAACGAATACCCAACAACTCACTTATATAGCAATGCGCAGATAGGTTAGGACCAATAGTTGATGGAGAAGCCGCGCGGTGCGCGGCTTCTCCATCAACTATTGGTTTTA
>CAKZMO010000799.1 GCA_937128595.1 uncultured cyanobacterium | reverse complement strand
GGGGATCAGTCTTGTTCCAGCGTGTTGTCTAATACTTTTCAAACATCCTCTAAGGCTACTGGCTGTAGCTATATATTAAATCAGAAGAGCTTAATGAGTCATGCTTACTGAACATTGCTACTCAAAAAGCGATCGCCATGTTCGGGCTTTGGCAAAATGCACTCGTCATACTTTCCAAAAAGTTCATACCGATTTGCTGCGACTTGATCGTAAAACCAGTCTCGCAGTTCTTTTGGAACCGCTAATAAATAGCTGAGGCCGTTCCAAGGTGCAGGTAAGTGTCTGGCAATGTTGAGAGCCGCATCACTCTTTTGATAAACCCGATTGTTCTCAACATACACCATGGAATCAAAGCGATCGGTGGGAAGATTGAAGTAAGCTAAAATGTCTTGTCCTTCAGGAGATTGTAGCGGCGCTAGCTTGAACTTTTTTTCCTTATCCTGCTGGAGAATGAACTTGCTCCAGCCGCTGCAAAAACGACAAACGCCATCAAATAGAATTACCTTATCTTGAGCTGTGATGTGAGGAATTGGAGCTGTTGAATTCATGTTGACAACGTTGATTGAATAGTGGACAGATCGCGATCGCCAGCAATCCAGACGATCATCTATTTGCCAGCCTATATTGCTAAGGAACTATTCTTTAGATTAGCGAATAGTCATGAGTCTCGTAAACCAGCCTCAATAACCCGCTCGGGCTGCCTAGCTACAAGCACTGACGAAGTGCAGTACCCTATTCCTACAGGGCCTAAAAGGTCGAGAGCATGTCAGGTTTGCAACTATTCAGGTTTGCAACTATCTCGAAATCCCCTCATTCTCTCACTGCTGGGAGAGGGATTTAGGGTGAGAGAAACAAAAGTGACATGCTCCCTGAAAAGTCTTTGAATATTTCCTAAGCATTCACCTCCACATTCTGACCCGAATATTCTCGTCTTGTCGATGGACTCCATGAAACACACTCGCAGTCAAGAACAGATTCTCGCCGTACTGAAGGGGTTAGAACAGAGTATTTCCGCTCAAGATCTCTATGTTGAACTGCGTCATCATGGCAAGGGAATGGGATTGGCGACTGTTTACCGGGCCTTGGAAGTCCTGAAACTAGAGGGGTTGGTTCAGGTACGCACATTGACGAATGGGGAATCGCTTTACAGTCTCGTGAAAGAAGATCGCCACCATCTCACTTGTCTTCAGTGTGGTGCGTCCATTCCCATCGAAGAATGTCCAGTCCATGAGCTGGAAAATCAGTTGAACCGAGCCTATCAATTCAAAATCTACTATCACACTCTAGAGTTTTTTGGATTATGTCAGCGGTGTCAAGAAGCACATCTGACTTAGGACACAAACTATTCAAGCAAATAGTTTTCCAAAACTCGAACAAGAGAATCGTTGTCAATCGGTTTGGTAATGTAGTCATCCATGCCTGCATCCAAGCACTTGTCGCGATCGCCCGGCATCGCATGGGCAGTAATGCCAATGATGGTGGTGTGCGAGTCATCCCCTTCGATTTGCCGAATCTGGCGCGTCGCATCATAACCATCTAAAACAGGCATTTGGCAATCCATTAGCACCAAGTCAAACGATTGAGAAGCCCATTTTTCGATCGCTTGTTGTCCATTTTCAGCCGATTCGAGCTGACAACCATAGGGACTAAGTATTTGTATCAGTAAGATACGGCTATCTTCATAATCTTCGACGACGAGGATCTTACTATTCTCGAATCGGCGGGGCAGTTCCTCTTCAGGCTCATCTGCGATCGCACTTTCTTGTAGATCAGTGGGAATGTCGGCAATTGTCTCTTCGGCTTTAGGAAAAGCAAGAGGAAGCGTGAACCAAAACGTTGATCCTTCTCCAGGAGCGCTTTTTAGGTGAATTTTCCCTCCCATGAGATTGACAAGACGGCGGCAAATTGTCAGTCCTAGCCCAGTGCCGCCATATTGACGAGTCGTCGAAGTATCCGCTTGGGTAAATGGCTCAAACAGTGTAGGCATGCGTTCAGCGTCAATCCCGATACCTGTATCTCGAACGCTGAATTTGAGTTCAATCGGCGCGGCTGAAACGTGCGGTTCTTCTGGACTATGAAAGTCCGAAATGCTAATTCGAACTGTTATCTCGCCTTCTTCTGTAAATTTGATGGCATTGCTGACAAGATTGCTCAAAACCTGCTGAATGCGAAAATCGTCTCCCAGCACCGTTTTGGGGACATCGTCATCAATGGAAAAGACAAGCTGCACATTTTTTTGGGAGGCCGTCAGGAGAAACTCTTGCTTGAGCCCCTTGACTAAGGTAGACACGTCAAATTCTTGTTGATTGATATGGATTTGATCTGCTTCTATCTTTGCAAGATTGAGCACATCATCAATCAGGGCAAGCAACTTTTTACCGTTTGAAGTTAAGACTCCTACTAGCTTTTGCTGAGAGTCTGACAATGCAGAGCGAGCCAGTAGGTCTCCTCCTACCAAGACGGCATTGAGAGGAGTCCGAATCTCATGACTCATGTTAGACAGAAACGCGCTTTTGGCTTGATTGGCCGAGTCAGCCGCTTGAGCAACGGTGACCGCATCTTCTAAGGCTTGCTTTTGGAGAATTAACGTTGCCTCAGCGATCTTGCGATCGGTAATGTCCATGGTGACACCATAGCTTTTAATCAGCTGGCCCTGTTCATCTCTAAGGGTTCGACCCAGCCAATAGAAATAACGCATCTCCCCGTCGGGACGAAAAAAGCGCAAGTCTAGCCGTTGCGAAGTGCCTTCCGTCATCAAGGTTTCGCAGGCTTGGCGCAACCGTTGGCGATCGTCGGGATGATGGTATTCCAGCAGGCGATCGCCAACGGGTGGCGGTTCGTTGGGGTCTAGCCCGGTCATTTCATATAGCTCAGGCGACCATTCGGCGACGACTTCGTCAAACTTAGTCACATTCGTTAGATCAACTTCCCAGTTCCCCAAGTGGGCTAGGCGTTGAGCTTCGTGAAGCTTCGCCTCTTTATCTCGCAGTTCTTCTTCTGTTTGGAGTCGCTGCGTCACGTTGATGATCACCGCTCCAATCCGACGTTCATTATTTACAGAATCCACAGGGTAGTAACTGGCTAGCCATTTCTGTTCCTGACTAGGATTTTTAGGCGTTGTGCCACAGATGTCTACCTGATTCACCGTTTTGCCTTCATACAACACTTGATTGAGATAGGGTCTCAACGTTTCAGCCAAATCAGGGAGTATGTCAAAAACGTTTTTACCTATATGCTCTGCAACTGAAAGTCCATTAATGTCGGCCATCGTCTGATTGATTCGAATAAACCGAAACTCTTCGTCAAGCAAACAATGTCCGGCTGGACTAGCCTCATATAGCTTTTCTAGTGCTGCATTAACTTGCTGAAGACGTCTCTGAATTCGTTTTAGCTCACTCACATTGATAAATGTGATAACGACTCCGTCGAATTCATTTCCATCTCTGCAATAAGGATTGACGCGCATCAACTGTATTTGCTGTGATGTCTGTAATTGCAGTTCTTTTTCGATGGGTTCTTTCGTTTCCAGCACCGATTGCAGGAGATCCAAAATCTCAGGGCAGTTATCAATATTATTCGTTAAATCCGCAAGCGGACGACCAATATCTGACGATTTGATATTAATCGTTTGAGTTGCAGCCGGGGTAAATTTACGGATATTAAGTGACTTATCTAGGAACACTACACCCAGCTCAGTACTTCGTAAAAGATTATCAATATCGTTGTTCAGCTGGGATAATTCTTGAATTTTGTTTTGATGTTCTGAGTTAACGGTGTATAGCTCCTCGTTAACCGATTGCAGTTCTTCATTGGTGCTTTGCAGTTCTTCATTCGATGCCAGCAGTTCTTCGTTGGTTGCCTGCTGTTCTTCATTTGTCGTTTCTAATTCTTCGATTGTGACTTGAAGATTTTCTCGGGTTTGGTTGAGTTCATACTCGAGGTCAGCAAGCCGTTGGGCAGCTTCGCTACCTGCATCGAAGTGCGTGTCTTCTACAATTGGTTCACGAAGAGGTTGCTCAACTTCAAAGACAACAATTAGCTGTTCGTTTGTGGAAGTCGTATGGCTCTTGTCAATGCCAACTCGCACACTAACAGATTTTTCTTTGCCCTGATGCTGAACCTTGATGCCAGAATAAAGCACAAATTCTTTATTCGTTTTGCTTCGATGTAGAGCTGTACTCAGTGGCAGACGGAGATCGGAATGAACAATTTCCAAGACATCCAAAACCACTTCACCCACTGGAAAGTCGATTAACCGCGCTTCATTGTAAAACACTTGCATAAGCCGATTGTCTGAATCGACCAGCAGGCAAGTGATACTTCGCTCGCCTAAGCAATAGCGAAAGGCTTCGCCCATTGTGCGATTGGTTTTATTGCGTTCAGGCTTGGAACGAGTTCGAGCAGAAAGGGTTGGAATAATCGAGTGACGAGTAAGGGGAAACGTTGCAAATGAAGTCTCTCTTTCTTTCCGGAAAATTTTCCACTTAGAATTCAGGGCATCAAATTCAGTGCCTAACTCGCCCAATGTTTCAGAACTGCCTAAAAATAGAACTCCGTGGGGTCCTAGAGCAAAGTGGAGCAGCCGCAGCACTTGTTGCTGAAGCTGAGGCTGCATGTAAATCAGCACGTTGCGACAGCTCACCAAATTCATCTTAGAAAATCCGGCGTTTTTGGTGAGATTGTGGGGCGCGATGATCAGCATCTCTCGCAGCGATTGCTTGACTTGGTAATATCCGCTGTGATGCTCGAAGTAACGTTCTAATCGCTCTGGACTTACACTAGTGGCGATCGCATCAGAATATTTTCCTTGAGCTGCCGCTTCAAGAGCATTGCTATCTAAATCGGTAACAAAAATCTTGACCTGAATTGACTTTTCGATTCGCTGCATCACTTCGTCAATCACAATGGCCATGGAGTAGGCTTCTTCCCCTGTGGCACAAGCCGACACCCAGACCCGAAACTGCTGGTTTGGCTCAAGATTTTCGAGAATCGACGGAATGACTTCTTCTTTGAGAAATTCCCATGCAGGAGCGTCACGAAAGAAAGCGGTTGCCCCAATCAACAAATCTTGGCGTAAGAGTTTTTGTTCTTCTTCTGAGCCAGCTAAGAACTGGATATAGTCATCCAGCGTGTCCTGCCGCGTTAGAGCACAGCGATGGTGAATCCGACGACTGAGCGTACCCACTTTATAGTGGGAAAAATCAATATCTTCATTTTCAGCCAACATTTCTAGAATCTGCTGAAGCTGTGTGGAGTCGATGAGATTGCTGTCTTCCAGAGAAGATGTGGGGAAGTTCTCTGAAAGCCGGATGAGTTCAAACACGGTCTTCGCCAGATCTTTGGGCGACAGTACTTCGTCTACTAACCCAGAGGGAATTGCATTGGTAGGCATACTGGTAAACTGCGCCGTCTCAGGCGATTGCACCAGAGCCACACCTCCGACTCGACTAATCGATTGCAGACCTTCAGTTCCGTCTTTCCCAGTCCCAGACAACAAGATCGCAAACGTCCGTTCGCCCCAGTTTTCTGCCAAAGACTTGAAAAAGCGATTAATCAAATAGTCCACTCCCGAGGTTTCTGACCGAGCTTGTAAATGCAAACAGCCGTTTTCGACCGTCATGATTTTGCCGGGAGGCAGCAAATAGATGTGAGCTGGTTCCAGTGGCATTTTATCTTCCGCCATCTGAACCGGGATATTGGTCTGTCGTTGCAAGATCTCAGCCATCATGCTTTTGTGGGTGGGAGATAGGTGCTGCACGACCACAAAAGCAGCATTTGTATCTTCTGATACATTAGAAAAGAAAGATTCTAGAGCTTGTACTCCTCCAGCAGACGCTCCAATGCCTACGATAAAAAAGTTTTTAGCTTTCAGACTAGCTGGCTGGTTGTTCATAGGGAGTGTCTTTAGATTGTTTACCTTCCTAATTAAACTCGGCTCATGAGTTGAAGACTGTCCATTGCTGTATGAACAGAGAGTGGGGGGAAGAGACGAACGAAGATAAGTAGCTCAAGCGGACATAGAAGCCATCAAAAGAGCCTAGATCTGCTCAACGGCATCAATTAGGAATAGTCAGAATGAGCCTCTCAACTCCATTGTGCATGAAGGGGTTAATCTCTTGTACAAGTAATGGAGTATTTAATTGTGACTAGGCTGTTATTCTAGGCTAATCACAGTTTGACCCTAATCAAACTAGCGACGGAAATCAACCTCGCAGGACTTTCCAAACAACGACTTTTGATATCCAAACAGCTTCTATAGCAATGCGCAGATAGGTTAGGACAGATATTGATGGAGAAGCCGCGCGGTGTGCGCGGCTTCTCCATCAACGGCGTTGCACAGCATGGAATGATGCGGAAAGATTCAACTCATGGATGACCTGCTGTAGGGGCATCGCCATGCGATGCTCCTACCAAAATCACTCTTCGAATGTGCAACGCCCCAAAAAGGACACTTCACTAACCCGTCTAGCCCTCGTTCGACACTGGCTTTAGTCAAACCGTATTACTCTCACAACCTCGGATCTGCGAAAGTTCTATATCTGAGACTGACCCAAGATGAAGTCTGTGCCAGCTAAAGGAACTCGCGCCATCGCAGACGCTTCTAGAGTGAGCGCGACCAGATCTTCTCGCTCTAGGTTGTGGACATCTGAGTTGCCGCAAGCACGGGCAATGCTCTGCACCTCCATCACCATGGCCTGAATGAAGTTCGCTACATTGGTCGCGGCTTCCTCAATCGGTAGGCGTTCCATCAACTCTTCGTCTTGAGTTGCAATACCGACAGGACAGCGGCCCGTATGGCAGTGATGACAGTGATAAGGTTCAGTTCCCAATGCCTGATAGTCCTCAATGTAGACGGGCTTGTTGCAGCCCATGGCAATCAACGGTGGTGTGCCCATGCTGACCGCGTCGGCTCCCAGCGCAAGGGCTTTGGCTACATCTGGCCCAGAGCGAATGCCGCCGGAAATCACGAGCTGAACTTCTCCGTACATATCTATCTCTTTCAACGCTTCCACGGCCTGCACCAGTGCGGGAAGCGTGGGGATACCTGTGTGTTCTTGGAAAATATTTTGGGTGGCAGCAGTTCCCCCTTCCATGCCGTCTAGAACAATGACATCGGCTCCGGCCTTCACCGCGAGTTTAATATCGTCCTTGACCCGTGTGGCTCCCATCTTGACGTAGATAGGAATTTCCCAATCGGTCGCTTCTCGCAGTTCCTCAATTTTGATGCGCAAGTCGTCGGGGCCAATCCAATCGGGGTGACGACAGGGCGATCGCTGGTCTACTCCTTCTGGCAAGGTTCGCATTCCGGCCACTACCTTGCTCACCTTCTGACCGAGCAACAGGCCACCTCCGCCGGGTTTTGCCCCTTGGCCGATCACCACTTCGATGGCATCGGCCTGTTTCACATCTTTGGGGTTGAAGCCATAGCGGGAGGGCAAACACTGATACACCAGCTTGGTCGAGGCTTCTCGCTCTGGAGGAAACATGCCGCCATCGCCTGTGGTGGTAGATGTTCCCATCCACGAGGCGGCTCGACCTAGAGCGATTTTGGCGTTGGTCGAAAGCGCCCCGAAGCTCATGCCAGCAATGGTGATGGGAATTTCCAACTCGATCGGACGCTTGGCATAGCGAGTACCCAAGAGAGTTTTTGTGTTGCAGCGTTCCCGATAGCCCTCTAAGGGAAAGCGCGTCATCGATGCGGTCAGAAATACAAGATCATCAAACCGGGGCACATTTCGAAAGGCTCCGAAGCCCCGGATCATGTAGCGTCCGAGTTTGGCTCGTTCTTGAATCGCCTGAATGACTTCAGGAGAGTAGGTGCTGCTGGTGTCTAGTACGCGTCTTTCCATTTGCTGAAGTCTTTGGCTTTGAAGTGGTAGAGTTCTTGAGCACAGATGATTTTTTTGAAGTCGTAGTCGCGAGCCGTGAGACCCAAGGGTGAAAGCTCAGTCTCTAGGGTGTGCCAGTCGGCCTCGGTCATGGGGGTCAGTTTTGCATCGGCTCCGAGAGAGTGTATCTCGCCGCCTACAAAGATTTCACCCTGATAGATAGAATCTCCCAGGTTTGAGCCAGCGTTGCCACAGATGATGAAGCGTCCGTCTTGCATCATAAATGCGCTGCTATGACCGACATCACCCGCAACAATCACCGTCGCGCCCTTGAGAGAGATGGCCGTGCGGGGGCCTGAGTTGCCGAGAATAGCAATCTTGCCGCCGTGGGCAGAGGCTCCACTGTTGGCGGAGGCGTTGCCGTGAATTGTGATCTGACCCGACATGAGGTTTTCGCCCACAGACCAACCGCAAGGCCCCATCACCTCCACTGTAGAGCCATCAGACAGGCCGCCGCAGTAGTACCCCACAGGCCCATGAAACACGAGATGAATCGGCTGTTCTAATCCAACCCCTAAGTTGTGACGTCCAGCAGGGTTGTCTAAGTCCGCCTGCGGTATACCTTCAGAAGCCAGAGCCTTCAGCTTCTGATTGATTTCACGGGTGGTTAGCTCCGCGCAGTCGATAACCGGATGAGAACGGGTTGTTGTTGGAGTCATTATTTGGCTCCGAGGGTTGAAAGTTGGGGCTGACGTTGATGAGCGCCCACAGTCCAAACATTGATCTCGCTTGCATCTGGCTCTCGAATGGTGGCGCTCGGATCAAATCCTGGCATATTGAGAAACGCCCGATATTCAGAGGCGATCGCCACTTTCTCGTCGGTCTCGTAAATCACCGCTGGCTTTGCCGCAAACTGATCTCGCACGAGAGCTACCTTCTCGGGTGTAGCAAGCAGGAAAGTATAGACTCCATCGACCTCTGTGAGAAACTTCTCTAAGGTTTCTTCTAGAGTCAGTCCTTGTAGAAGCTGGTAGTAGACATAATGGGCGATCGCCTCCGAGTCGTTGTGGGTTTCAAACACAATGCCTGCCCGCTCTAGTTGAAAGCGAAGGCGATAGTAGTTGGACAGCTGACCATTGTGAACGATCGACAGATCATAGCTGGAGGTGAAGGGATGGCAGTGATCTAAATCGACGGTTGACTCAGTCGCCATGCGGGTGTGGGCAATGCCATGACTGCCCGTAAAGGGAGAGAGGCTATATTTGCTGACGAGATTTTGTACCTCACCCACTTCCTTGAAAATTTCGAGCTGGTGGCCTGCACTCATGAAGTGAAGCATCGGAAAGCGCTGATGCAACGATTGCATAAACGGCTTCAGGTCAAACCGCAGATCCTCCACCGGATTCAAGAGAATGCGGTAGCTGTCAGCCACAATATCGATGGACTGCACTGGAGCAACCTGACGTAGCCAGTCATGAAGGCTTGACCGAATGCGATCGCTCGGTGGCTCATCACTGCGAACGATGAGTTTAATCGGTTTCGAGCCTGTTGCACTGTCGCTATAAAAAGCAACACCACAGGAGTCAGGCCCACGACTTTCCAGCGGTTGAATGATTGAAATTAGATCAGCTCCAAGCTTTTCGGATTGCTTGGAGTCGCGATAGATGATGCCTGCAATGCCGCACAAAGTCTTCTCCTCCTTGATGATCACCAAACACTAAAATCGGTGATGCATCGACACACTGTGAAATTTGTTATAACAAGTTTGCAAACCCAGAAATTGTGTCGTTTGACACTTTCACGGGTCTAAAGTGCTTTGCATACCCATCCTGATTGACTGACAAAAGTTTGATGTAGGTTGGTGTTGAGCGAAGCGAAACCCAACAGCAGAGACGGTTTCGATGGGTTACGCTGACGCTAACCCATCCTACGACAGAATCAGGGTTTCGAGAGTTTTGTCAGTCAACTAGCATACCCATCTGTTGCATGTTTGTAGGACAGAATTGAGTCCGCAGATCACACCGATGAACGCAAATGCTGGAGCCGAGTGTAGATAGTAAGGGTGTAGAAATAGGCTGAACGCGTCTATCTGCGCCATCTGCGGATCAATGGCCTGACTTAATCAACTTCCTTCCGGTTGCAAACTTGTCGTACTGTTTATGACTACAACCTACTACAAGCTATAGCTACTGGGCGACTCTTAGACCCTTGATAGCAAAGCCTACTTGTTTAGAAACCGTCCAGCCATCGACAGCGCATCCCCCATATCAACATCGCCGTCACCATCAGAGTCCAAAAACGTATTTAATACAGAATTATTTTCGCCTGTTTCACCTTGAGTACGGGCTCCGGTTTTGAGAAAGTTAAGTGCCAAAGGAACTAAGACTGGCAGCATCGACTGAATTGTGGAAGCATTGAATCCAGTTTTTTGAGCCGCCATTTCGATCAACTGTTGCTGCTGCTGAGGAGAAAACAGTGCCCCTAACGCGGCTGTATCCGCTCCCGTTCCGGCAAACCGTTCGACCAACGCTTCTGCTTGCGATCGCCCCTGAGCTTGACTCGTCTGCTTCAAAGAAGATCGCACATATCGTCCCACAACAGACATCAACGCTTGAGTTGAATCATTTCCAGAACCTTGTCCACCGGATAGCTGCTGCGCCACATTTAAGATAGTGCTGAGCTGGTCGGTGCTGGCCTGCTGGTTAGGGTTGTTTAGAGCGCCAACGACTTGATCAAACAGTCCCATAGGTCAAAGTTCTCCTTGGTGCGGATAGATTAAGGATCAGAAATAAGCTGAAAACGACAGACGCGAAATGACAAATCCAGATAGTGATTTTGGAAAAGCAAATCATTTGGAGTGTAGACTAAAACGCCGACTCTAGCTCTAGCGCAGACGCTGAACCCTGAGAATCACTCGTTTGTGAGATTTTTCGACTAGGAGTTGTGGATGCCTGTTTGAGCATCACAACAGAATAGGAAAGGCGATCGCCCCGAGAAAGGGTCTCTCCACACAAAATCGGCTCCTCTCCAGTGCTGTAAGTGGTGTAGCGATTGACCAAAAGGGGGGAACCGAGAGGAATGTCGAGGAGTTCTACCGTTTCTTGAGTCGCGTGAGTGCATTCAATCACAGTCTCAACGCGCTCAACGGAAATGCCGTGATGTTCCAGCGTGGGATAAAGCAAATTCGCTTGAAGATCGGCCTTCAGATCCTCTGCCCAATTTTGCGGCAGATAAGTAACATCGATCGCCACCGGATGCTGATGAGCCAATATAATTTTTCGCTGACAGTAGATCTTACCTACCGACGCATCCAGCCTTAGAGTTTGACGCACTGCATCGGGCACATCAACCAGATCAAACGACACATTTTTAACGGATGATTGTACGCCCTGCCGCTTACTGTCTTCATCAAAAAATATGAGCGGATTAGACAGCGAACGCGTGATTTTTTGTTGCTCATTCACAAAAACTCCTCGTCCTCGCTGGGCATTGACCAATCCCTGATGAACAAGATTGGCGATCGCCCGCCGCGCCGTAATGCGACTCACTGCAAACTGACTCATCAGTTGATGCTCGCTCGGAAGCTGCTCTCCCGGAGCATAATGACCCTCAAAAATTTGCATCCTCAGCTTTTCTGAAATGCTGAGATGGAGGGGCAATTGAGATTCGGTCTGACTGACCATGAGCTATCGATAGTGTGTGATGACTCGTTTTTATTTCGCATATTCTCCTGTCAGTGTATCGTCTGTCCCAGGCTTCATCACCGGGAGTATCAGGGTGCTGTGTCGCAAAAATATGAAGAAAATCCCGAGGCAAATTACCCATTTCACAAATCATCTGCCAAATTAGTAGAAAGTTCCGTCTGTTATTTGTGAGTGCGGTCGACATCATTGCGCCCTTTATGAAAAATTGAAGCAATATCGCGTCGAAGTTCGGATAATGAAGCTAATGTAAGTTGGGGTGTGGAGTCAAGATCAGCAATGAACAACTGAGCTTCATTTCCTGACTTGGTGCACTTAGCGATGGATAGTTAGTTGTATTGGTCGATCGGTGTATTGGTTAATCTAAAACCATCGTGACATCGCTTATCAGGAATCTACGACAGTCAGCAGTTTTGAATTTGTTCGCACGTGGTGAGTAGCATAAGAACATGAAGGAAAGTAGTTCGAGCGATCAGAAGCAGCTCCTTCTAATCGACGATGACCCTAACTTGATTCTCTTGGTCAAAGATTACCTAGAGTTTCGGGGGTACGAAGTGATGACTGCGGAAAATGGACGGGAAGCTCTTGAAATTCTCGAAAACAAAGTTCCTGACATGATCATCTGCGACGTGATGATGCCAGAGATGGATGGCTATTCGCTGGTTGAGCACGTCCGCAAAGATGCTCGAACCAGTTGGATTCCGGTTCTTTTTCTCTCTGCAAAAGGCCAAATTCAAGATCGCGTCAAAGGACTCAGCACTGGGGCAGACGTTTACATGGTCAAGCCCTTTGAACCCGAAGAACTGGTCGCTCAAGTCGAAGCCGCTCTCAATCAGGCGTCGCGCTTGATGGTTCACCAACCCAGCAAAGGTGGAGCAGACTCAGGACACAAAATTCAGGTGCCGTTTGATGTTGAGCTGACCCCTACCGAATTGAGAGTCGTGCAGTTTGTCGCTCGCGGCATGGCGAACCGAGAAATTGCCGAAGAACTTAACGTTAGTCAGCGAACAATCGAGAGCCACGTCAGCAACATGTTAGGCAAAACAGGGCTACACAACCGGACAGAGCTTGCACGCTGGGCGATCGAAAACCAAATGGCGTAGAAAGCCAATCGCTGGTTTGGCAGCGTCAATTGAGGGTGCGATCGCGCTCCATCCACAAGAGAAACAAGAAATTTTTGAACATTGAACCCATTTCGGTCATATTTTTGATAGCATTAATATCCGAATCGCTGGTGTAGCTCAGTTGGTAGAGCAGCTGATTTGTAATCAGCCGGTCGCAAGTTCGAGTCTTGTCACCAGCTTCTGTACGTTCGCACATTAAATGTCGCTATTCGCAGATTCGTGTCGTTCTTAGTAGATTTAATGGTCTACATGGAAAATTCGCAAATTGGCGTCGTCAATTTCAATTTCGTTGCTCTTCGCAAATTGATGTCGCTCTGAGAACGTGCATGGTTCCAATGGCGAATTTATGAATAGAAGAGAAGCTTAAGCAAAGATGTGTGCTGTGCATCATGCTTAAGCTTCCCTTTCCAACAAAGACTATGAGTTTGAATTTTGTCACTGCTGCTGTCAAAAAGCATAAGCAGTGACCGACTCTTTACAAATCAGCTGCTCCTTTCAGCCCCCCCTGTTCTTAAGAGACTCTTTCCAATCATCCTTAAGTTAATCCTGTCCATACTCTACTAAATTGACTATTACGACTCAGTGAAGAGGGGCTTGAATAACGATAGACGTTTGACCTTTCAACCCTTTCGTTGCCGGAAAGGCGATCGCGACTCCCAGCCCGCCTCAGCGGGAGTCACATTAAGATAATTACACTTTCAACCCTTCCGTTGCCGGTGTACGTTCTCACGATATATGTCGCGATTCTCAGAAAATCCAAGTGTTTCAGTTACAGGGAACCGTTTTCAAGCCAGCAGCAGCGGCTTTGAAATCAAGTTCCATTATTCTTTTTTGGAACGGCTCTGACCGAGGTTCGATAGACCTTGGTCTCAGTCGCAAGGGCGATCGCATCGACAACATGACCGACTGGGGCTTAACCCAATTCCAAACCCACTACAGCGACCCCACCCTCACC
>CAKZMO010000798.1 GCA_937128595.1 uncultured cyanobacterium | reverse complement strand
AGTGAAATAACAAATAAATCCTATCGAATCATCTACTGAGCGTCAACAAGTAATCATTCCTCCTCGCTGTCAGTAGTCGTCGTCAAGAATCTATCTGGCTCCCACTCGGGTTCTTTTTCACGACCGTTAGCGAGTTTCTGATTGATTTTTAACAAGTCAGTCAGATTCAAAAGTTTCACAAAGTTTTGACGTCAGTTTTCTAGGGTTTGATTGATCTAATCCTTGAATAAAACGTCAGAAAAGCATCCACTTTTCGCCGGCAGAATTTGCGCCGTCGAAACCAGATTTTCCGACGAAATCTCTCAATCTCGTCGCCGAAAATCAAGTTACTTGATAAACCACGAATTTTAGCGAAGGAATCTCGATAAAAATCGATCCTTGACGATGGACAACACAGAGTCGAACAGATCGTTGGAATTCCCAACACGAGAATACAAGGTGAAAATGGTGCAGAGCGTCAAAGATGCTCAAAACGAATTTCGAGTTGCAATTACCACGTTGCCTACGAATATCCCGGCCGATTCTTTCGATGCCGAAGTCGCGCAGATACTGCACGAATTTCAAACGCTTCCGATCGAACAGATCGAGCTCCTCCTACAGGGAGGCATAGCCTGTTTCATCGAGAAACACGAAGCGATTGAAAAAGGGATTTTCACGTCAATGCAACCGAAAGAGCACGTGGAAAACCGTCGAACTACGATCGCACAAGTGATCCCATTGCTAGAACAGATACTGTTCGAACGCATAAACGACGAGTTGAACCCACCGTCACAACGGCCTTCTCAGCAGAGAAGCGGGGCAATACAATTGCATGTCGATAGAGGTGTTGCACAGCAGCATCGCTTGACACAAGCGATAGTCTTGATCGCACCTTGCGGCGAAAGTGCTGCAAACCTTGTCAAAAGACTCGTGTACTGGAATGGGCGATATGGTTCTGCAATCGCAGAAAGTGCCAAGGAAAAGGCAAACGAAAGAGCGGCTTCTACGAGCAATATGCCCGCAGCTAGCCTTGCTAACACAGCAACATCGAGTCATCAAACGATGCAACCTGGTACAACCAGTGCACCAATTGTTACAACACAATTGAACGCAAACAACACCATGTTTGGCGTTCCGATGCACTCGACACCGCTGTACTCAATGCCTTTTGGCCCAATGGGACAGCCACAGAGCATGTACCCAGGCACAAACTTACCGACATTCTTCGGCGGATGGCCATACCCGCTGACACCAATCCCACAGGGAATGCAAAACATGAATGTTACGGTACCGCCACCACCACAACGCACAAACACACCTGCTCAGCTACAAGTTGAAGGGCAAGTGCAAAATGGTGAAGGGCATACGAGCACGCAACCAACAACTTCGAACGCACAAACGAGTGCCAGCGAAGCTAATAGGCACGCTGAGACTTCGAATGCGAGCTCAGAAGCAAACAGCACGCCATTAGACGCAATTCAATTGCAAATTGCAAATCTTGAATCAGTCGATACGACTCAATTTTCTGCACAGCAGTACCAAGATTACAAGTTGCAATACGAGCTGTTGCTGATGAAAGAAAAGCGACATAAAGACTCGGTAGATAAAGAAAAGAAAGAAAGAGATCACAAGCGACCAAAGCTTACAGTGACAACGTCAAAAGACATTGAATTCACTGGAAGAAAGAGAGATCGCTTTGAGGGTGACTTCGAGCTGTTCTTGACACACTTGAACACTCTCAATCCACACATGGATTATGAAGATCACCTAGCACTGATTGTCAGGAGCTTGACAGGCCCAGCAAGGGACCTGTACGACACATTACCTAGTGATGTGCAAACGAACGGAGAGAAGTTGAAAAACAGCTTCTTGTCCTACTTTCGCAAACGCGATAAGGACGAATCCATTCGTGCCTGGCATGACTGCAAAATGTCTCCAAGCGAATCAGTTGATCACTTCCATCATCACACATTCAGCAAGAAACTTGCCGATTATGTCAGATTCACAGGAGCTGTGTTTACGGACCAAACTAAAAAGTTGGAATTCCATGCTAGACTGACTCATGAACTGCAAGAGCGGATGATGAGACAGCATAGCGCTCAAAGAGACAACGCAGGCTTCACTTTCGAAGACTACTTCGATCTGGCTATCAAAGCAGATGATGGTTTGAAACAAGGCGCACCTTTGAGACAAAAGGAGTTTGCCCAAATGGCAAGACAATGCGGCCTCAATGTGAACAGCGCGGTTCTTGAGTATAATCTCAACAACGCCAGAGCAAAAGCAAATGGCGAAGAACCAAAAGTGGACAAAGTCCCTTTTTCAAATAAACCTCAATTCCACAGGAATAAGAGGCAAGGCCCGATGTTCTCATCCAGAGGACAAATGAGAGGCTTGTTCCGAAAAACACAAGTGTACGCACGCCCTGGCCAATTTAGGCAAATGCCACAATTCCGACAGCCACAGGCGACAGGATGGCAGGACAGAGGCAACATAAGTGCCAAAACAGACAGCAGCGGTACACTAAGACAGAACAACACATGGGGCAACGACCCAGTGTCTTGTCACACATGTGGCAAAAGAGGACATTACGCTGTCAATTGTCCAACTAAAGGCACAAACCCTGCAGCTAAACCTGCATTCAACTCTAATCAGAACACTGGCACACAGTCAGGCCAGACTAGAGGAGGTGCAGTGTCAAGACCACCTTACAGAGGCGGCATAGCTCAGAGGGGAAACAGCTATGATCGCAACCGCATCCATGCACACAGCAGATTCATGATCTGCCCAGTTGACACACAGTGTTACGACGATGACGGTAATGCATACTACGGTAATCAGGAAACTGAGCAGTATTCAGACGAATGCTTTGCCGTAGATGATCAGGGAATGGTTTACTGCGCAAACGCAGATCCAGACTCAGATATGCAATACGATCAGTTCCCAGAGAACAACGAGTATGACCAAGATGGTCAAATCGCCAATTGTGAAAACGATGACGAGTCACAGGCTCAAGGCGAAAGTGTGAATCACATCGAGGGTTCAAATGGAGAGGAAAAGGTGTTCAAAATCATCGCCTTGAACACTTCAAAAGTCGACTGTGCGTACGTCAATATAATTGAACCAACGACAGAAGACGACCCAGTCGATATCACCACTCGTGAACTTAACGCAATGTTAAGGGAAACAAGGAGGAGTTCGAATGACCTCCAGGCAGAAAGCTTGCCAAACAAGCCAATTAGATGGCGACATCATGGTGAGACACCACAACCTAGTGCGCAAGGAGAACAAACAGCCCGAAAGCTTGAGTACACACCTACAAAAGCAGACTTGCTGCTCGCGAGTTGCTTGGGAAACTTGAACCTTGACGAGCTAGATACTAGCCAAGAGTCAAATCAAATCCCAAAGGGCTGGTTAAACAAACCGATTTCAGCGGATAGGGCCAAAGGCTTCATCGTGAATCCACAGGACACGTTGGAAACGCTGATTAAGGAAAGAGGCAAATTCGCTAAAAGCGACGAAGACTTTGCCAACATTGAAAAAGAGCTAGACCACCTGTATAAGCAGGAAGAGATAGCGGAAGCCATGTACACAGACTGGCCTAGTTATCCTCTTGTCTTCGGCAATACAATTGTAGAAGACCCACTCTTCGACACAGGTGCGAAGAAGAGCTTCATTTCAATGAAAGCACTACTGTCACTAGCTGCACTAGACGAGCAAGGTGCTTGTGCATTGCTCATGATGCGCAAAAATGTGCATGAACCTACCTACCACATAGGTAAATACAGAAATGTAGTCATAATAGGACAGGTAATGCTGCCTTGCAAACTACAAAGCAAAGTTGTCATGATCAAGTTCAATGTAGCACACATCATGGACAGCAACGTGTTTGTCATTGGCATGAATGGTCTCAAAGAGATAGACATGCACTTTGGCAGCGCAAACACCGGCAATTGGAACCTAATAAGAGGTCCACGCAAGGAGGCGTACAACGCACACCTTGCAGAGTGCCTTAAAAACGCACAACGAATTGCCAAGTCACCCATAGCAAAGCCATGTTACCCATCGGTATATTTAACATGCTATACATACGTACAGCACAAATTGAGCACGAGTGATACACCCGCAAGCTCAAGCAGTAGCAGTACAGCTGCAACTGGGAACACGACAGAATGGTACAGAGATCCTGGACCATATACTGCTCCATATGACTCGAATTTCGAGCGGGACTTGATGCAATAGGAGACACTTCAAGTCCAGATCACCAGTCTCCAGTAAGATACCCTTCATCACCACCACCTTCATACGAAGAGGCGCTGAAGGAGAGACATTCTCTTAATCTAAGAGAATCGTTTTTCATGATGCCTAGAATTCCAGAGCAGGCACAGCCTAGCTTGGAAGACACCACTTCTCATAGAGAATACGGTGAACAGGAATTCACACGACTAAATAGGCATCTTAACTACGACATTGAATCAGCAAGATTGAGGAAGCAAAGCTTGCCCAAACCCGATAAACTCATGCCCTCACAGAGGAGACAGATTCCTACAGAAGCAAGGAATTTCACAAAACATGAGGTAAGAGACTTGCATAGATTCGACTTAGATGAATGGATGTTGACATGCACTGGTCCATTTGTTTGCTGCTCAGGCATCGTCTGCATAGCAATCATTTTGTTCCTGCATTGGTTGACCTGAAAATAAAAATTTTCATCATTTACCACGATTTTCCCATTCATTTTACTCTCACTACGAATTCAGAGTGGCGAACACAGTTCACCATACTCAAATCTATCGATTTTGGTACTTCAAATGACGAAGATTCAATCATGAAACATTTGCCGTCAAGAAATCAATGGCAAAAGCCAAATGTGACAGTCAAAAGACTTTGCAATACATTGCGTCACATTTTTGATTTATTTTGCGCACAATGTACGCAACGTACTGACGCAAATAATTTCACAATGAAATTTTGGTGTGACGTGGTAGCTTGTACCCATAGGGTCAAGAAATTCGAAAATAAAAATTTTCAAACGCGCACAAAACCAAAACTTTGAATCATTTGACCGTCAATGACTCTTTCCTACCCCTAAATTCGATCAAATCGAATCACAAACAACCCCAATCGCGACATCGATCATTTTTTCTCACTTTTTATGGATTTTCAACGACGAAATTCCTATTTTTCAGCGAATTTCCGCGAACAAGCGAATTCAAGTGATTCACACGCCTATTAACGAGCGACGTCGACATATTTCGCCAAATCGAAAGGACAATCGTCGCCGGCAAAAGTGATCAGGTGTGTGACGACAGAAATTGGGAAAAGGGTAGCGACCGAAAAGAGAAAGAGAAAGAGCTTAGAGTACCAGGATCGTCAGTCCCTCACGAGTGCGAACAAAGTTCGATCACCACTCAAGTGAAGATCTTTGACGTACACGAACAAAGTTCGCTGTCACTCATCGATCTCGACTGAAACGATAGATCAATATCGTCAACGAGAACAGATCGCTACTGATCATTTTGTGTAAAACACAAAAGCTACGATCATTGATGACCGATCACAGATCGACGTCAAAAAGCAAAATGTTTCTCGACTATATTGAACCATACAAACAAATCTTCAAAAACGACCTCGGTGATGATCAGCCGATACCGATCTTTACGAGACTCTCGAGAAACGATCCGCTGTTATCACGAGAATTTTGCAATGCAAAACTGCATTCCTTAGGGGATCACAGATCCACAATCAAAAACGAAATCGATCTCAACCCGTCACTACGAGACTTTGAAGAGAATTTTGGTCCGTCCAAAATACTTCTTGAGACAAACGACGATCATTTCTTAGACATGATCTTTGGTCCAAAATGGAACCAAGAACTACGAGCTTGGGTAAGAGAGCACCGAAAACGGGCACTACCTGTTGGTCTCCAAGTCGTCATAGATGACAACGGTGATCCAGACAGACCAGTAACACTCAACCCCAATCTACGACCGGACAAACCGACGTACAACGTCAAGTTTAGCCGATCAGGTATTCCATTGTTTCACAGAGACAAGTTCAAGGAATACATTCCTGTCGCAAGAAAAGACGATGGTGAATCATACGCGCTAGTGCAACGCACCATTCAGAGTTTCTATCTAAGATGGAACCATGCGCGATACCAAATGAGAACTGGACCGACGTACTTCGATCCAGACGCAAACTTGTTTGTGTCAACGAACGGAAACTTTCTGGTAGACCTACTTAAGGAGAAGGGCCTGATACAGTCAGACACCTACCTTATCGATCAACCATGCCAGATGGACTTAGAATTCGATAGCATAGCTTTCGATAAAGTCACAAACCACTGGATACCGAAACCAGAGTTCTTCTTAGAGCCAGCGGACACCGCTGAACAGCTCTCTGATGACATTGCTGCAAGAGTACGCTCACTTTTGGTGCCATACTATTGGTATCAGGAAGATCTTCCATATGTATACGAACTGGTAACTCCAGACCATGCAGATCTCAAGTATTTTGACATGATTATTACGACAAACGTCGAACAATTATGGCAAAGTCATGAATGGCCGAGCTTTGAAGGAAAATCCTTAAACTCGCTAATTCCTGAGATCAGAGCGATGGTGGCTTTTCCAACACCAGCGCAACGTTTCCACTGCATAGGATACCTGGTTTTGCAAATGTCGCTCTTACACCACTTAAAGACAGTGTCGGAAAGAAACGACCGACACCGTCAAAACATTCGCATTAAAGCCATACGATATGAGTTATATGCTCAATTTCTAACTTGCCGATCAGCACTCATCCAAGAGGTGACAGAGATTGAACTCGCCACCTACTTGAATCAAGTTGCCGATACAGGAGCTTGGGCACAGCACACGCTAAAAGCGGCTATGCACTCTGTGTTGCACAATCAGATACTGATGTCAGCATGGACTGAAGGTACAGCACAGCTAATACCTTTCACGCCCAACGCAACTAGATTGAGTGAATTACAATGGCTAGGCAACAGAGAAATGACTGCACATACGATACGAAACATTTACCAATGTGCTTTTGCCAAGCTGGTGACGTACAGCGCATCAGTGGCAGCCATGCTGGCCGAAAAGTCAGTCGTGGGAGACAAAGCAATGGATCATGTCAGCACAATGGCAAGATTCCTAGCACATGATGTTTACGCCACAGGCGATTTACAAACACTTTGTTTCGATGCAATCATAGCTCTAACAAGAAACGAGGATTTAACGGATTTACGGTATAGAACGGCTGCTCAATGTCTAAACAATGGCCAATTCTCACAACTAATCGTGCGAACAATGCCAGTGTACACAGCACACTATGTTTACTCTAATATAGAGAACATACGGCTTAATGGAGGTTCACTCATCCAAGACACGAATTACGTTGAGAGATGGGAAAGCATGTTTAAAGACAGCGCGTCTTGCGAAGGCCTGAGACTTCTCCAGTGCCTTAACAAACGACTGGAATCGTTCATGTTTCAAAGAAACTATCTCTATGAGAGAGCGAGCGATATCGGTCACAAGACATTGCTTGCTTATTGGGAAACCCCAGAGCAAACAGCGCTAACGATTAAAATCGCTTATGTCGAACGACGTAACACACCAATCATATGCTTACCATTGGAAGAAGGCACCATTATGGACAACTACGATCTTAACAACATGACTGCACTTCCATTGATCCTGACACAGGAAGCCAATGAAGCTTTCATGAGATCACAGTATAATCATAGCGCCCTGCCCGAAAACAGGCCGCGTGCTATTGAAATCATAAACAATGTCCTTTGGCGTGTAAAAACACTAAGCCAACGAATGTCAACTGAACTTGATTCAACAGACTACAGGCTTGCTGAACTGACAGGATCAGTTATCGCAATGTTCGAAACGAACAGAGCAAAAACACACGGCATCATCATAGGCACAGTCCTACCGTACCTACGGGTTTGCCGTTACTCTAACTCTTTCGCTTTCATGGGTCTCGCCCATACTTCGGGCCTACCACCAAACTCAGCAATAGCTGCAGTACAACACGCGGTGAAAGAAGATTATTTCGATAATTTTCTAGAACACAACCCGCGATCCACACTCCGACAACCAAACACCGTTGACTGGCTTGCACCACTCGAAGTCGAACGACGAACGAGAGCAAGAATAATGTCCGACGGAAAGAGAACAGGTCAGAGTGGTAAGGGAAGCAATACTCCGGCGGAGGGTAAACCGCCTGAGAAAGAGAGTAAGAAAGAGAGAAAAACGAATACCAATGCCAATGCGCAAAATCCGAGTCCCAATACTACTACTCCGAGCACTTCCAATACGAGAGTGTCACAGACACGCCCTGCTCAGGCGCCACAGGCACCAGCAGCTGCAGCGCAAAGCGCAACAGCTCAGGCAGGTAGCTCGATGAGTAACACGAATGCGAAAACTGCTGATACAGCAAACCAAAGTGGTAATACGACACAACAGTCACAGACTGTTAAGAGACCAGCTCCTGCTGCCCAGGCACAGCCTGCGCAACAACAGCTGGCAGCGTCAACAAACGCACCTACGACCCCTGCACAGGCAGGCGGCCCATCGACTGCTCCACAGGAGTTGATCGTTGAAACCACACCAGTGGAAGACAATTCACCCTTCCCCACAAACGAGCCATCAGCAATGATTCTGGAAAACCAGCAAAACGATGATGAGGCTGAGGGTGACGTCGAGGATAACAATTCTGAACATTCAGAAGACAGTAATCTAGACATGAACCCAGCAGACCTTGTCCACAAGGTCGACCCCGTCATAGGAACCACGATTAATTGGGCTAAATCTGGTCTAATGGGACTGGTTGAACACACGATTGCAACCACACCGAATCGCGAAGACGACAAGTCTATTGTGAATCTAGAGCATCTACTCGATTGTGTAGACCCGTGCGATGCAAACAATGGGTACTCGTTCTCCCAATATTATCATTACAACGATGATTCTAAAAAGGAGGAACGATTGGTCCTCACGAAAATGATGGAGGCCAAAATGTGGGATATGTCTGCGGAGCCGAGAAAGAAAACTTTCCCTCCTAAAGGCACACCACCCGTTTTCCTAAAAGGAAAGCAAGGTGAGTGGCGCAAGGCTGTCAAAGACGCCAATGCGAATAAAACGAAAATACCCACACTCAACTTGCTCATCGAGCGCACAGCGCAACAGGGCTTCGACGCACCAGGAGTCTGGGGCGATCGACTGTACCTGGATGAACGAGGAGACTGGGCGCAGAATAACAACGTGTTTCATACGAACATGTTCTTGAGTCAATATGACTACAGAGACGAATACTTGGCCTACTTTAAACAAAACAGTTTTACTACTACACCTATGAGAACCCCCTGGATTGAACTAGGCTTCTATCTGAACGAAGAGCACGACGATAGGCACTATAACGAAGATCCTTTCCTCACAGAGGAAGTTTCAAGCATGGAACTCTATGCTTCTAATCTTCGAATACGCCATCAAGCCTTCGATGCCAACGATAAGCCTGTGAAGGTAGACGTACCACTACACGGTGGAATGTCATTCGTGCATAGCTGGATGTACATGCGTCTATTCCCTGCCTTTCACATTATCAAACCAGAGGCTTTCACACCTATAATGTTGGATAACAACGATATCTCAAGCAGACGCTTTGACATCCTCCTCACAGAGGAAGATCGTGACAGCTTTGAGTTCCTTCTCGAGAACACTCGAAAGGCTCTACAAGCTTTCCAACGCTGCTGGGAGATCATCGGTCTTGACGTAGATGATGCTACGGCTTACAAAGCCACTCGACTCGGCCGCTTCTGGTTCAACACATTGTGGATGAACACAGAGTGGATGATCGAGATCATCGAAGCCAACTACATACCACCAGTGACACGCAATGAAACAAAAGCTGTACGATGCCGATCTGCAAAGCGGATCTTCGGCTATCGCTTGCCCGACGCACTCGTATGCGAGTCGGACGACTCACTTCGGGATAAACCTGATGTGAACAGCTTTATTCTCACGCACTCCCTGGACCCAACACAAATTCCGCTGGTCCGCAACGGCGCTCCTACCACCCGTCGTATGAGACGCATGAACGGAGAGTGGTCGGACTGCCGCATGCAAAACCGATGCGCCTACTCTATTGTTGGTCATCAGCGCACGCCTTTCAATATGGCTGGCGAACTTCTGCGAGATCAAGCAAAAGTAGACAGTAAAACAAACGAATTTTGTTCATTCACCCCATGGACACAATATGTCACAGACATGTCCGGCCTTGTTAACTACGACAGATTGAAAGCAGTCACGGCGACACTGTTGCAACGCAACTTGGGAGACAGCACAGCTGCTTCCAACTCGCCTTTGGTCAACCTGAACGACAGCAGCACAGGCAAAATGGTGTGCATGCTTTGTCAGGGACCATACTCACGCGACCGCTCAATCGTGATGCAAATTCAGGAGACACACGGTCCCTTCTGCCCAGAAACATTCCCATGGAATGATATCCCAGCACAAAAGTACGTCTATTTGTGCAAGAAAACAGATTTCTTTCACCGACACTGGTCAGAGGTCACAGGCCACAAACCAGATGAGGAGAAAGATGAGGCAGAAGTGCTCCAAAACATTGAATATTACGATCTCACTGCAAATGAGCGTAAAAAGTTCGATGATTATAAGCTGAAATTCCCTGAGTGGAACACTACTCAGATACTGGATGTCTTGGAGACGGCAATTAATCGGAAACCGAACTTGCTGCCTGCCTCTAAAAGAGGCCCAGGTGACAACGTCGCTTGGTCAAGACCCTGTGAATACTCGGATTTCAGACCGCACTACAACTGTGTCTTGCCTTATGTCGCACCTGAAGACAAACGCATCAATATGCCTGACATCATACAACCATTTGCAAAAGCTTATGCTAGTAAACTTGTCGGCAATCAGAACTACGAGAAAACACTCAAAACGCAATACAACCGCATTGGTTGGAACCGATTCTGTTTCGCCGTAGAGACAGGTATCGCTTCAAAGCGTGTATTCTCGCTCAGAGATCAATTCTGCAGCGCCAAGCCCACAGTCAAAGTTGCACGCACAATGGTCAACGTTCTCCAATATTACGGAGACAATGCAAGCCTATCTCCTGAGGTTAAAAACCTCGACACTGAAGTTTACAACTCTGAAACTTTCACCCTGTCGGAGATGCTAGCAAAATGGTACAGAACCTACAACGAGATCATGCTACGAGGTAATGCTCCGGCTCAGAGGCAAACCTCTAGACCTAAGCACGGCCCCATGCAATATCGATACCTTGAGGATTCGCGATACCCGAAGCAAAAAGCTAACGGAGTGGCACAGCCATTTGAGAGAAATGTTTACATTCCCTCTATCGCAATACCGGAACATGGCATAGCCAATTTCCCATGCCTCTATATCGATTATTCACTACGACAACATCCCATTGGCTTTCAGCCAAACCAGTTTGAACCGCCCAATAGAATCCCTGAATACAGTAGTGACGGCGAAGCCGCGCACATTGTATACTTCAAGGAAAGTTTCTCAACTACACCTATTGACCTACCGCTCAATCGCAAAGCGACTGAGACGGCAGATCAGACGCAGAAGGCACAGCCTACCGCAAGTAATGCCTCTGTACAACAGAGTGCATCAGGTGGCGCACCTGCCAAATTGTCTCAGAAGGTTGTACCCATGAAGAGACAAAGGCAACCACAGGTGCAGCGCATACGCGCCGAGGATTTCCCTCAACTAGAAACGACCGTGGCGCAACACCTTGCTGAGGAGGACGCACAGTCTTACAGAGACTTTATGGTATCCTCAGATGAAGAGCTACAGATCCTGGAGCCTACATCCTCAACAAGTTGGCACGATTCACAGAATCACACATCTCACGCAGGAGCTGTAGTGGCGAATTTCGCCAGAGATGACAGAGGAAACTTTGTCATGTCCCCTGCACATTTCCAACAAATGCTGCAACAGGCACAACAGGACGCACAGCGCCCTATGGCCGAACCTTTCGGCCACAGCATGGCTCACCAGCCAGGCACCAGTGCCATAATCGATCAGGCTCGATTCGCTTTCAGCGAGGCTCTCACAAGAGCCCAGCAGCCCTTTCAACGCGCAATCCCGAACTACGCGCAAGCGGCCAGCGCAGCCCCACGAGGATGCACCCCCATTGCACAGCAGTCGGGGCAGCAGCCACAGCAGAGCGTCCAGGGGTACAACCTCTCGGGACAGCTTGCCGAGCAGCAGCAATTCCACCAATCGTGGAGCGCACCGCGGCCGCCTACCCCATCGTGGCAACAGCCACAACCGCGGCAATCCTTCGAACAGTCGGGGAGCTTCAAACAATCGGGGCAATCTCAACAACAGAGGTTCCCGCTCCAGAGGCGCCTTCAGGCACCGCAGGGGCCCCAGCAACCAGTAGCGAGTAGAAGCTGCCTCGACACTCGAGTGATTCGCCCACAGGGCAATCAACAATCTGTCAAAGGCAGTACCTCGAGTGCGAGCAACACTCCTGTTCAACCGAATTCGGTAAACACGCAGTACGTGCACCCACCAAAGTGTGATTGCAGAGACGTCATAGACTGTCCTATCTGCAAAGCACGACATGATATTTACCAGGAATTCGAGAGAGCCAAATGGGAAGCCCATAAATACGAATGGGAATCAGGTCTGTGGAAACGCTACTACACAGAAAAGAACCTACCTGATAGAATCAGTTTTGCCGATATGAAAACCAACCAGGATTTCGTAAAATGGTGTCGCCTACAGGGTGACAACAAATGGCACAGACTGACGGACAACCGCAATGCTAAAATCAAAATAGCACGAACACATGGCCCTAAAATCACGGCTGAAGAAGTTCAACGTGTCCAGGCTAATAAGCTTAGACACGGCGGTAACGTCCAACTTTAGGAACTACGATAACATACGAGACTTTAGAGTATGAAGCATAGCTTTAACTCGCCATACGACAGAAATCTCGGGCAAAGCCTGAGTCTCTCCCACAGCTCAATTTCTCTATAGGCCTACCTAAAAACCGGTTTACTGCCAACACCATTCTGTATCTTTTTCTCTGAAAAAACCGTACTGCCACTTGATCCGATTTCTTTATCGATCTTTTCTTTCTTTATTGCGTCAAGACACGCACGAGGGATTATGGTAGTCAGGTGTTCACCACACATTATCACATCTTAATCACTTCGTTACATTTTTTTTTCTGTTTTTCTTTTCGTTACCGCGTTTTTAAAGTGATTACTACGACACCACCATATCACATCATCAACCACCGACTCCAGACAAGTGATGGCCAGACCAGGCAACGATGACAGTATGGCACTGTCATGCCCAACGATTGGGTTGCAAATGCACACATTACCGAACGATATTCTATCGTATTTTCTTATCATCATCACCTTTGATTATCTGTGAACCATCAAGCACAGCTATCATACTAATGTCACGCTACGATCTTCTCGGTCGCTAGCATCGCATACCATATTCAACATCACTTATACGACTTTCTCCTACACTTAGCGACGCCGTCATTCCGCTACT
>CAKZMO010000797.1 GCA_937128595.1 uncultured cyanobacterium | reverse complement strand
CGATAGACGATAAAGCAGGGACAAGCAATTGCTATCCTCTTCAACTAGGCGATCGCCCATCCATCACAACAAGGGCGATCGCCATTCTCGTATTTACAATGGATAAAAAGTCGCTGAGAACAAGACTGATGACACCACAAGAAATACAGCATCAGGCACTACGGTTGCCCATTGGCGATGCTAAAACTGCGAAAATTGCAAAAGCTTGTTGAGGCGAATCAAGTACTTCTATTAAATGCTTGCCATGAATACTTCAGCAATCCAGACAGACGAACGAGTTAAGAACGTATACTTCACCGATGATGCGATCAGCGTCGATTTAATGGATGGACGCACCATCACGGTTCCACTTGCTTGGTATCCACGCTTATTAAACGCAACTCCCGAACATCGCCAGCACTGGCAAATTTGTGGAGGTGGATACGGCATTCACTGGGAAGGCATTGATGAAGACCTTAGCACCGAAGGAATGCTCAGGGGTTCTCCTTCGCCTGAGTCTCGACGCCCATGACCTGAGCGATCGCCCACCATCACAACAGAAGCGATCGCACACCTAACGCAGCATCGCAGAGGGCGATCGCCATTCCTCTGTCTACAATGAGTAGAGAGTTGGTGCGGACAGAGATGACGACCCTACAAGAGGTAGGCGACTAGCCGCTACGGCGGTCTATTGGCGATCGCCTATACAACACAGCACAGAAGGGGCGATCGATTGTTCGTCCAATATGAGAGAGGCGATCGCCCATCCAGCACAATATGCTAGCTTCATGACAGATATGCCTCCTTCTAGCTGCTCCATCAACATCGAACTATGATTTTTGCAGCGCTAAACCTTCCAATGGAAGACATCGCCATGTTTTGCCACCAATGGCGAGTGACCGAATTTGCCTTGTTTGGCTCTGTCCTGCGCGATGATTTTCGTCCTGACAGCGACATTGATGTCATGGTGCAATTTCATCCACATGCCCATCCTACATTTGGCACATTGGAGCAGATGGAAGCAGAATTACAAACCCTATTTCATCGAGATGTCGATCTGATTACCCGTCAGGGGATTGAGGCCAGTCGTAACTACTTGCGTCGTCATGAAATCCTTTCTTCTGCTCAAGTGATTTATGCAACGGGATCTTCAATTTCTGCTTGACATGCTGCAATCTGCTGAGCTAATCCTGACCTACACGGATCAGTTTTCACAAGAACAGTTTTTTTCAAATGTGCTGCTTCAAGATGCAGTGATTCGGAGGTTGTTGATTATTGCCGAAGCGGCAAGACGGGTTTCAGACGCAACCCGACAAGCGTTACCAAGTATTTCGTGGCAAGAAATTAACGGGATGCGAAATCGTTTGGTACATGACTATGACGACATCAATCTCAGCATCGTTTGGGATGTCGTTCAACTTGAGATAATACCTCTAATCGAAGAATTGAAGTTGCAAATCCCGCCTGAACATTGAGGTTAGATACGTGCATCTGAGCGATCGCCCACCATCACAACAGAGGCGATCGCCATTCCCTCGTGCATCAGGCGACAATCAAAACCCCTCTGCCTAAATCCTTCGTTAAGACTTGAGCACGTCATCTAGAAGAGTTCTTGCGGGTTGGGCATTTTCTAAAGCTGACTGATAATCGCTGTAAAGACGCACCAGCTTTGAAAGACCGCTCACCCCTGCTTTCAGTTCTTCTAACTCTTGGGCTGAAAGCATCTCTCCATCAAGCAATCTCAGGAGAAGCGGCTTGATGTCTCCAACGTCTTCGCGAGCTTTTTGGAGCTTTTCAACTGTGCCCAACAGGGTCTTGAGTTCTTTGAAGAGATCGTCGAGCTGTGCTGGCGTTACTTCTGCCACCTCCTCTTTTTCCGTTGCCGATTGAGTAGAGGCGAGCGAATCCTCCACAGCACCATTGGGAGCACTCACGTTTGAACGAACCATCGATATCTCCTCAAAAGCAACACATCGAAACCGAGATGCAATGAACTATAAATTCAATTGTACTATCAAGAAGACTGAGTGACCGCCCGAACTCATTTATCCTTCTCTTGGGACTGCGCTAAGCATCATTACCATGACTCTCATCGAGTAAGGTTGATTCTATAGTCGGGCGATCGCACTT
>CAKZMO010000796.1 GCA_937128595.1 uncultured cyanobacterium | reverse complement strand
AGAAAATGACCTTCTGTGTTGGAATATTCTCTTAGGACGAAGACTGAGATGCCCGAGGTCGGGTCACAAGAATGACCATCCCAACCCCGCCGAAATAGAGTCCCAAAACAGCTCCGGCTAGCAAGCTTTGGGTAATAGGATCGGTGGAAGGCGTCAGTACTGCGCCCAGCACCACCGCTCCTAACATGATGTAGCGCCAGCTCGCTAACATTTGCTTAGCAGAGACGATTCTAAGGAGTCCGAGTAGAAGCTGAATCACAGGGATCTGAAACGCAATGCCTGTACTGAACAACAGCAACAAGACAAACTCGAAGTAGCGATCGATAGACCACAACTGCTCGACTACGTCTTCACCGTAGTTGATGAAAAAGTTGAGCGCCGCAGGAATCAGAGCGATGTAGGCAAATGCCAGTCCTGCAAAGAAAAGAACGCTCGAACCTAAGACGATTGGCCCCAGCATCCGGCGTTCGCGTCGAGTCAGCCCTGGCAATACAAACCGAATGGTTTGGTACAGAATCATGGGGCTGGAAATCAGCAAACCGCAGTATCCCGCCACTTTTACAGATACGAAAAAGTATTCGCCAGGAGAGAGTTGGAGAAACTTAGCCCCTTGGGCAGGAACTTCCAGAAGCCCAACGATATCGTTCACGAAAATAAAGCAAATCACAACTCCGATCAACACAGCAATCAGAGCATAGAAAATGCGCTGCCGCAGCTCCTCTAGATGATCGAATAGAGACATCTCGACATCATCGGGAAGTTCGCCATCAGAGTTGTCTTCAGGAGGCTGTTGAATAATACGATTTTCGTCGTCTTTGGTGTCGATATCCTGCAGAGACGTCATGAGTCTGGTTTCACCCTCTCAGCGTATTCAAACCCGTTAGTCATTGCTATGCGGGGGTAGTCATTGTGGTCAGCGGATTGCAACACCGATTCTAGTTCGAACAGCAATTCCACATCCAGAGCGCTGAATCATCTTCAGCTAAACATCTTCATTATATGGGGTTACACTTCGCAACCTGCCTCATGAAGAACATTACCGAAAAAAAGAATTGGAAAAAAACCGTTGACGATCAAGAGAATAATTAAAAACGTCTGTTCGTCTTTAAAGTCGTTTTGAAAACATATCACTCGTCGGAAGTATCATCTGCCTCTGATGATGCAGGTTCCTCTACTCCATCCGTTGCTTCTGCGTCATCTGCGGCATCTAAATCAGATTCACCCAGATCAGCAGCTTCGGGCTCAGTTTCGCCTGCAGCTAGGCGGCTGATTTCATCTTTATATTCCGCTGGAGCGAGAGCTTCGGCTGAGGCAAACAAAGGTTGTGCTTCATCATCACGTCCCAATTCTTGTAATACTAATGCTTTGCTCAAAATCGGGCGGAAGTCGTCGCCGCTGGTGCGGATGGCCTCGTCAAAGATGGCGATCGCCTCTTCATCGCGTCCCATTTCTACATAAACCTGCCCCAACAACAGCTCTACAGAGGTGACATCAACACTATTCGGCTGAATCTGGTTCACGTCATCGGCTGTTTTGAGGGTGTCTTCCAAAAGTCCGATGGCAGCTTCTGGCCTTTCCTCAGCTAACAATAGCGACACCAAGCCCCGCAGAGCATTCATGTCTCCCGGATTGGCGGACAGCACATCTCGATAAGACTGAGCTGCTGCTTCGCGATCGCCCACCTGCTGCTGCGCTTGCCCCAACAAAACTGCATATTCTGTGCGATCCGGGTAGAGTCCGACTAACCGTTCGAGAGGTGCGATAACCGCACCAATGTCCCCTAGTTCGAGGCGAGCCTGAAGCAGTCCTCGCAGGGCGGCTTCGTTATCAGGCTCTCGTTCGAGTACGAGTTCATACCCTCGCGCCTGGGCTTCCAGCTCCTCTTGCATAGAGGTTGGCGTGTTGGTTACTTGCTCCGAGTCCCCCTGGTCTCCCTGAAACACCCGACTGAGCGGCAAGGCTAGCGAAAAACCAGCAAAGGCGATCACCGCAATTACAAGCACAGCGTTAATCAGCCATCGCTGGCGCTTCTTATCAAGCACAACAAAAGTCTCCCGAACAATGATGGATTATCAATGGTTACTGTCAATGACTACTCATCGTAGCGTCGATTCATATCACCCTACACGGACATCATCTTAGCTCCAGATTGCGAGAACGATGAGATGGAGTTGCTTCGCTCCGTTGACTATTGTCTGATGAATCTAATGTCTGATGAATCTAAGAGCAAAGCTGCGGTTCGGCATGAAGCAACGCTTCGTTCAGATGCTGTTCCAGAGTCTTTGCAGGCAGCGGCCCTTGGATATGATGCCAGGGGAGAAGGCGATCGCACGACCAACGCTCATGAACATAGAACTCCATGTCAGGCAACTGACCGTCAAGAGTTTTGAAGGCGCGACGATAGCTGCCCAGCGAGTCTCCATAGTGGCGAGTCAGCTCCAACAATTTTGAAAGGCGGCGATCGCCCCGCGAAATTAACGCCTGAATGACTGACCACTTGTAGCTTTCAGGCCGGAAGTCAATCCCTTGAGGGCGCAACCGCTTTTGCAGTAATTTCAGACGTTTGTCACCATCTGGATTCACCCCCATCCACTGAAATGGCGTATGAGCTTTGGGAACAAAGGTGCTACAACCTAGAGTCAATCGCAAACCAGGAGCCCCCTTTTTGACAGCTAGCATCATTTCCACAGTCTGATCCAAATCATCCCGCGTTTCTCCCGGAATCCCGACCATGCCGTAGAGCTTCATGTTGCTCAAGCCCCCAGCTTTGGCATTTATTGCAGCTTCTGCAATTTCGTCGGTTTGTAGCTTTTTATTGATAATGCGCCGTACTCGCTCCGAGCCGCTTTCCACTGCAATGGTGATGGAGCGGGTGTCATGGTTGACCAAAGTTTGAGCTAGCTTTTGAGTCACCGTATTAGTCCGAACGGAAGCAAGACTGATGCGAACTTGCTCAAATTGCGGACGGTTGAGATAGTCAAGCAGCCGATCAAATTCGGGATGCTGAGTGACAGAGGCTCCCAAAAGCCCAATGCGATCGGTGACCTGAAGACCTTTTTCGATAGCGGGGATCAGTGATTCATCGAGATCTGCGGGGCGAAAAGGAAGCGTCAGATAGCTCGCCAGACAAAACCGGCACAGCTCTGGACAACTGCGAACCACCTCGACCATATAGATATTTTCCCAGGCCGCTTTTTCTGTGACAACGGTTGAGGTTGAAAGGGTATTGCCGCGATAGGTCTGTTTCACGACTGTGGCAGGAACAGCGGCATGCTTCGGCTCAATGGCTCGAATCGCACCACTTGGACTCTCATAACTGACGTCGTAGAGGCTCGGTACATAGATTCCAGGCACCGAGGCCAAATGCTGAAGCTGAGTTTGGCGATCGCTCTGTCGTACCTGCTGATAAGCCTGAATGAACTCGTCGAGCAACAACTCTCCATCACCCAAAAGCACCACATCAAAAAAGTCTGCAAAGGGTTCGGGATTAGCCGTCAAGACGGGGCCACCTCCAAACACAAGAGGATGGTCATCGGTGCGTTCTGTTGCCCAGATAGGAACTTCTAACTCCTCAAGAGTTTGGAGAATGTTGACGTAGTCAAGTTCCCAAGACACGGAAAATCCCAGCAGTTCTGGGGTTGCAGGCAACGGCTCACTTCCGTCTGTGAAGCATCGACTCACAGCAACGTCATCTCGTAGCGCAAGAGTTGCCCAAACCACTTGATATCCCAGGCTCGTAATGCCGACGCTGTATTCATTGGGAAATGCGAAGATCAGCGGAATCGCATCCGCTCTGGGTTGGGATGGAGAAAAGAGTCGTTTTTCTGAAGCTAACGGTAAACTCACCAAGTGAACTCAAGGGCAACATCTTTCAGCCTAGCACGTCAAAATTCTTGTTCTGGGAACGGATTCAGCGGACATAGCTCGGTTCCAAGCAAGGGTTGGAGAAGCGACTATTCATTTATCCCATCCAATATCTTTGCTATTGGATAGCATCAGTCCATTTTTCAACTAGCGGTCATTCTCAATCGTTACCCTCCGATGTCCGCAAAGCAGTGACGAATGAATCAGAAGCTTGGTCAGATGACCGATTCATTCTGATTTACCAAACTGAGAATAACTGTTCAGCTAGATGGGTGACTCAGGACATCAATGGTAGAATTAAGTAGAAGTACTGGCAACTTGTTGCGTTTTAGATCAGTCTTGTGGATCAGTTGTGGCTAAGTGAGCTATCTAGTCCCACCGGTTCAGTGGATCAATCGTGAACGATCTTTAAGATTCATTCGTCGATGGAATGTAGAGTAAAAAAAGCCAAACCGCAAGCAGACTTTATGTTTTGTCCGTTGATCTTAGTGCGAAGTCCGAAAAAATACTTAAAGGTTGAACGGCAATCTTCATCAAAGTTTCAAAAAACACAGAAGTCTCACCGTGTTCAACATGGGATATCAGTAGTTAAGGTATTGACATTACCCAGTCATTCAATATTTATTCCTGAATATTCGTCTTGAAATATTCAAATTTGGAACTTCAGCTTGACTTTTTGGGCGATCGCCCAATCTTGGTTCCGGTTTCTCAAGCGATGTGCATCAGGATTTCAGGGTTCATCACTCCGCCATCAAGTCTTCATGCTAGACCTCCAAAAAAAGTCATGCCATGAATCTCTTGATCTCCATATGTTTCGGGATATATTAACGCGCAGTCTCAGAACATTTTTAGTTGGAACTATTGCAGTCGTGGGCTCATCCTTGGGTTCAAGCCTATCTGCCTCAAGTTGGGTAGAAGCTTATCAGAGATGCTCTCAGTAAGAGTAATAGGTTCTACTTATTAACTAAGTCGTGTCACACCCAATGAGGATTCAACCAACATTTTTCGCAATGTGAAGCCTCATTATGTATTAAGAGTTGCAGTCTCCTGGCGTCCCATAAGGGCGTGATGAACTAATGGATCAGTCTCTAGGCGATAAATATGAAACGCTTGTTCCTCCTCCAGAACGATATACTGGCGGGTCGGAAGCTTACGGAGTGCAAGAAGAATTGAGATCTGAAGCAGATCGACTACTTGAAAAGGGAGTTGAGCTTTACCAGATTCGGGATTATTCCTCAGCCATTTCCACCTTTGAAAACGCATGCGAACTCTACGCTCAACTCGATGACTTCGTAGGTCAGGGTCGCGCATTAGAAGGTTTGGGTCTTAGCGAATATGCCCTAGGAAATTATAGACGCGCAATCAAAGTGTCTCAGCAGAGTTTAGCGATCGCCCGTCAAATTGGCGACCGCCGTATTGAGAGACAAGCGCTAGGCAATCTGGGCAACGCCTACCGTCACATGCAGGACTATGAAAAAGCGATTCGCTACAAGCACGAAAGTTTAACCGTTGCCCAAGAGATTGAGGATCGGCGAGGCATCGCTGCGGCCTGCAACAACCTTGGGATGGTCTACAAAATTATCGATAACTATGAGGCGGCGATCGCCCACTACCGACAAAGCCTCGATGTAGCGCGAGAGCTAAAGGACGTAAACGTTGAAAGTCAGGTTCTTCGAAACCTGGGCAACGCTTACCACGCTATGGGTGACCACAACAAAACAATTGAGTGCTATGAGTCTCTGCTCAAGATTACCAAGGAGTTAGAAGACGAGCGGGCACAGATGCATATTCTCAAAAACCTAGGCAGTACCTGCTACACCGTAGGGGACTATCTCAGAGCCATCATGTTCCAGCAGCAACGGCTTGACATTGCTCGTTCGCTCCATGACCAGCGCCACGAGATGCAGTCGCTAGAAAGTCTAGGCGTCATTTTTGATGTCGTTGGAAACCAACACCAAGCGCTTGACTGCTTTGAGCAGCGTCTTGCTGTTGCGAAACGAGTCAACGATGAAAAGCTAAAACAGCAGGCGATCGCCAGCCTCAAGATGTTGTGCTACGCCATCGGAGACTATGCCCGCGCTAGCCAGTACTAGCTCAACGCGCTTTCGAATTTTCCCTGAGGGTTTCCAATCCCACTATCTCTC
>CAKZMO010000795.1 GCA_937128595.1 uncultured cyanobacterium | reverse complement strand
GACGGCTACGCAATTACTCATCTGCCATAAAATCTGCATCCGACTCAGCCGCGATCGCTTCCAATTGAGCAATTTTCGTCAGCATCTCATCATCATCAAACTCATGACGGCGTTTGATTTGCGAAAAGATACGGTAATCATCTAATCGCGTCTTACTGATCTCTGAACATGCGGAGCCTGCCGTCACCAAATTATATTCAATATTCTCCGCATGGATCGTCATCGTAATGCGAAACACCTCTAAAAAGTTCAAAACCCATTGGCATTCTTCTTCAGACAGTGCCTCATAGTAGCGAATCAACGATGCAATACGGGACTCCAGATGCACACGGGAATAGCTACAAGCCAACACCAGCTTCAGCAGCACCGTCACCAACACCAGCGGATTCCCGTGAGACAACAGCAACACAAACAGCGTTGAGGGTTGTTCGCCATCTTCACTGGTCAACCAATCAATGACGCGGTTACAGGTTCGCAGAAACAGCGCATCATCCAACTGACGGCGATCGTGCGTACCATACAGTTCACTCAGCCGATTGGTCAGTTGGGCCTCAAACTGTTCTTTAATGGCGCGATCGCTCATCGAAAAGAGCAAATACTTGGTCAAGCTCTTTTTGAAGGCTCGATACCGCATATCTTTGGTTTGCTCAAGGAAAATATGCGCCAAATTGGTATGGCTAAACTGGCCGCGCCGCGCCACAATAAATTTAATTAGCCGCAACACCTCATCACCAAGCACCGTGGGGTTTTTGGGCACTGCCTGCATACCGCTCGTGCTTTTGAGAGAAGACTGGGAATGGGCTGTATAAAACGCTAAATCAAACTTAAATTTTTCCCGTAATCGAAACGATAAGGCACGCGCCGCCTCCCGTTGCTCAACCGGATTACTCAAATTTGCATACTGCGGAACCAATAAATAAGAGGCATAGCGCTGGCTCCACGGCTTAACTTCTGCCTCATCATATCGGTAGGCAAAAAGCTTGATTTCCTCGAAATCCTGGCTGGTGACAAAGTTCTGCAACCACTGCCGCAATCGCCGAGACGTAGGCGACATCGTCGGCTTATCAATCGTGGAATCAGAAAAAAGATCAATTAAGTCGTAAACATAGGAAAATTGCCGATTGATTTCCCAATTATTAATCAGGATGTAACAAGCCCGCTTCAGTGTATTGCGAAACTCATCTTCCCGATTGGCAAATACAATCTCGTAGAGAGCAGGAACCGTGTCTGAACTGGTGGTGTTGACTTGGTGGATAAACAAACGACGGAATTCGGACAAGACATCTTCCGGTTTCCATCGACGTACGATCTCCAGCAAAAACTGATAAATCAGTGTTTGGGCACTAGCGATATCTCGCTGAAAGCGTCCGATACGCACCTTGGATATGCTAGATGCATCCTTATTGGGCAATACAGTCACGATTTTGACCTCTCCTATTGCTAGGAATCCTGTTGTTGAGTGATATAACTGAGCGGATCACTAACGGCTCAATCCCTTCTCGAGTCTGTTCACTGGCATGAATGCAATCGGTTGCACCAGTATTGGATAGACATTGATTCAGAGATTCGGAACAACGCCAGACTGAACGAATGTAGTTGTTATCCGTCGGAGACAACGGCCAGTCCAACAAAGGCAAGCGGAACGGCGTTGTCTTCACGGAACCGTCACGGTAGTAGGTAGCGGTAGGTAGATGAGTCACAACAGGGAACACCCCCTGATATGCAACCGGGTGGCTGGCCTCTATAGCTCTATCAATGAGAATTCCGTATTTTCCGTAAGTTTACCCAGTGAGATCCGACAGTTCCTGATTTGGCACACCCTGACACTACAGCGTCGATGGTCATCGATGAATAGTCTTAGGACGTACATTAGGGCACTCCGACCTCTCCCTAGCTTCAGGTCGCGTTCACGCAACGCCACCATCTAGATGAGCGATCGCCCCACA
>CAKZMO010000794.1 GCA_937128595.1 uncultured cyanobacterium | reverse complement strand
GTTGAAATGACTATAGAAGACCAGTAAATACGCTTAAATCCTCAGCGTCGTCTCACAAGTATTGTTTTAGATGACGTTCTTTGAATTAGCGATGAAAGTGATCTCTGTCTCAGCTCAATGCTTCTTACTTCTTTATGCTGGTAGAGTTACTTTTGCCGAAACCCGGATCCGAGAGAACATCAGAACCAAATGTTGATGAAACACGCTATAACCTGATTTAGAGTCAATCTTAAGAATAAATGCACGATTTCAGCGGTAAGTCGATGTCTGAGGTTTTGTTTGGTAGTGGGTCAGATCATTCTCGAAGATCGATTTCCGTTCTCCAACGTGCGAGGAAAAAGCTGTTTAGGTTTTGGGAACGTTTTATCTTGTAGCTGTTCTGCAAGTTTTCTATCTTTCAATTTGCCATAGGAACAAGCGAATATGAAAACGAAGAATTCCACCTATATTCTGTAGTTTAGTTAGCGATAAGTTGCTCATTTTTTTTCAGCGACGAATGAATCCTGAACGGATCCAGCAGATTAAATCATGTTGTCGGGATGACGAAGCGTTTGAGCATCTCAAACGACTGCTCAACCTTGATGATGCCACTGCTTCAACTAACGCTCCTTCAAGTACTACCGCTTTTGATCCCATCGCTGTAGACGATGGGCGATCGCCCATTTCTAACGTTTCAGCTAGCACCGATCTCGCGCATTCTCCATCGGCAGAGTGCTATAAAGCATTCTTTCAAGTTATTGCTCATATCCGTGATTCTCTTGATCCCGATACGATTGTCAGGACAACGGCTGCAAAAATTCGACAGTTTCTCCAAGCGGATCGAGTTGGTATTGTTCGATTCAGCACCGATCCCTTTAATGTGGGCTCTCTAGAGCAGGGAGAATGGCAGCCGAGAGAACTTGTTTCAGAAGATCTGATGTCTGGGGTTTCTCCGACCCCAGAACAGACCACAACTCTTCTGATCAAAGTCGCTGGAAATTTTCAAACGAATGGGTCTTTTCAGCCTCATGTGGTTGCAGATGTTGATGTCTGTGACCTTCCAGAGACCTATAAACAAACGTTGAAGCGCTCCAACGTTCAGGCTTATCTGCTTTTGCCATTGCTGCGAGATGGAACGCTATGGGGCACGTTGTATGTGCATCAGTGTGACCAGTCTCGTCCATGGCATCCGTGGGAAATCACGTTTTTAGAGCAGGTTCTAACACATTTAGATGCTGCACTCACTCAGGCTGAGCTGTTGCAGCAGGTGCAGCTTCAAAGAGAACAGCAAGAAGCTCTCTTCAAAGTTGTTACCAACATTCGCAAATCCCTAGAGCTTGAGCAAATTTTTAAGCTTGCTGCGATAGAGGTGCGACAACTTTTGAATGCAGATCGCACAGCTATCTATAAATTTGACGAAGGCTCTGGCTATGAATGGGGACAATTTGTGTCAGAGGATGTTGTCGATGGATATGATTCGGCGCTGGATGCCCCAGTGGAAGACCGCTGTTTTGGAGAAGATTACGCCAGTCGATACCATCTAGGTGATATTCAGGCGATCGCCGACATTCATCATGCGAATTTGCAGAGTTGCCATGTTGATATCTTGGCTCAGT
Organism: uncultured cyanobacterium; assembly: GCA_937128595.1. GTDB lineage: Bacteria > Cyanobacteriota > Cyanobacteriia > CAKZMO01 > CAKZMO01 > CAKZMO01. Next base: position 2,577 of record CAKZMO010000794.1, on the reverse strand, counting down.
TTCAGGTGATTGCAAATTTGGTGGTACCGATCAGACAGAGCGATCGCCTTTGGGGATTGCTCTGTATTCATCAATGTGCGACCCCGCGAGAGTGGAAAAGTTGGGAGGTGGAATTTGTTCGTCAGATTGCAGTGCATCTAGGCGTAGCACTGAACCAAGTTGAACTCTTGGAGCAAACTCGACAACAATCGCAAGAACTCACCCACGTCATAGAAGATTTGAAGAGTACTCAGACTCAGCTTGTTCAGACAGAGAAGATGTCGAGCTTGGGGCAGTTAGTGGCAGGGATTGCCCATGAGATCAACAATCCGGTGAACTTTATCTACGGCAACTTGGTCTATGTCGATGGTTATACCCAAGATTTGCTCAACTTAATGCGTCTTTACCAAAAAGCCTATCCTCATCAAAACGAAGACGTTGAAGAACTTTCTGAAGAAATAGAACTAGAGTTTTTGCTAGAAGATTTGCCCAAAACCATGAACTCTATGCGGGTGGGTGCGGAGCGAATTCGTGAAATTGTGCTGTCGTTACGCAATTTTGCTCGGGTGGACGAAGCCGAAATGAAATTTGCTGATATCCACGATGGGCTAGAAAGCACTCTCTTAATTTTGCAGCATCGTTTCAAGGCGAGCCCCAGTCGTCCTGCCGTAGAGATTGTGCGCGACTACGACACACTCCCTCCAATCGAGTGCTATCCTGGGCAGCTCAATCAGGTGTTCATGAATATTTTGGCCAATGCGTTGGATGCTTCAGAAGATCGATACAGCAAATTGAAAGAAGCAACTCGTAACAAGCCAACCGAACCGCCCAAAATTCAAGTCGTGACTCGGCTCGATGGCGATCGCCATGTGCTGATCAGCATTAGAGACAACGGATCAGGAATTCCACAAGAAAATCAACGTCGTCTCTTTGATCCTTTCTTCACCACAAAGCCCGTTGGCAAAGGCACGGGTTTAGGCCTCTCGATCAGCCTTCAGATTGTGTCTGAGTGGCATAACGGAACTCTACAATGTTGCTCTGATGGTCAGCATGGAACTGAGTTTCGTATTCGTATTCCCCTTGTGCATGACAAAGGTTTGGACGCTACACCATAGAGGTGCGATCGCACTTTTATCACACCGACTTTAATCACACCGACTGTGTGGTGCTAACTGTCATCTGACGAAGAGATTCTTATCGAAGCTGTTTATAGATCTTCAAGAACCTCATCAATACGGGTGATGCCAGCGCGATCGCCCTGTTGGCGAAATAGCTCTCGTGCCCGTTCATAGGACTCGGATGCTTCTTGGATGCGATTTCGCTGTTGTAAAGCGCCTGCCAAACGGATATGCGCTTCTGGATTGTCGGGCAGCAAATAGACCAGTCGGCGATAGGACACAATTGCCTGCAAATGGTCGCCAGCCTCAGACCAGGTGTCTCCAAGCAGAGCGTGAGCTTCCACCATACTCGGCTCAACTGAGGCGGCACGTTGGTAGGCGGCGATCGCTTCTTCAAAATTACCCTGGGATCTAGCAATGTCACCGATCTGAAGAAACGCATCGGCTCGTTGAGGTTCTAACTCAGCGGCTCGTCGAAATGCTGCAAGCGCTGCTGTGACGTCCCCTTGCCTTGATTCTGCGACGCCTAGATTCAGGTAAGCGCTGCCTCGCCGGGGAGCAACTTCGATCGCTCGTTGAGCCATCTCAATGGCCTCTGCATAGCGCCCCTGCTCGACATACATAGCGCTGGTGAAGTCGTAGACGTTGGCGTCTCCCGGACGCAGATCTGTCACTTGACGGTAGACTTCCAATGCTTCTTCGTAGCGCTGTTGACGGGTCAGTACAACCCCAAGTCCTAAGAATGCATCGACATTATCGGGACTGATTTCTGTGGCGCGGCGGTATTCGTTGGCGGCTGTCTCGTAATCTCCAATCTGCGCCAGACTGTAGGCGAGTGCATAGTGAAAGTTGGCGTTGTTGTCTTCAAGGGCGATCGCCCGCTCATAGGCGTCGATGGCTGCCCCAAAGTTGCCCTGTTGTGCTTGTAGATAGCCAATTCCAGAAAAAATTCGAGCGTTGTCTGGTTCTAGAGTGGCGGCTTCTTGGTAGACCCCAAGCGCTTGAGTGTAGTTTTCTTGCTCGACGAGTTCTTGTCCGGTTTCTAGCAGATCGTTGAGGCGAGCGTCGGCTTGACTTGCTGCGACCTGTGCGATCGCCCGCTGTTCGCCCAACATTGGCGGAACGAGGACGGTCAATCCGCTACAGATGAGCGCACTAGCCCAACGAATCGCATGTGCTTTGAATTGCTTGTGCATCTTGTCTTCGACCCACATCATCAACAGTTTGAAAACACCCACGGATGAAATGCTTGTGCGATCGATAGCCACATCATTCATCCTTCACCCATATGTTCGATATCGTGAAAACGACCAGGCACGATCTTCTATCATGGTCAAACTCGACCTTCAAGGGATCATAACGGTTCGTTGCACAATTTGACTATCCGTAATGGTGAGTTTGTTCCGCAGCAGGACTTCCTGATTGATTAGAAAAAGGACAGAAACCTTTTCTGCCGCTGGCTCCCATTATCTCTTGCGCG
>CAKZMO010000793.1 GCA_937128595.1 uncultured cyanobacterium | reverse complement strand
GTGATCCGACAGCGTAAATAATCGCTCCGTTACAAAGTCATAGAGCATCCCGGCATCGCCACTTTGGAAATCGGTGCGACCACAGCCTCGAATTAACAACGAATCGCCGGTCAAAACGCGATCGCCATTCACCAGATAGGTCATGTGGCTGTCGGTATGCCCCGGCGTCGCGATCGCCTGGATGGCAATCTGCCCCAGTTGAATTACCTCGCCATCTTTGATGTGGCGATCGGCGCAGGCAGCCTCAGCGTGTTCTGGCACAATGCCCAAACAGCCCGTTAGCTCGCGCAGCTTTCCGGTTCCAGTCACATGGTCGGCGTGGATGTGGGTTTCGAGGCAAACGTGCAGCGATAGCCCCAACTCTCGAAGTAATTTCACATCTCGCTCAACCTGTTCAAGCACCGGATCCACCAATGCCGCCTGCTTCGTTTCTGGATCAGCAATTAAATACGTATAGGTACTGGTTTCTGGATCAAACAGTTGTCGAAATAGCATCATGGCGCAAACACCGGATAGATAGAAATAAAGACTGACGCGGATAGTCGCTTTCGCCGAATTGGACGGTTGCAACGGTCTCAAATGGCTAGACGCCTATTGAAACGATCGTCATGAGATATGGATTTCAGTTGTGAACTCGATCGCCATCAACCCACCTTGGGGCGCACCGCCAACCCTGGACGGCGGCCAGCGCGATGAAATGCGATCGCCTATCACACTCATTTAATTATATCGCTATATAGTAATATGACAAGACTGCGAAAAGCGATCGGGGTTCGGCTACCGTTAGCTCGACCGCGCGATCGCTGAATCATGGTCAGGGCAGCGGGCGCGATCGCTCACTGCCAATCCCAAAAGTTGATGGATTAAGGTGATGAATTAATCGGTCAAATCAGCAATTAGGGTCGTGACGGCTTGCTCAACCGCTGTGCTAAGCAACTGATCTTCGCGGTTTTCGCTAGACCCCGCGCTGATGCCACCGATCGAAGCACTAGACGAGCTATCGCTTTCGCTGCCTTCGCCCTGCATCACCGCCACCACGGATCCATCGGCTGTGCTGACCATCCGTGCCGTCAGGGCGACGTTGGCGGTCGTCTCACGATTGCGCGCACCGATGCCCAGGAAGCTCCCCCCTGAGGTTTCAGTCTCAACGTTGAACTCGGTGACTGAACCAATAATGACGTAATCCACGCCCAGTTCACGACCAATAGCAACGGCTCTGGCCACATCCGTCACAAAGCCACTGCGCTCACCCACCAAGCTGCTATCAATGACGGTGTACGTGCCATCATTGACGAGTTGATTCACCACTAGGTCGCTAATTCCGGCGGCGCTGCCTCGTCGCCAATAGGATAGGTAATAGTTGGAGTCACTGGTGGCGGAGTAGTCGAAATCCAGCACGACCACTCGCTGTTGCGTCTGTTTGGTTTGCTCAACGACTGTCGGAGCCGCGATCGCAGGTGCCGCGAGCATGGGCATTCCGGCTCCTGCCAACAATAGTGCGCCGATCGACAGAGGAGCGATATTTGAAAAAAGATGGTTCATAATTTGCATTAGCGTTAGATAAACAACAACCGACCCACTCTTGTGAGGTACTGAGTCTGCCCTCGCTTGCGCCAGTTGAACGTTGGGTCAGTCTTGTGAACAACAAGCGATATCGATCCTAAAACCGGCCATTCAGAGTAAGTTGCCGCACATCCGGATAGTGCCATTCCAGCCCCACGCACCAAACAGTGTTAATACTGAAACACCTCTACCCGATAAATACGCACCGCTCGATTACAACGGCCTCACTCCAGCATCATCCTACTGCGATCGCTTTCCAGATGTTGACCATTATTTTTCAGCCAGAATTTTTTAGACCCAAGATTTCAGATCCATGCAGCACACTGAAGGACTCAATGACCATTTCGCCTCACCCACAACTACTGCGCGCTCAACCCCGCAAACGCGATCGCTGAGCCGCCCTCATAATATTCCATCTGTGCAAACAATTCGATACACTCTATTCGCAGGATTGCTGCCCCTTAGCCCAGCCTCTACGGTTCCGTCTTGTCTTAAACAGATGGGGCCCTGATTTCTGCTCGTTCCCTGCTCATTCCCTGCCCATTCTTGACACCACCACCATGTCCCAGTCTCAGCCTGACACCCAACGCATTAGCGCCGCCGTTGCCAAACTCTACAACACGTACCCCTTTCCGCCCGAACCGCTATTAGATGAACCACCGCCGGGCTACAACTGGCGCTGGAGTTGGCCCGCTGCCTATAGCTTTTGCACCGGGCAAGCACCGGAAACTACCGCCGTTCGCATTCTAGACGCGGGCTGCGGTACAGGAGTGGGCACTGAATATTTGGTTCACCTAAACCCCGATGCTACGGTTCTGGGCATTGACCTGAGCGAGGGCGCGCTGACGGTTGCAAAGGAACGATGCCAACGATCGGGGGCCGATCGCGCCAGTTTTCTGCACCTCAGCCTCTACGATGTGGAGCAAGTGCCGGGGGAGTTCGACCTAATCAACTGCGTCGGTGTTCTACACCACCTGCCCGACCCCATTCGCGGCATTCAAGCGCTGTCTCAAAAACTAGCCCCCAGCGGCATCATGCATATTTTTGTCTATGCGGCCCACGGGCGTTGGGAGATTCAGTTGATGCAAGAGGCGATCGCTTTGCTGCAAGGCGACAAACGCGGCGACTACAAAGACGGCGTCAAGGTTGGACGACAGATTTTTGCATCGCTACCCGACAATAATCGACTGGTGCAGCGGGAAAACGAACGATGGTCGATGGAAAACCAGCGGGATGAATGCTTTGCTGATATGTACGTCCATCCTCAGGAAGTAGACTACACCATCGACACATTGTTTGATTTGATTGATGCGTCGGGGCTAGAGTTCATTGGGTTTTCTAACCCACAGGTCTGGGATGTGAACCGTTTGCTCGGCAAGGCACCGGAACTGATGGAGCGAGTAGCGAGCATGAGCGATCGCCAACGCTATCGATTAGTGGAACTGCTGGATCCGTCTGCCATCACGCACTACGAATTTTTCTTGGGGCAACCGCCGCTACCGAAAACCGACTGGGCCGCGGACGACGACTTGCTGGCAGCCATTCCAAGCCTGCATCCTTGCATTGATGGTTGGCCCAGCCAAACGCTATTCAATGCGGACTATCAAATTATCAAGCTGGATAACGCCCAGTTTCTTTTCCTACAGGCTTGTGACGGGAATCGCGATCGCACGGTCAAAGCTCTAGTTGACTCATTTGAAATAAGCGTGGAAGGGGTGCGATCGCTACTCGATCAACGGCTGATTATGCTGTCGCTGATAGATTAACCCCTAATTATCCTGCTCCGTGGGACGCAGCAGAATGTCGTGAACTTCGACATATTCGGGTTGCGATAGAGAATAGTAAACGGCTGCGGCAATATCAGCAGGCTGCAAGACGGGAAAACGACCGTAGGTTTCAGCCGCTTTTTCAGGACTTTGGTGATATTTCTCTGCAAACTCAGTCTGCACATAGCCGGGGCTAATGGACGATACCCGAATCCCAGCCCCCGCCGATCGCAATTCTTGGCGTAATCCTTCGGTGAGCGATCGCACCGCAAACTTGGTTCCTGAATACAGCCCGCTGATACTGGGCACTCGATGCCCCGACAGCGAACTAATGTGCAAAATGTGACCGCGATCGCCCCGTGATTGCATATCCTGAATGGCCTCACGGGTGCAGATGCATAGCGCCAGCACGTTGATTTCCAACATCTCCCGCCAGGCGGCGGTGTCACCCGTCATCAATGGAGCTTTTTTGCCTAGACCGGCGTTGTTAATCAAAATATCAACACCGCCCCACTGTTGCCGAATTGCGCCGAAGACAGCCAAAATGTCAGACTCTTGACTCAGATCCGCCGTTTTCACTAACACCTCTGTGCCGTTGGAGCGCAGGGAATCGGCCAGTTCCTGCAGGCGATCGCCGCGCCGGGCACATATCGCCACCCGACAGCCTGCCGCCGCCAACCGACGAGCGATCGCGGCACCAATACCGCTCGACGCACCCGTTACCAACACTACCTTTCCGGCTAACCCGTCACCCATAACCAAACTCTGATGTCACAACGGTTAGCGATTGTAACAGGTCTTTGAGCCGCTACAGCTTCATGCGGAACACTCAATCTTCATACTTC
>CAKZMO010000792.1 GCA_937128595.1 uncultured cyanobacterium | reverse complement strand
CTTGCGGTAGCTCTGACAAGATGCCGATAGTTTGAACGACGGCCTCGACCGCAAAGGCCGAAGTCGCACTCGGAATCACCAGCAGATCGCTGGTTTCAGTTAGCCGAATCAGGTCTTTGTCGGCAGGTCGAGCGGCGGTGTCGATAATCATGTGAGTAAACTCACCAGCCTCCCCAATACTCTTCTCATCATAGATTTCAAACGGAGCCGCGCCGCGCTCTCCCCAGCGAGAGGCACTGCGGTTGAGATCGCTGTCCACCAAAATCGTCTTATCCCGCTCAGCAAAGAATGCCGCGAGGTGAAGTGCGGTTGTTGTTTTTCCTACTCCGCCCTTAAACGACGCAACGGTGATGATCATGCTGTCACTACTGCATTACAGCCATGAGAATACCGCTTTTAGGGCTGTCTTGCCCAATCGTGAGCTGAATTTTTACAGTCGTTGGTTACATCTCTGTTCTATGCGGATTTTACTCAGGGGAATCATCCTCTGTGTCGATTTCTTCAGCATTCGCCACGACCGTGTCGATCTCTATCTCCAATTGCTCAACAGACGGCAAACTGTCTTTGAGCGCCTCCGGCAACTCACCCCCAATGCGATGCGTCGAGACCCCGATCGGTTTATTGACATCCTGGAGGGCGTATTCAGCAATCGTCTTATTCTTCGTCTTGCACAGAATAATGCCAATGGTCGGGTTGTCGCTCGAATGCCGCATCAGATTGTCAATGGCAGACACATAGAAGTTCATCTTGCCCGAAAATTCGGGTCTGAACTCTCCCATCTTCAGATCAATCACCACAAAACAGCGGAGCTGCAAATGGTAGAACAGCAAGTCAATGTAGAAGTCTTCTCCGCCCACTTCCAGATGATATTGACTGCCCACAAATGAAAATCCTGTGCCCAGCTCTAGCAAAAAGTCTCGAATGTGATCGACAAGAGCTTTTTCTAGGTCTCGCTCCTGAGCATTTTCAGCCAGATTGAGAAAATCGAAGTGGTAGGGATCTTTGATAATATTCTGAGCTAGATCAGACTGAGGGTTGGGCAACGTGCGAGCAAAATTTGTAATCGCGCCACCTTGGCGCTGATAGAGACCGCTTTCGATCTGCATCGACAACACGTTGCGGCTCCAGCCGTTTTCAACTGTTTTTTGGACGTACCACAAGCGTTCTTCCGAGTCTTTGACTCTCTCGATGAGGACACAGTTATGGAACCAGGGAATTTGTGCAGCAGCTTGCTGCACAATTGATTCATCGGGCCACGCCTCAGCAAAAGCGCGCATATACTTGAGGTTGCGCTGAGAAAACCCCTTCATATCAGGAAATTCGCGTTTTAGGTCTTTGGCTAGCCGAGTGATGATTTTGCTGCCCCAGCCTTCCTGCTGCTGCCTGAGGAGTATCTCTCTGCCAATTTGCCAGTACAGCAAGATTAGCTCTTGGTTGACGGCTATTGCTGCCTTAATTTGTGCTGAACGGATGCGTTGCTTTAACCCGTTCAGCAGTGAGGAGTAGTTTTCGTCGTTTGGGAATAGGGGCGGTGTTTTGGGCATGTGGAGAGTCTAGCAGAAGCATGAGGGTCTGTAGAATGGCTCTCCTATAAAGCTGCTCTCATTGCTCAAAACTGAAATCATCTCGTTTTCCAAAATTGATTGAACTTGAGCATCTCTTCACTTTCTGCGATAGACGACATAAGGATAGAGAGCCT
>CAKZMO010000791.1 GCA_937128595.1 uncultured cyanobacterium | reverse complement strand
GCAGGTCATCCATGAGTTGAATCTTTCCGCATCATTCCATGCTGTGCAACACCCTTTTTCGTGTCAATCAGACAAGCTTGCTCACTCAGAGTCAGTCTACTAAGGAGTAAACCTGACCATCGAGCAACAGTCGTGTGATTCCTTTTGCAGAAAGATAGGGCATTGTTTTTGCGAGCATTTGCCCATCGGGAACTTTGACAATGCGCTGAGTCCTGCGATTGGCAAACCGCTTTGCAACCCGGTGGTTGTCAAAGACGGGCAGAGTTTTTGATGTCATTTCCTCTTCGGGAATCTTGCCAAGTTCTGCGAAGTCTCTCAGGGGCGGAGCAATCAATTCGGCAAATCGATCAATCACTAAGTAGCAGGTACGAGGCAGTTCGACTTCATCAAAAGGGACAACCGTGACCAGATCACCCGACTTTAGTTTGACTGGAGATGAAGCATCATCGTCATCATCTTCGTCGTCATCATCATCATCGCTGAAGTCATCATCTAGCTCGTCTGCTAAATCATCATCATCGTCGTCAAAGGAAGAATAGTTGAACGCGTCGTCATTCTCGTCGTCATCGTCTACCTCGGAGGCAACGGCTGGAATTTTTTCTTCTTCTTCAGACTCCTCTTTTGATGTCTCTGTGGTGGGTTGATGCCCATTTGTATCAGCGTCGGCAGAATTGACTCGCCGCTTGTGTCGCCGCGAGGGCGAAGGCTTGGAACTATGGCGGGCTTCAACGTCACTATCAGACTCGTCAGCAGAGGGCTGGTCTAGAGAATCTTCAGCGGATGGACGAGGTGCGGCTGGAGTGCGATCGCCCCTCAGCTTTGGCTTTGCCCAGGAATCAGTGCTCGGCTTTTCAGCCGCGTCGGATTCGACTTCCGCAGATTCGGCTTCCGGTTCCGTTTCTGAGCTGATCTCAGGTTTGACTTTGGATACAGCACTAGCTCCACCGCTGTTGTTCAGACCTGGAATGTCCAGGTTTGAATCGACAATTGAGGGCTTACCACTACCCGTCCGCTTTTGCTGAACCAACGCATCGTACTCGTCTGCCGAAAGATTTTGTTTCAAAATGCGGCTGATGGTACTACTGCTGACTCCATAGCGACTTGCCAACGTTGACGTGGTTTCCTCTGGCTGTCGATATAGGTCAACAATCTCGTTCTTTTCATGATCAGACAGTCGTTTTGGAGCCATTCTCTAAGCCATAAAAAAGGTTGGCGATCGCACAAGAGACCACTTGGAAAAGGTCGCTCTGTTGCGCCTCATCCATACTATAAAAAAATATGCAGATGTAGCATCAAAACTGCGTGGTTTTCTTTGTAATTCAACGTTTTCCCATAAGGGTTGTTTTTAGCCCTGCACGAGGTGCTAAGTTCTTCGCCGACTTCGCCGAGAGCGAGTCGATAGATTGTATTCAACTGCTGCACCAATGCAAAAAAGCACGGCGCTAAAAATCCAGAAAACTTCGGGCAGAGAGCCTGTCTCGTAATTTTCGATGTTTGCAATGGCGTAGTAGTACCAGATGTCAGCGAGATACAGAGAAAAGCCTGCCGCAGCGATGAATCGCCACGAAACAGAAAATCGCCCTCCCCAAAACGCTAGCAACAGGGTTACTGCCATCACCATTAGAAACGTATCGCCTGCAAGGTACAAAATCCAGACGACATCCGCGAGAGGTGCGAGTTGGTTGTCGAGAGTCACAACCCAGCTTGGCTTGTCTGCCAAAGGATCATCTTCTACTGGAGCCTCTACCGATTCCTCCGTCACGATGGGTTCAGTCGAAGAATTGGCAGGAGTTTCGGGAACTTGTGCAAGCCAGTCTGACGGCGATCGCTGTGCCCATGTTTCCAACCCTGTCGTTGCACCGGGTTGAAGAGTGGGTTGAGTCCACATGACTGTGATCGCCCCTTGGGCAGGGTCAACCGTAGGGTAGGTCGCTTCTTCTGCTGAACTACCCGCGTAACCGCTGACAAAGTAAGCGATGAAAATACCTGCGATCGCAATGCCAGCAATCAACAGCCACTGTAAAACAGATAGATTCAGTTGTTTTGACGTGACTGCCATCAGCATGCCAATTCCTAACAACAAATAAGATGAAAGGTAAAACAAATCGGCTGGAGAAACATCCGGTGCATAACCGAGCGATCGCTCCCACCACCACAGCAGTAGATTAGCAACAAAATAGAAAAACATGCCTGCTCCAATCAGCAGCCATACCGTTCGTCCGCTAACGATTTGCGAGCTTCTCCAGTTGCGAAAACAGAGCAACCCTGCACATAAGAAGGCAATATTTTCGAGTAGATAAGTGCTGGTGGTATACCAGAGTGGACGAGGTACAATAGGGCTGCCAAAAAGGAAAATGAAAAGCGCAATTAATCCCCAGGCAACCGACGCTAAAACAATATTTTGGACGGATAAAATCGATTTAGATTGAGATGAAGTTTGTGACGATTTCGAACTCATACTCTGCCCCCTTAGATGCCCTTTTTTGGTTTGTTCTAAAGCGATCGCTTTAGATCCTGGATTCAGAGCCTCCTCTTGTGTGCTGAGGCTGCTCATATTTCAGGACTCTGAATTAAGCTCTAGAAAGTTCATAGAAAAGCTTAAACTGCAGCATCTCGTTTACCTCCACACTTTACCCGTGGGTGACTGATTTAACCACGTTAAAAATTGTTTTCGGTCAGAGTCCGACATATCTTGGAGGGCATCCATCACGCGGCCGGTAAAGCTAGCGTTGCCGAAGTGGTCTTTCCCAATGCGATACAGCTCTTGTAACAGAGTATTAAGATGATGTTCTTCCCATGGCGGCACTTGCAAAGTGGACAGTGGGTCAACCGTTAATAACTGTTCCACCGCTTTGGGTGAATCTGCCTTGGGAAATCGCCATTGCTGAAAAACCGTCATCACTTCTTTTTCAAACAAATCAAGCTGGCGTGCGCCTAGCAAGTCCTCAATGTCGATATACACTGCTTGCAAAAGTAATAAACACGCTTGAACGTACGACGGCCTCATGGTGTCAGGTGAATCTTGACTATCTTCACCCTCCGACATCAGTTGACTGAGTCGAATTTTTCCCCACACGCTATAGCGCGCTGGTTCTTCCAACAGCACACAAGCTTTGCCACGATTGTCTGTTAGCTCTCGCCAAAAAGCACGGGCGTCCTCTTCCTGGGCGGCATTAAATACGCTGAGAAGACGAAACGTCTGCTCCTGATATTGAAGAATGGGAATCTTTTGATCTCGGCTGGGGTGTTGAACTGACGATATATCAACATCCTGGCGCTTTAGAATAAACATTCTGTATCATGCTCCCCAGATTTACAAGATTCCTGGAACTCATCCACTAAATTCCTGAATAGGTTTGTGACAAATCTTGGGTAGGTTTTCATTAGTTTTTCGGTCTTGCATCTGTTCTGACACTGAGGGGCTATTTTGTAAAATAACTGAAGTTCGGCAATGCGTTCACGGTTCTGGTGAGTTTAGCTGCTTTCCGAAACAGAATCTCTTTCTTCCAAAGGTTTTCGGTCTTGCATTGAGGCCAATATCTCTCAATGACAGCATCAAGACTGTATCCTGCTGGCACGATCTTCTTCAGCTGTCTCTGAGACGCATTTGCTAGTTTATCTGTTAGCTTTGGGTATCGACTGCACAATAATCTTACCGTGGGCTGTACTCGCACTGTGACGATGCTTTTCAAGAATATGTAGAGGCGGCCTCGGACTGGTTTTATCTCTTGTTAAAGCCAGAATTGCTTTTTGCCGGATCAACCCCACATTTGGTCTATGCCGATCGCTTTCTTGAATCGTTTGAGCGAGCGATTCCGTGGGTGCGTGATTTGATGTGTCTATGGCGTAAACCCGTTTGTCGTTTTGTCGTTGTGATGGTGCCTTGCACGATAAACGTAATCGCGTTGCTGAGTAGCTTGAGCAGTAATTGCTCTAGCTTTTGGGCATCGACTCTAATGAGGAACGTCAGTACCAATCTCTAAACGAAATTGCAAGGTTTTGCGGCTGATGCGATCGCTCAAGGTTCGTGAAAGTAGACTTAATGTCTGATAGAGATTGATCATGTCTGATAGAGATTGATCGTTTGACAATTGAGCGTGACTTTTCCAGCTTCGATTTTTGACAGATCGAGAATCTCGTTGATCAGTCTCAGCAAAGAGTCGTCGCTGGTGTGATTAAGTAGACATTGTCTCGATAAGTATAGTGCTACGCGCTGATATAAAACCAATAGTTGATGGAGAAGCCGCGCACCACTATACTTCCTCGACCACCATTTTTTCGGGCTGAAATTCTGAAATTCGCAAAAAAATCGGGCAACTTTGCCCGACAAAAGGTTTCTGTGTTCCTAGATCGACCTTGTTTAGCTTGGACTGACCTGCTGGCGATCGCTTACTTTGTCACCTTATTAAAAATGGCGATCGCATAATTCTCAAGCTGAGTCGCCGTGATTCCCACCTCACCCCTTTGAGTGGTCGCTCCTCGAATCAGCTCAGACTGAATTCTGAGCATAAGTGTACAGTAGGTCTGCACATCAGCATGAACAGCCGGAAGTGAGTCGCTGGTGATATCGCTTCTGGTCATGACACTTGGGGACTCCCATTCAAGCTGTGTCTCAGATGACGGATCAGGTGAGACAGATTGTATCGAGGAAGAGCCCGGAGATGTCGATTGGGGAACGCTCATCGTTAGCGACTGCTGAATTGCCTGCGCCGCCTGCATCCGCTTCTCAAGCATTGCTCGTAGTTCCGGCGTCGCCGTATCTAGTCTCCATTTACCTTTCTTCCAGTTGCAAACGAATGTATCTCCTTCCTGCAAATAGCTGTAGAGTCCAGGACTGAAATAGATCCATGTCTCTTCACTCCCTCGGTCAAGAAGTTGCACACAAGCGGAATGCTGAGGTGTATAGCCTTTGCTTGATTTGGGTTCAGTCGGGCCGTATTTGAGCTTTGCCCAACTGGTGGTGGTCGCGGTGGTTGCCATGTTCATAGTTTTGATGCTCTTGAAAAAAGATTGTGCGCTAGGCGATCGCCAGAATTTTGTCGTGAACTTTTGTCGACTCCGCTCTAAGTGGAATCAAGATGCCCCACTGAGATACCACCTCTTGCCAGTCAGAGCATGGATGGTCATGTGCCAATACAGCCTCGTCCCAACGCAAACAGGTTCCAACTCCAACCGTTCGAGAGCTACCACGATATAGCGGACAACCTGAGCAAGACTGTGGGGTAGACATAGTATCAAATGCGTGTTTAATACTATTGTACTATTTCAAAATGCAATTTCCAAAAATTTTGTAGTGTTGTAAACCTCTGAATCACTGCGTCTAAATGCAGTCGTCTAAATGCAGTCGTCTAAATGCAGTAAAGATGGGGTTGTAGGTCTTCGCTATATCGTCACAAGCATCACGAACTCGTCCATAGCGCCCACGAGTTGCTGCTGGCAAGAGGCCGTGCAGCGCTCGAAAGCTCCCAAGTGGAAGACGGAGGCTGGCCGTGTTGTGTCTCGGTCAGTTATTGGAAGATTTGGACAATCAACAAAAAAATTAGGTGAAATTTACCGCTGAACCTGACATGTTCCTAGAAGATGTCAGCTCTGATCAGATATATTGGTTCAAAGTGAGTCATTCGAAGCAGCAGCTTAGGGCAAAACTCTTTGCGATCAGTTTTCGAGCACAGTCACTTCATTGGAAACAGTCCGTTTGCTCCAGTAGCTCAGTGGATAGAGCAGCTGCCTTCTAAGCAGCTGGTCGCAGGTTCGAATCCTGCCTGGGGCGTTTTTCTTAAACTTGTCCAATTCTGAAACGTTGTAGCGTTCACTCTACTTTTGACTCATTCAGTCGGCATCATGGTTTGGATCCGTGAGGTCGCGAATAACCGACTGAATGAACGGAAAAAGGACGACGATCGCCCCTAGGGCAAGCAACACAGCAGCAGCAACATCAGACCGATGAGGTTCGAGAAACATAGAACTAGCAGCAGTCAGTACCATCTTTTTTCTTTCGAGTGGGTAGTCACTTGTTGTTCTACAGTTTACGCTCGACTGTCGGTTTCGTGGCATAATTTCCGCATTCTTTTCGTATGGCGATCGCCTCTTGCGACAAATGAGAGAATTATGTGGAGAGAGATGGAAGACACTAGAGAAGCGATCGCAGCGACTGGATTAGCTCTTGTCCGCCCAAAGGTTTGATGAAATAGCCGTTGGCTCCAAGTTTTTCTGCCTGCTGTCGATGGCGATCGCCCTGGCGAGATGTCAGCATTGCCACTGGGAGATGAGCCAATTTGGGATGCTGTCGAATTTTTTGCAGCAGTTGAAATCCATCCAAACGGGGCATTTCAATATCACAGATGGCTAAATGACATTCCAGTCCTGCAACGAGACGCTCTAGAGCGTCTTGCCCATCCCGACACTGCACTACCTGATAGCCCGACTGTTCTAAGGTACGGCTCATCAATCGTCGCACTGCTGTTGAGTCATCCACCACCAAAACAGAAATTTCGTGGTTGGGCAGTTGGTTAGAGGACGGAGGCTGCTGGCTGAGTGCGTCTTCTGTCGGGTTGATTGGGCGATTGACAACATCGGTACGAGTCATAGTTTGCTCTAGCCACTGATGCAACAGGTCAGGAGCTAAGACCGGGATTAGCTGACCGCTGGCCGAAACAGTACAGCCTGCAATGTAGAGAGGCACCGTCACCAGCGGATCAAACGGTTTGAGTACCATTTCCTGGTCGCTGAGAAGAACATCGATGCCAAGAGCGACGGTCTGTTTCGCGACTTCCATCACGGCGGCAATGCGGGGTGTTGGAGAGGCTGAAGGCGTTGTACCCAGAGACGGTTGCATGATCTCTTCGATTGGGATCATGCGAATCTGGCGATCGCGCCAAGCTAGTCCATTTCTGAAATCAGCATCGTTGGGAACTTCTACCATTTCGATCACCTGGGATGTCGGCATTCCCAACAGAATTGGGCGACCGCTGCTGACATTGCGCTGACACACCAGCAGCGGCAAAATGCTTAACGTCATGGGAACGAGAAGAGTAAATTGCGTTCCTTTTCCTAACTGACTTTGGAGTTGTATGGAGCCGCGCAATCGCTCAATTTGCACCTTCACGACATCAAGACCGACGCCTCGGCCTGAGAGTTCGCCCACTTGTTTGGCGGTGGAAAATCCGGGTGCAAACAAACAGTCGAGAATCTGCTGCTTCTTTGCCTTGCTATCGCGGCGCAAGAGCTTCTGCTCAATCGCTCGCTGCTGAACTCGGTTGATATCAATGCCGCGTCCGTCGTCATGGATGGCGATCGCCACCTGGGTGCCTTGGTGAACCGCAGACAGAATAATTTCGCCTTCTTCTGATTTTTGACTCGCGACCCGCTCAGCCGTAGATTCGATGCCGTGGTCGAAGGCATTGCGAATCAGGTGCAGCATCGGTTCGTAAAGCTGGTCGAGCACGGCCCGATCCACCGGGACTTGGCTGCCTTCGACCCGCAATCGCACTGATTTGCTAAACCGCTGGTTGAGGTTCCACAAGGGTCGCCGAAATCGTTCAGCCAGAGTCGAAAAGGGCACCATGCGGGCTTTGGTCAAGTTATGGCGCAGGGTGTCGAGCTGTTTGCGAAATTGCTCTCCCGTTTCTTGGTTGGCGTGGGTATGCAGGTCGATGTCTTGGGTGCGTTCCTCAATGCGAGCAAGAAATTCCTGCACGTCTTGCAGCAGAGTATGCAAATCGGTAAAGCGATCCATCTCAAGCGGGTCGAAGTCGCTGTTCCAATGCTGGGAGAGAGCTTCGCCCCAGGTGGGCAACAGCAGGCGATCATAAAGATTCTGAATGGTTTCACGCAGGGTGTAAAACTGACGAATCCGCTGTTTCAAGCTGCGGTTGGTGTGGTCGAGACGCTGTTGCTCTAGATTGAACCCTTCGTAGGTGATCAGCAGATCACCTACCGTGTCGGACAGATAATCAAGCTGCTGAACCGGAACCCGCATCGTAAGTTCTGGTAGCTGCGCGGAGGTTCCAGCAGGGTTGAACGAAACCGCCTCTAGTTTGCGTGATTGTGATTGTGACGGTGACGAGGAGGGCGGTGGTTCAGCAACCACTGCTGCGGTTGCTGTGATGGGTTTGACTGTGGCTGTCGTTTTGGGAGGTGCAGGTTTGAGCGACGTGATGGCGTCGAACGTTGGTTCAGGAGAAGCCGAAGCATTGTCTCGACTCCGCCGAGGGGCTTGACGGCGAGCCGGATTCGCAGGGGATGGGGAGCGATCGCCCCCTGAGTTGGCACGTCGACGACTTGAACTCTGAGGAGAGGAAGCCCTAGAAGCTGAAGCGGAATCAGAGGCGTCTGAGGAATTGCTCAGCAACTCCTCACGTATGGTATTCAGCTTTTGCAATGCCGACTGAGTGGCGATCGCCCAATCGTCAGGTGGAGTCGCAATATCAGCCTGAATCTGCTGAATCACTTGGATCAATGGACTGATATTGAGGATTTCCGCTAGGGTCTGCGCCTCTAACAGCAGATTGTCGAGAATGTTGGGAATTTGAGACGTTGGGGCTTGGGCAATTTGGTTTTCAGCCCGATCCAAGCAGTCTTTGAAGTCAGTTTCCAAGACGATACGCATGGGATTACTGGCTCCGGCGATCGCCATTGGAGCGTCTCCCCGACTCTCCATCACGCCCTGACTCAGCAATTCTTCGAGAGCTGCTGTTAGTTCAGAGACTGGATCACCGCCCTTTTTGGTGACCTGATCGAGAAGTTGTCGCACTTCATCGACACTTTGCATCAGCAGATGACAGGCCACCTCTGGTTCTTGCACTCGATGCTCGCCCATCGCTTCGAGTAAGTCTTCGGTGCGATGGGCGAGTTGGCTGAGTCCCTGCATGTGTGAAAGAGCCGCGCCGCCCTTGAGCGAATGCACCGCCCGCAGCAGGCCGCGCCATTCAGAAGACTTAGGTTCGACTTCTCCCTTGTTGACGTTAAGAGCGAGAATGCCTTGCTCAAGCAGCTCCACATATTCAGGAGCATCTTCTTGGATGAAACACAGTCGAACTTCTTGCTCAATGGCATCCATATCGACCTGAGTGGACATAGTGTCGCTCTCCATGAGACGTAAAGAAAACTAAAATGCGCGAGGGGCGATCGC
>CAKZMO010000790.1 GCA_937128595.1 uncultured cyanobacterium | reverse complement strand
TTACACTCAGCAAGCATATCAACGCGCTGAAGCTGAATGGCCGTGGTTAGGTGGTATGATGTTGCACCAATGGCAACCATCTGCCCCTGCTGATGATCCCCTGTGGGGTTATGCTGTGTTGGGTGCGAACAATCAGCCGACTGCACTGTGGGATTTGCTGACTACATTATCCCCACCAGAAGCGGCCATCAACGGTCTCTATGCACCGCAAAATCCATATGCATCATACAGCGGCATTTGGACCTTCAGCGACCAGGGTGCAGACATGGGTTGGGTTAATGATAGTCAGGTGACATTCGAGTTTGAAGGTGGCGATGTGGCCTTGTTGCTGCGTCAGGGTGAATATATCGCGCATTTGTATCCAGATATTGCTAATTCAAGGGTGAACGCCCTACCCCGCGACACAACTGGGCAAGCTTACATTGCGCTGCGCAGTGATGATCAAACGGCTAAAATAGGTGTTGTTGCGATTGCTCATGATCTTGATAACACCACGCATGAACTGACTATCACAGCAGATGAGTTGATCCCCGATGAGGTTGATGCCCGATGGCCCGTAGTCGGCTTTGCGGTCAGTTCCGGGGATTTAGCTGTGCCCTATGACCGTCAGATCACGGTAGCTGGCTTTGCTGTTATCGTCACCGGACTTGTTGTTCTTATCACACTCACGGGATTTGTTTGGTCGGCTGTCGTTTCGAGTCAACATGCATCCGCCCGTTTACTGATCATTCCTGCAAATTTGCTTGTCGGTGGTATGACGTTGGCGGTAATGCCATTAGGGCTATTGCTGACTGTAGGCAATCGTCTACCCGTCTTGCTCAAGCGCGATCAAATCGCTATCCCTATCGTACTTATCGTCACCACACTTATCTACGCGGATCAAACTGGTGTTATCGTTACTTTAATGAGTATCGGTTTGTTGGGTGTAGTTGTATTCAATCGGCTGGAACTGGGCCTGATGATGACCTTATTTTGGGCACCCTTCTTCTTGTTTCCTGTGACCGCATTCGGATTTGCCTTCCCTATGGCTGAGATTATCATATTGGTCACAGCGGGAGCCTGGGTGCCAAGACTGGTTATCAATCGAGACCCCGTATGGCGATCTACATTTGATCAGGTGCCGAGCTTATCTGTGCGTATACATGTCCTTGATCTGTTGATGTTGTTATGGGTTGTTATCGGGTTCATATCCCTGCTGTGGACCGAACGGCTAGATATTGCCACAACTGAACTCCGCGTACTTCTCATAGAGCCAGCACTATTTTATTTGATTTTGCGCACACTCCATCCAGACTGGCGGACACTATCACGGTTGATTGGCGCGTTGTTGGTGACTGGCCTTGTAGTCGCGGGCATTGGTATTGTGATGTGGTTGCGCGGTGAGTCTATCATTGAGGCAGAAGAAGGTGCCCGTCGTTTAGCGAGTGTATACGGGTCTCCAAATAATGCCGCCCTACTGTTGGGGCGTTGCCTGCCATTTCTAATAGTCGCCGTTCTTATTGTCAAAGATAGTCGTCATCAAGCGATTCTAGCGATTGCGTTACTTATAATCGGTAGTGCGCTCATGCTGACCCAGAGTGCAGGCGCATTGTTTATCGGTGTACCAGTATCGGTGGCTGTCATCCTGATTTTGATCTATCAACACCGTGCTGTGCTGCCATTAGCTGGTTTGACCGTGGTCATAATGGTTGGTTTACTGATTGCTACACAGGTTCCGCGTTTTGAGCGGTTGACCGATTTCTCTCAGGGGACCAACTTTTATCGGCTGCGTGTGTGGGATAGTGCATGGCACATGATCGCCGATGAACCGATCACCGGTATTGGCCTTGATCAGTTCCTATACGAATTTCGTGATGTATACATGCTGCCGGATGCCTGGGAAGAGCCTGACCTCTCACATCCACATAATATCTTGCTGGATCAATGGACGCGGCTTGGTTTGGTTGGCGTACTCATGTTGCTCGGCATGCAAATCGTATTTTGGTGCAATGTGATGCGACAGTATCGCACAACATCAATTGATGACATGCCAATTTTGGTCAAAATTGTCGTAATCGGCACAATCGGGAGCATGGCAAATTTGATCACACACGGCCTCGTAGACAATAGTATTTACGTGATTGATTTGGCCTATATTCATGCATTATTGCTGATAGTATCGATTGTGAAGATTGAAACGAACAGGCGTCCTATTGACGCATCAACGGAAACAGTGGTGTAATAAGGTAATTCCACTGTGGAGTACGGTAGCAAATGAAGGCCAAAGTTAACAAAGTAACCATTGATGTTGTCCAGGATGACATCTTTAATCTACAAACTGACGCAACCGTCGTTGTTACGGACCCGAACGTCAGTCTGACCGATGCGCTTGCTCAGGTTGTCGGTGAGGCCGTGCGTGCTGAAGTCCAGAAGATCGGCTGGGTTGAGGTCGGTTCTGCCGTTTTGATGGATAGTGGAAACCTTAAAACCACCGATAACCTCCTCTTTTGTGTTGGGCCACGCTGGGGTGAAGGTGCCGAGCGCGGCAAACTTGCCAATGCGATATGGGCTTGTTTGAACATCGCTGAAGACAATGACCTGACCGCCATTGCCATCCCACCTATCTCCGTCGGCACGCTAGGTTATCCGGTTGAAGCCGCCGCACAGATTATCATCGAGCGGATTATTGATTTCACTTTTGAAACTATAAAATCAGTGAAAAAAGTGACAATTTGCCTCCCCAATACGCCGATTTTCGATGTTTTTCAGGCAGAGTTTAAACGCCAGATCGAAAATCTACGTGAGACAGGTGAAGGCAAGGTCCGCGTTTAGTCCATAAGAATTTACATTTATCACTACTATCCACCACAGAGTTTTGGTACACTGCGGCACAATCTTTTTAACAAAATCTGAGAGAGATTACTACTGTGCGCATACTGATTACTGGTGGAGCAGGCTTCCTCGGGTCACACTTATGTGAGCGTTTCCTCGAAGAAGGCCACGAAGTTATTGCGATGGATAATCTGATTACAGGCAATATCGCCAATATTGAGCATCTGTTCAACCGCTCAGATTTCCAATTTATCAAACACGATATTACGAACTTTATCTATGTACCTGGCGAATTGGACGGCGTGCTGCATTTCGCGTCCCCAGCTAGCCCTATTGATTATCTAAAGTTCCCCATCCAAACTTTGAAGGTGGGTGGGATGGGTACCCATAATGCCCTTGGGTTGGCGTTCGCCAAAAAAGCACGTTTCTTACTGGCCTCAACCTCAGAAATATATGGCGATCCGCTGGTCCACCCACAACCGGAAACTTATGTGGGTAATGTAGATGCAATCGGCCCGCGTGGTGTATATGACGAGGCGAAGCGTTACGCGGAAGCGATGACGATGGCTTACCATCGCGCACATGGTGTGGAAACACGTATTGTACGTATTTTCAATACGTATGGACCACGCATGCGCTTAGATGACGGGCGTGTGGTGCCGAACTTCATTGGCCAGGCTCTGCGTCATGAGCAGTTGACCGTCTACGGTGATGGCATGCAGACGCGCAGTTTTCAATATGTGAGCGACTTGGTCGAAGGTGTGCATCGTTTGTTCCATTCGGATTACACCCAACCAGTGAATATCGGCAACCCGGTGGAAATGACTATCGTCGATTTCGCCAAACTCGTTAATCAGATCACCGATAACCCGGCTGGTTTCGTTTTCCAGGAAGATCAGCGTATTAAAGGCGATCCACAGACGCGCCAACCCGATATTACCCGCGCCCAAGAAGTGCTCAAGTGGCAACCAGAGGTTGAGTTGATGGATGGCTTGCACCACAC
>CAKZMO010000789.1 GCA_937128595.1 uncultured cyanobacterium | reverse complement strand
TATCAGACTCGGTTGGCTGGTACAGGTGCGGGTCCACACCAGCACCCATCAGCGGCGTGATGGTCACACCTTCGGCACCTTCGGCGAGGATCATCGCCAGGTCAGTCGCCTGGGTAGTGGTCGTCACGACGTTTAGTCCATCATCCTGGGCGGAAACACCACCGACCACCAGCAAAACCAGTGCAGCAAATACAGCCCAAATATGCTTCTTTATCATCTTGCACATACTCCTTGTCACTTCAGAATCGGTTTGTGAACACTTATCGAAACTAAATTAGAACGCTTAGTGTATTTTTAGTCTATCCAAACTTTTTTGTCAAGAGAACCTTCGAATTATTCATTAGAAATACCTAAATAATATTTTAACGCAAATAACTTCAACCATTACAATCCAACATGTAGAGGGCTTGTATGGCAATCCACAGGGTCGCATCTATCACATGGCTCATCCAAGATAATGATCACACAATGACCTCGCAACACTCTGCCTCATCAACCCGCACGGTGAACATTACTGGGTGGGTACACTTGTTTTTCGTGCATTTGCATCCACTATATTGTGAAAATGCAGCCTATGATATAAGCTCTTAGCCTACCCTACGCAGCAAAATATCTGCGTAATTATACTGAAATTACTATGTCAAGCCTTTAGGGAGAAATCCGTGCCACTCCGAATCCTCGCGCCCGATGACCCAGCGTTACAAGCCTACCGCCAACGACTCAATGATCCTAGTTTCGTGGACGTCAGTTTAGACATCATCCCATTTGCAACGTATCGAGAGAAACTTGATGCAGCCCTCGCTGCCGAACAATCTACGCATGAGGTGGTGTTTGTACCGGGTCATCTGTGGATCCCCGAACTTGCAGCCAATGGCAAGCTGCAACAGCTCGATACACTCGACGCGGATTGGGACACTTACACTGCGGATACGATTGTCCCGTCGGTGAATGACGAGGCATATTATGATGGCAACCGCTATATGTTGCCGTTATTCACCGATGGGCACATTTTGCTTTATGACCCTGAGAAAGTGAGCATTACAGACGATACCGTTGACGTGCGAGATTTACGGCAGATTGCGCAGAACGCACAAATCAGCGAGGGACAGCATGTGTTGGCACTCAAGGCTCATGCGAGCGAGATTTTCCTCGACTGGCTACCCTATTTGTATGCGGAGGGCGGTCACATATTAGATGACATCCAGCAACCCGCATTCAATACAGATGCCGGGCGTCGTGCGCTGGAGAATTACATCGCGCTTGCTGCCTTCACACCAACAGACACGCATATGTACGATAACGACGCAATCGCAACTGCCCTGCGCCGAGGCGATGTGGGCATGGCAGTCACCTGGGGCGGGCAAGCCGCGCCTATCTTTCTCGCAGAGGGCAGTGTCGCACCAAATCGCTACAAAGTCGCCGCGATAACCACGCCGTGGAACGCCACATGGGGTGCCGCCATCCCAACTAATCTACCGAAGGACAGGCAACAAGCAGCATTGGACATGCTCTTACGATTGAATACAGTCGAACTAGACACCCTGGTGATCACCCTGGCTGGTAGCCCGGTACGGCAAAGTAGTTATAGTGACCAAAACATACAGCACTACCCGTGGTTGAAAGCGCAGCAGCAGATGCTTACAACCGCCCGCTTGCTACCCAAACATCCACAGATGGGACACATGTTAGGCGTGCTCTATACACAGGTGTACCAGGCATTCCGTGGGCAGAAAACGGCTGCGGAAGCGTTGGCACAGGCAGAAGCAGACATTCTCAAATAGACTCGGGGCAAAACCCATGCAAGACCACGAATTGATGATACGAGCCGCGTGGATGTACTACCACGATGACCTCACCCATGCTGAAATCGCGCGACGGCTGCACCTGAGCCGCGTAAAAGTGACGCGCCTGCTCAAACGCGCACGGGAACAGGGCATCGTCGAGATACGTGTCACCCAACCGATGCCACATGACCTGAATTTAAGCCGACAATTGGAAAGTCGCTTTGCCTTAAAGCAGGCGATTGTGGTCTCATCAACAGTGCCCAGTGCATTGGGGCGAGCCACTGCTGACCTACTTTTGTACCTCATGCAGCAGGATATACACATTGGTTTTGGTTGGAGCAGTACCGTCAGTCAGATTGCGCCATTCATCAACATGCAAAACCAAACTTGTGCATGCACCATTGTCGATCTCATCGGCACTATGGTGGGTGAAGCGAACCCCTACAGTGTAAGCGGCAGCGTAGCCGACGCGCTGAAGGCCAAGCTCATGCCATTGGCCGTGCCTGTAGTCGTCAGCAGCAACGAGGCACGGGATACGTTGGTCGCTGAACCAAGTATCGCAGCCACATTAGATGCAGCCCGTCATTGTGACGTAGCATTTATCGGAGTCGGTGAAATTGGCCCGACGAACACTATGGTCGAGATCGGTTTGATGGAACCGGAAAAACTGCGGGAGTTGGAGGATCATGGGGCAGTCGGCGAGATACTCATTCGCTACTATGACGTCAATGGCAATGCCGTTAAAACCGAACAACACGAACGCACCATCGGCCTCACCCTGGATGAGCTATGCAGTATACCCAACGTGGTGTTAGTCGCTCATGGCAAGCATAAAGTGCGTGCACTCCTCGGTGCGTTGAATACCAAAGTGGCTGATATACTCATCACAGATATTGTCACGGCTGAGGGCCTTTTACAGCAGGACTAGTTTTTGACAATATCAACAAATTGCGGTACAGTTTCGATAAATACATTGAACAAAAGTAATCAAATGCACAATTGTTCAATTTGAATATAAATTTATTGGTGGAGGTATCCTCATCTTGCACCATCACAGCAATCTGAACGGGCACAATATAGCCCACACACAACAAATTGCAGATAACATCCGCTTGCGTGTGTTTGAACATGTTTTAGAGAACAACGGCGGCTATCTCAGCCAGGCGTGTTCTTCTGCGGAAACACTCGCCACCCTCTACACGTTAATCATGAATCTCGGTCCTAGCCAGGCCCCTGCGAACCCACAGCCATTCAGCGGCGTTCCCGGCGCGGATAACCCGCACTTCTTCAACGGAGGTGCTTACAACGGCCCGCAGGCCCCACACCTGGATCGCTTCATCTTCTCCCCGGCGCACTATGCGCTGGTACTCTACACGGTGCTGATCGAAGTGGGCCGCCTGGGACCGGACGCCCTCGACTTATTCAACCAGGATGGTGGTACGGTTGAGATGATCGGTGCCGAACACTCCCCCGGTGTGGAGACAACCACCGGGTCACTGGCACAGGCCATCAGTCAGGCGGGAGGCATCGCCCTGGGACGCCGGCTCAACGGTGATACCGGGCGCGTGTGGGTCTACATGAGTGATGGCGAACTTCAGGAAGGCCAGACCTGGGAAGCCCTGCAAGCGATGGCCTGGTATAAACTGGATAACGTCGGCATCTACATCGACATGAACGGCCAACAATGTGACGGCAAAATGGACGATGTGATGAACATTGAGCCGATTGTGGATCGGCTGGAGTCGTGCGGTGCGCGGGTCTTCGAGGTGAATGGCCACGACATTAACGCCCTGCTCCACCCGGCGACTTTAGAACCTGATGGCCGCCCGTTGGTGGTGCTGGCCCGCACCGACCCGACCCATGGC
>CAKZMO010000788.1 GCA_937128595.1 uncultured cyanobacterium | reverse complement strand
GCACCGCGCGGCTTCTCCATAAACTGTTGGTTTTATATCAGCGCGTAGCACTATACCGAATCAAGCGATAGACACAGCAGCCTTGCTTTACAGAATGTAAGGTAGATGAATAGTTATTCATTTGAGCTAACCATTCAACAGTTGTAGGATGCGGAACCCTTTGATTTCGGCTCGACACCGCGTCTTTTTTTACGCAACTCGATACTTGCCCATTCGTTCAAGCTGTTTTCAGTCCTAATACCTAGCACTAAACTATGGCGTTTAAGCCTTTTCGTTTTCGTAAGTCTTCTTCCTATGTTTTAAGTGGCCTAGTGGCGATCGCCATTGTCGTGGCAACATCTCTCAGCCCCGCTGCACTGTCACAAGACATCATTTCACAAGATATCAATGGTTCTCTTAACCAATTGCCGGCTCAGGAACAGAGTGCTTTGCAAGCAGGGGATGCGACTGTTACGGGTAGCAATGGTCAATTTACAGGAC
Source organism: uncultured cyanobacterium (assembly GCA_937128595.1). GTDB lineage: Bacteria > Cyanobacteriota > Cyanobacteriia > CAKZMO01 > CAKZMO01 > CAKZMO01. The sequence continues at coordinate 5,864 of CAKZMO010000788.1, read as the reverse complement.
GAGTGCTAATCAATGCTTCAGCGCCTGATGTTTGGCAGGTCTTAACGGACTACGACAATTTCGAACGCTTTTTCCCTAATGTCGAAAATAGCCGATTGTTAGAGTCTGCTAACAATCGCAGTGTCTTCGAACAGATCAATGTCGTGCAAGTATTTTTGTTTACCCAGAGAAGCCGCATTGTAGTGGCGTCTACGGAGAGCTATCCTCAGCAGATTGATTTCCTCCTCGTTGAAGGCGATTTAGAGACCTTGCAGGGGACGTGGCAGATCGAACCTGTATCATCTTCTCCCGACCAAGTACTGATTACTCATCAGGTTTCGGTCGAACCCAATCAAGGCGGAGCCGTGAGAAATGTGTTTTTCAACATTTACCAAAATGTGCTGGAAGATACTCTTGCGGCGCTGAAACAGGAAGCGGAGCGACGAATCAATTCTTAGGTCTAAATCGTTGAAGATGAGGACGAAATTCATGTCTCGGGTACTCTTTTAATAGGCGTTGCACAATACGAGAATGATTTGACACTGTTCAGTCTTCGATTTCCACTTGCAGGATCATGGCATTGCTATGACCTTACGACAATCATTCTTCAAAGATTCAGCGCTCTTTGAATGAAACGTTCAGAATATTTATGCTTTTGCATAGATATTTTGATGTGTTGTTACTCTTAAGACTTATGATAAGTCTCTTGATTTCTTCAGGAGTCGCGCTAGTTTTGGGGATTGGCGCTTGGCAAATCGCTCAATTTATTGTCAGTCCCGATCCCGTCAAAATTATTCCGCATCCTAAACCCAAGAAACGGAGCGACGTTTTTTTAAGTCGAGAAGCGGCTTTTCTTGGGGGGGTAAGCTTTTTCCTGCTGACGTATGGCGTGGTTGTAACGCTAGCGGTTGGATTGCTTCAAGGTATGCCGCTCTTTCTGGAGTTCGCAGGTGATGCTTATGCTGTCGCTTCGACGACACTGCTGTTTTTCCTGGTGATTCCTGCGACCAGCTGGCTCAAAAATCGCAATCAGCTCCAAAAGAAATACGTCCGACGCAGACTAGGGCTATTGACCTTCTACGCCGGATTTATTGGGTTTTCCATAGGAGGGGGGTTCGCGCTTGGGTTGTCTCAATATCCCGGAATTCTCGACTCTGCGCTGTTGCCCAGATATTTGGCGATCGCCGCTCTGTTCGTTAGCTTCATTTCCAGTATCTACTGGCCTATCCCTAAGCCCTCACGCCGTCGCAAACGTCGGCGTTCTAAATCGGTTAGCGTTCCTTATGGGGAAGCCTATCACGGAGACTGCGATTCGTAGGAGTATCGCCATAAACGTCGAATATCAGCAGCAGATATCGGCTACAGCTACGATGGGGAAGAGTTGAAAAGAGAATTTAAGATGACTTGAGCTGCGCGATCGCACACCCCAACTGTGCCCAACGCTTGTCGCATTCGTTGGTAGCCCTCTTGTATGGCCTGACGCTGATTTGTATCGGTTAGCAGTTGAAGGGCAGCTTGGGTCAAATTTTCAGGTGTCACTTCTTCTTGTAAAAATTCAGGCACGATGGGTTCCATCGTCACCAAATTTGAGGGCGACATGAACGGAATTGAGAACCGTAAGATTTTTCTGGCAATCCATGCGGTCAGAGGGTGCACTCGATATACGACAAGCTGCGGGACGTTAAGCAGCGCGAGTTCCAAATTGACAGTACCCGATTTGGCGATCGCCAGGTCAGCAGCAGCAAAAACCGTGCGCACATCTTCAGAGACGAGGGTAGCCCGCAGACCGTAGCGCTGAATGGCTGCTTCAAGAACAGGGCGATATTGCTCTAAGGACAACGGAATCCAGAAGTGCGCCTGTGGAATTTGAGCTTGGATACGCTGGGCCGTCTCAAACATGACAGGCATGAGATGCCGAAGTTCTTGCTGCCGAGACGCCGGTAGTAAAGCGATCGCCACTTGCGAGGGAGGAATCGTGAAGTGTTGTCGTGCTTCATCTCGGCTCGCGACTCCCTGCATGCGGTCGAGAAGGGGATGTCCAACCCACAAAACTTTTGCTCCGTGAGACTCGTAGTAGCGAGCCTCATCTGGAAAGATAGCTAAGATCTGATCTACCATGCGAACCAGTCGTTGAGTGTTGCGACTGCCGAATGACCAGACCCACTCCTGGGGAGCAATGTAGTAAAACATTGGAACCTTGGGGAAGCGCTGGCGGATATATCCACCAACCCCCAAATTTGGCCCCATATAGTCCAGCAAAACCACGGCATCGGGCGGATTGCTGTGAAGATGACGTTGAGCCTGTCGCTGAATGCGGAGGGTTGGCAACACAAACTGTAGCGATTCAACCAGACCCACAGAACCGATGCCGCTGGTTTGACCCAAAAGTTTTGCTCCGGCCTCGGCCATGCGATCGCCCCCCAATGCCACAATTTCTAGAGGAATTTCTAGCAGTTTGGCTTGACGATAGAGGGCTTCCACTAGCATCGCCCCTTGCAGATCACCCGATACTTCCCCAGTACTAATCAAAATTCGCTTAGTTTTGGGAGCGGATGGCACGGGTTGATGCTGAGACACAGGCTGAGACACGATGTCCACTGTTACGACTCCGTCAGTTCCTGACTGTGAGAGGGCCGCCGAGGCTTGCCAGGAATTGCACCGCGCCGTCCCGGACTGTGACTCATGCGGAGAAATTCGTGGAGATGGTGAACCGTTTTGTCATTACTAAGAAGCTCAACTTGCTCAAGGGCTGCTGATAATGGGAGGCCCGAACGATAAAGAATCCGAAAAGCTTTTTTCAAGGTCTGAAACCCAGTGCCGCCATCGGCATCCATGATGCCTGCCCGCCGCAACCCAACCTGATTGAGCGATCGCACCCGTGCTGGGCTGCCTTCCACTAGCATGTAGGGAGGAACATCTCGGTCAATACGGCTCATGCCGCCGACCATTGCCAGACGACCAATATGGACAAACTGATGAATCCCTAGCACTCCACCAATCACAGCGCGTGATTCAATTTGAACATGTCCTGCAAGCGCCACACTATTCGCAATCACAATGTGATCGCCTAAAACACAGTTGTGAGCCACATGAACATAGGCCATTAGCAGATTCTCATCACCGATCACGGTCGCTTCATCTTCCCTCGTGGCGCGATTGACAGTGACATACTCCCGAATTCGATTACCATCCCCAATCTTGACTAAGCTGACTGAGCCGTCGTACTTAAGATCTTGAGGTTCTAGACCGATGGCAACACCAGGAAAAAGCTGGTTTCGTTCTCCGATTTCTGTCCAGCCATCAATGACGACGTGGGGGCCGATGACCGTTCCGGCTCCCACTGTCACGCGCTCTCCAATCACCGCATAAGCCCCGACTCTCACCGTAGGGTGAATCTGAGCCTTGGAATGGATAACTGCCGTAGGATGAATCAGTGCAGACAAGGACAGAACTCCAACTGTAAATTAGCCCACAAATTAGTCCACCAACGAGAACATCAACTCGCCTTCGGCAGCCAGTTGTCCTTCGACCGTGGCGCGACCTTTCATTTTGCCAAAGCGACGGCGTTTGACCGAGAGCAACTCTACGGTCATGACCAGTTGGTCACCAGGAACAACCGGACGGCGAAAGCGAACTTTATCGATGCCTGCAAACATCAGTAATCCCTCGGGCACATCGGGAAGCTGCGTCAGAACAACTCCACCGACTTGGGCCATTGCTTCAACGATGAGAACCCCAGGCATAATGGGGCGGCCGGGAAAATGGCCTTGAAAATGAGGCTCGTTAAACGTGACATTTTTAATACCAACGGCTAGTTCTCCTGGAACGTAGTCGATGATGCGGTCAACCAGAGCAAAAGGATAACGATGAGGCAAGAGCTGCTGAATTTCTTCAACAGTCAGCACCGTTTGAGTTCGGGGTTCAACAGCGTCTTCAGCGTGAGGTTTCACTGCGGTGGACTGCACTGTTGGCGACTCAACCGCAGAGGAATCAGCGGAGGAAGAGGTTGTAGAGGTGTGGGCATCAGTCAATGTGGACATGGGCAACTCTGAATACAGGTACAGAATTGAAACGAAGCGACACCAGCTATCGCTTCTGGAAACCTTAGACAAAGCACGAACAGGTTTGACTTACTGTTCTATGAGCTGGTGCAGGGCACATGCAAGCTGAACATGTAAATGGTGGCTCGCTTTGTAAGCCATCACATGCGCTTGAGGAAATGAACCCGCTAGACTCAAGTCTCCTATCAAGTCTAAGAGTTTATGGCGCACTGGCTCATTAGAATATCTCAATGGAGGGTTCAACCACCGCTGATCATCACACACCAGGGCGTTATCCAGACTACCACCTTTAATCAACCCTTGCTGCCTTAATGCCTCAACTTGATGGGCTAAACCAAACGTGCGAGCTGGGGCGATCGCCTCTCGAAAGTCATCTACATCGGGCGACCAGCTTTGCCACTGTTGACCGATGGCCTCAGAAGCAAAGTCAATCCCGTAGGTGAGTCGGCAGTTCGGTGCAGGCAGGGCAGCGACAAAAGCTTCCCCGTCTCGAACCCAGATCGGTTCAGATACAACGGGGCGATGCCGAGGTGCCTGTTGAGGGGTGACTCCGACTTTGGCGATCGCCTCTGTCCATAGACGAGCTGAGCCGTCCAACAAGGGAATTTCAGCCCCATCAATCTCAATGCGGGCGTTGTCAATGCCCATGCCCATCAAAGCTGCTAACAGATGCTCTACGGTTCGTACTTTGGCTGGAGAAGTTGACTCAGAGGAAGATTGTGAAGAGCTGGGTGCAGCTAGCTCTGTGGAAAGAAGCGTTTGCACAACCTGATTGGCTTGAGCCGGAATTATAGGAGAATTTGGCAGATCAGTTCGCACAAACACAATTCCACTATCCTCTGCAGCAGGCATGATGGTTACGGTGGTGTGTTGTCCAGAGTGGAGACCAACGCCATGACATTCAACCTTGTCCGTGAGGGTGTGTTGAACGCCGTAGTTTTGGAGTGCGGAAGATAGAGTGGGCGATCGCTTCAACATGACAGTACAAAAGCTAGATGCGAAGTAAAGAGCTAGAAAACCTTGGGTGCATTCCAGTTGTGCATGTGTGTGTAGTGTGGGCATCTTGCTCGCGTTGGCAATGCCTCTCCATCAGGAGAAACGGGACGCTCGCACACAAACATCGATAAATTTGCAAATGCTGGGATGCTCCCAGAATCTTAATCATGAATCAGATTTAAGAGAGAATGTTTAAGTTCAAGAGTCTGCATGATTTAAGAGCCTAAAATTTTGACTCGGCGATATTGCAGATTAAGAACCCAAAATAAAAGTACTTGAGTTGAGGCGACGTCATTTGGCTTCATTATCTTTCATCATCTAACTTCAGCGATCGCCTAGAAAGGGTGAGAGGTTGATGCCCCAGAGACTTATATCCGATGTCTGCACTATAATACCTCTCTGAATGAACTTTCTTTACCTTGCGAATGAATGACAGCTAAGAAGACTGAATAAGCCAACAATAGGAGAATTTCAGCGAAAACGGGATTGAGGCAATAGGAAACACGTGAGAATCATTTCACTGCAAGGAACTAAAACGTGCTCTTAAAGTCTTTGAGTGCATCTTCGCGTTCAAGTCGGGGCGGTTTCTTATTAATTCTCAATGATTTTTTTAAGATTTCGTTCTTGTGTAGAGTAACTTTTATCGTTCGCTGGTTGGGATATCTGATATTAAACATTTGATTAGTCATATTGAATATTTGAAGAGTGACGATTTCTTCGTTGACCATGCCACTGCCTAGAGTTTCTAAATTGTTAACGTTATTGTTTTTCCGAGTCCTTAGAGGATGTTTGAGAAGTCGTCAATGCTACTTCAGATCCCCCCTAGCC
>CAKZMO010000787.1 GCA_937128595.1 uncultured cyanobacterium | reverse complement strand
GGCTAGGGGGGATCTGAAGTAGCATTGACGACTTCTCAAACATCCTCTAAGGCTCTCGATGCTTGCGGTTGTGTCTTTGAGCTTTTGTCTTTGGCTCAAGACGACTACAACAGCCTGCTACAGTGTGATTGGTTTGACAATGTGATCTAGCTGTGCAGACTAGCCGCTTGGTCAAGGTCTTAACCGTAGAACGTGCAATTTTAGACCTACTGATACTGCGTCATGCTATCAGAAAGATAAATTGAGCGGTTTTGGTGAAGTTAAATTTGTAGAGCATTTCAAACAGAGATTTAGAGCGAGTATACATGGTCACGACAACTCAAATTAAGCACGATGTAAAAGACTTGTCCTTGGCGTCGAAGGGCAAGCAGCGAATCGAGTGGGCAGGCCGCGAGATGCCTGTTCTACGTCAAATTCAGGAGCGTTTCTCAAATGAGAAGCCCTTGGCAGGCATTCGGATCTCGTCCTGCTGTCACGTAACAACAGAAACAGCACATTTGGCGATCGCCCTCAAGGCAGCAGGTGCTGACGCATTACTGATTGCGAGTAATCCTCTCTCGACCCAGGATGATGTTGCGGCCAGTCTTGTGGCTGACTACGGTATTTCTGTTTTCGCTCAAAAGGGCGAAGACAACGACATGTATCATCGCCACGTTGAGATTGCTCTCGACCACAAGCCCAACATCATCATTGACGATGGCAGCGACGTTGTTGCCACCCTGGTGCAAAATCGCAAAGATCAGCTCTCAGACATCATTGGCACCACAGAAGAAACCACCACTGGAATCGTGCGCCTACGAGCCATGTTTGCCGATGGAGTGCTGACCTTCCCCGCAATGAATGTCAACGATGCAGATACCAAGCATTTCTTTGACAACCGCTACGGCACAGGTCAATCAACTCTTGACGGCATCATTCGGTCAACCAATGTGCTGCTTGCGGGTAAGAACATCGTCGTGGCTGGTTATGGCTGGTGCGGCAAGGGAACGGCACTGCGAGCCCGTGGAATGGGTGCAAATGTCATCGTGACTGAAATTGATCCCGTGCGGGCGCTTGAAGCTAGCATGGATGGCTTCCGGGTGCTACCGATGGCACTTGCAGCGGCTCAGGGCGATATCTTCATTACGGTAACGGGCAACAAGCACGTGATTCGTCAAGAGCACTTTGAGGCGATGAAAGACGGAGCAATTGTCTGTAATTCCGGTCACTTCGATATCGAAATTGACCTGAAATCGCTGAAGTCGATGGCAGATGAAGTCAAAGAGGTGCGCGGCTTCACCGAGCAGTATCGCCTCAAGAATGGTAAGTCTGTGATCGTTTTGGGCGAAGGTCGTCTGATTAACCTTGCCGCTGCCGAAGGTCACCCAAGTGCAGTGATGGACATGAGTTTTGCGAACCAGGCAATGGCTTGCGAATATCTCGTCACTCATCGCGGTTCTTTGGAGCCTGGACTTCACTCCATTCCTGCTGAAGTTGACAAGGAAATTGCGCGGCTGAAGCTACAGGCGATGGGAGTTGCAATCGACTCTTTGACCTCTGACCAGAAACAGTATCTCGGGTCTTGGACGGCTGGAACCTAGGGAACTCGATCTTGGATTTGCGATTTTGGATTGGTGATTTTAGATTTTGGTGTAGCGAGTCCGTTTCGTAAATCTGAAGTTGTCAATTGATTAGTAATGGCGATCGCCCCTTTCCTTCGATTTCTCAGAAGAGGGGGCGATCGCTGTTTTTATTTCTTGTCAGATGCATTCAAATGCTTAAACCAGGGAACCTTCAAGCTATAAAAGAATGTTAGATTGCACGTTCCGAACCCCTTCTAAAAAGTAGGCGAAGGTGCGATCGCCTAATCTTCTCTAGCTTGTGATTGAGGCTTTTCGTGGCAAAATTTTCTGTTGAACTTCACAATTTCTTTTTTAGCGAAGAACGAGCCGACTCCGTGACGTTGGTCGATATTTTAGAGCTAGCCGGAGAAAGAACCTTTGGGTTTTTGTTGGTGCTCCTGGCTCTGCCCTCGGCGCTACCTGTCCCCGCCCCCGGCTATTCGATTCCGTTTGGAATTGTGATTTTGTTGCTAGCAGTGCAGCTAATGATGGGCCGCAGTCGTCCCTGGTTTCCTCAGTGGTTTCGGAAACGATCCCTTAAGACGAAGCAAGCTCAAGGCATCATCAAAGCTGGAATTCCTTGGCTGCGCCGCCTCGAATCGATCTCTAAGCCTCGCTATGCATTTGTCTGCACGAGTCACACAGGCCAGTTAATTTTAGGTGGGGCGATCGCACTCATGGGGCTGTCCATGCTGATTCCGTTGCCGCTGACGAATACTCTTCCAGCCATCGGTGTTTTCATTATTGGATTCAGCCTGCTAGAAGATGACGGGGCGATCGGCATTATGGGCTTAACGGTCAGTGCGATCGCAGGGGCACTGTCTATTACTCTCCTCGTGGCCTATTGGGTTGGGGGCTTGACCTTGGTGAACACCGTCATTGATCAGATCCGTAATCTCAAGCCGTGATCAGCGTTGATGGGGCGATCGCCCTTTAGATGCTCGTTGAAGCGTTAGAGCCTATTTAAAAAGCTATCCGCCTTTGCCAAGGATAAGTGCATCGCACTATCACAGCAAAGGCGGTCTAGCGGGTCTTCAATTGAAACTAGACTGCCGGGAGGAGCTTTAAGCTTTCCCAGAGCCTTCTCATGAAGTCTGCTGAACCTAAAGAACAGCCCCGGCACACAGCCAGATTACATCAACTTGGAGACCCATCGATTTACTACTATCTTGCATGGGCATCACCTCCTATTTTTTTAACAATTTCAAAGTTCAAACATCCACAACGTCTTGGTAGAGCAAGCTCTCACTGAACGCTGCTAAGCACAAGATAACACAAGATTCTCTGTGTGGGAGAGGATCGTAGATTTCTGTATTTTGGAGTTTAGTCTCATCTTGAAAGGAAGACTGTACTCTCGTTGAGATTGCAACGATTAGTATCGCTGATCCACAATCAAAAGCGCCCCTCTGAAGAGAAGCGCTTTTGACTCAATCTATAAATGCGCGTTCAGCTCATTCAGCCTCAAGCCTTAGAGTGCATTACCGCGAGGAAGCACTTCCTCAGGGAATACAA
>CAKZMO010000786.1 GCA_937128595.1 uncultured cyanobacterium | reverse complement strand
CAAACCACTGGCCTTTGAAGGCTCCCGTCGGCTACAAATTGCCGATCAAAGTGTGGTGGCGTTACGTCCCCTGTGTGATCCGCTGTTGGTAGCCGATAACGTGGGCATCGCGCCGTTACTGGGCACGCAGACGCCCGCTATGCGTGGCTTATTCAAGTTGACCAATCATGTGATGGCATGGCGGTTGCTGGCGCATCTGTTTTAGTGTGGGTTAATCACCTGTGAGGGGTTCGGTTTCCGTCTCGGCTTCGCTGGATAGAGCTAACTCGAAGTAATGCAGGCTGTCGCGCATCTCCTCGGCGTGCCACATCTCCAGGACCATATTCGGCGGTGTGGGTAGATTGCGCAGGCGCGTCAGAATATCACTGTAATCCAGCACCCCATGTATCCAATCAAAGCCGCGATGCTCGTCAATGCGCCCGTTGTTGTTGTTCATATGCGTGTGGACCAACCACGGGGCCATGCTATCAATCCACTCTTGCAGCGTCCAGCCACTATCACTGAACAGAAAGGCGTGGCCAATATCCAGGCAGGCTTTGAGGTTAGGATGATCAATTTCTTGCAACAGATTACCGATAATGTATGGGTCGAACTCCCACATATTTTCCAGCACTAAAGTGATGCCGTGGTGGCGGGCGTGTTCGGCGATGGACCGCCAGAATGGCACATTGCGCTGATGCCAGCCTTTACGGTAGGGCACGTTATGCAGTGAGCCGATGAAGTTCGCATGGAACACCACCAGCGGAACTTCCAACTCCGAGGCGATGTGAATGGCGTGCTGGTAGCGTTGGATGGAAATTTCGTTGATGCGTGTATCCGGGCTGCCACCGACGAGATCCATAAATGGCCCGTGGATGGTGATCGGCCCTGGTACGTTGCGCAGAATTGAACGATAGGTCCGCATGGTGTGCTTCCAGTTGCCGTCCAGCACATCCGGGTAAGCGAAGGCCATCAATTCCAGCCCTAAACCGAACTCAACCGCGAGGTCAATGGTGTCTTCGATGTTGTTGCGGTCTGCGGTTAATAGCACCCGGTCACTCATACGATAGTCCTAAAAGTCATCTGTATATCCTTATCATTCTACAATAGGAAACGGATGCCTGAATCGACTGTAAGTTATAAACAAGATAGAAAACCGCTGTCACGCGGTAATCATGACCCGGATGTGGGGCAGGTATACACCTCGAACGTATTCCACATCTCCGCCGTACAATCTACTGATTGGTCTGTGATGTAGAGGTCGTATAATCGCTCAAAGGGGAAGTAACGGCTGGTGATCAGGACGTAATTCTCCGTCGTTTCGGATACACGGAAGATCTCCCCGTCGGGGTTGTTATACGCCAGGGGATAATCCCAACAGCAACCGAGGATGATAGCATCTTGGGGGTTTCTGTGCTGCTCAATAGCTGCCTGTAGTCGAGCAACAGATGACGGTTCACTGAAGTGGCGCGTATCCACCACGGTCATGAGTAATAAAACAACCGCCAGCCCAACAGCAGCAAATTGGGTGTAAGTCGGCAGACGTTTTATCAACCACAACCAGCCAACTGCTGCGATCAAACTCAGGAACGGTACAAAATACACATAGATGCGCTCCGGTACGTAAACGCCTGTCAACCATTTCTGCATCACAGCCAGCACCAAGGTGCCGCCAAAAAGCGCGACCATACCCATCAGCAATCGGCGTTGCGTCATGCTCATGACGATGATGCCCAGCAGCAAGCCAATCACTAGAATGGGACTGCTGGAAGCAGTTGTCATCCGGGTGGTTAGCTCTGTAAGCAGTTGATGCAGCGTCTCGTAGCCGAAGCGGTTGGAGAATTCCTCGACATCCCCAACGCCGAGCACAATACTCGGCAGGTAAAATATAACGCCGATCAACCCGCCGACCAGCAGCGGCATAAAGTAGGACAACACAGCCGGAAAATCGCGTTCACGCAGCAAATCAAGGAACTTCCACGCCGAAATAACCGCAATTAAGGTCACCGATGTGGGCAGGGTGATGATCAACGTAGCGGTGACCACAAGCAGTACACGCGCCACTGTTCCCTGGACCGCGCCCCGGTTAAAAAACATAACTTCAAAGAAGATCAATGACAACAGTGTGTGCAGCGTGTATCCGCGTGCGATGTAAGCAATGCTGTTGAACATCGGTACAGCCATCATCAAGGTGGCGACTATCACGCCTAATTGCCAGCCTTGCAGGCGATACCCGATGCGATAGGCATAACCTACGGCCATCAACGCAAACGAAAATGCAGGTAAGCGGATCGCCATCTCACTGCCGCCAAGTAGTGTCGTACTCAGCCATACAAAAAAGGAGTGCAGCAGGTGGTTGTTCGGCGAGTCATAATCAAATAGCGCAATCCACGGGGATTATGCGGAGAAAAAATAAGTGATGCTCTCATCATAAGTGATGGTATTGCCCAGGTTGGGGATGTAAATCAGGCAGAATACACCCATGATGCTCAGTGGGGGTATCAGCGTTTGGATAGCGCGGCGATAGCTGGACACGCATATTTCCTCATCAATAACCGGGTCAATACAAACAACATGCCCGCCCCACCGGGCGAGCATGACCAAAACGAATTCCTGTGGAGGCCAGCTTAGATCTTGGTGCGCCCCGCACCGAAGATACGACCCGGCAGGTTAAACCCGTACTGCTTGAACTGATCAACAAATTTCGGGCGGAAGCCGGTGGGTTCCAGTTCACCGCCGCCTTCATGGCTGTAGCCTGTTTCCTTCTGGCCCGGTGTACGGTAGATGAAGATGTCCTGCAACACCACACTCTCACCTTCCATACCCTGCACCTCGGTGACCTGGGTGACCTTACGACTGCCATCTTTGAGGC
>CAKZMO010000785.1 GCA_937128595.1 uncultured cyanobacterium | reverse complement strand
CAACCCATACCAATGCCCGATGGCCGTGGAAGGCACAAACCCTGGAAACTGTACCCACGACTCAAGCTGAAGATGCTGCACTTGCTGCCGAAGATGATCGGATTCAACGCCACTGCCACACAAAACGAGATCCCACGGGTCAGAAACCTGCTGACGATAAGCACGATAAGCATCGATCAGACGACTAACGTTTTTGCGCGGAATGAATCGTGTGACCGCTAAGAAGTAGGGGCGATGGGGAATATGGGGATGCTGCTGCCGTGTCGCGTCAGGGTTGCAGCGGGCTTGCTCAGCTTCAGTCACAAAATAGTCGTGATCGACCACATCGTAGCCTCGAAACACGCCATGACTAGACATACCCAAACTCACGGCATAGTCGGCATGGAGCTGACTTCCGACCAAAGCTGCATCATAGTGACGCACATACAGCCAAGCCTTAAGCCGTTCTTTCCACCAGCTCCGGGGCTCGTCGTCGGCTTTGCTTTCGCTCATGAGAATGGTAGAGACGCGATGCTTGCGACACCATGACAGCGCCGTGCGCGATGCCACAAAGCCCCAACCCGGAATCGCCATCACATCAGGCTGAATCTGATCGAGGGTAGCTAAGAGGCGCGATCGCACCAGACTATGCTGATCTTCAGATTCGCCCTGATCTCGGTTTAAGAGTGTCTCAAGGGGAAAGGTAATCACATCATCCAAATCGCCCCAGGGATGCTCTTGGGTTTGCCCAATCACCTGAAGCGCGGTGAAGTCCCAGCCTTTGGCGCGACAGGCCGCATGGGTAGCCCGGAGTCGAGCTGCATGATAGCCACCAATATTGTGAAACAGAACAACCAGATGCATACGCAGCACAGTTATGGACGATAGAACGTGGACTCAGGATAGTTAGGATGACCCGACGGGTTGGAATAGATGAGGTAGGGAGACACAAGTGGCTGAGGTGGCATCGAGAGGATATGTCGGTTGAGCCACAGCACTAAAAAGCAAGGCCAAAACCCCATGCCAATCCAGGCATAGATGCCGGGGAGATCTCCAGCTCGCAGGAGCGGCACCAGCGCCGCACAGATCACCGCTCGAATCAGCACTCCAGCAAAGGGGTGGAGGCGCGTGCTGTATACGACGAGCTTGGCGATGCAGTAGCTATAGAGAAAACAGAAAAACGCGATGCCAATCAGCCAGCCTTCTGCATAAAACGATCCCAACAGCGTTGGTGAGATGCCGAGGGTAAAGCCACTATTGGCGTCAATTAGCCCTAGCTTATTCATATAGCCGCCCACAGGTTTGTTGGGCCAAATGGCACGAGGAATCGGGCGCAACAGCACTTCAATATGTTCCATGCCGAGGCTGAAGGGAAGCCGATCGGGGTAGACCTCTTGCAGCAGCACGAAGCCGTCGAGCATGTTGGCATCTTCGGCGCTAAAGGCTCGTTCCCAAGCAGCTTGGTTGAGATTGACTGAATTGGTGGTGTTGCGTAAGGCTCCGGCAGTGGCAAAGAGGGCGATCGCCACGACGGCCAAAGTCGAAAGCAGCACCAGTCGCTTGTGGGGGCGAAAGTTGGCGGAAAAAATTACCCCTGCCGCAATCAGCCAGCCTAAAAACTGAAAGCGTCCAGAGGGGGCAAAGGTGAGCGAGGCCACACTCGCCAGAATGAACAAAGCGATCGCCTTAGAAAAAATGGAGCGAAAGCCGCCAAACTTCCAGACGCACATTACAACTGTGGCAATGCCCACCAGAGCAAACGGAAACAAATAGAGATAGGCCGAGATTTGAAATCCGAGGGAGCGTCCGGCTCGAATCAGCGCCACAAGCTGATTGCGGGCAACCAGCGTCACCCCCATACAGAACAACCCCCCCATCAAAATTCGATTGCTCCATTTAGGTGAGAGGGGAAACGGAGTATCGGTGATACGCCACACGGGTAGGTGCTGTCGCTGAAACAGCATGTAAAATCCAATCAGGCAAATTTCGCCAAAGATGATGAACAGCAACGCCGTAAGCGCTTTTTGGTCATCGATAGGAGGAAAGCCAAAGTTACTCAAGCTGACCCAGCCTCGACTCAGCCCCGATGTCACCGCCCAATAGCGATAGGAGCCACAGTAGGTCAAAAAGGTGCTAATCAGCAGCGGTATTTCATCGTTGCGTCTCAGCATCCAGATGACACTCAGAAAGATTAAGCCAAGCTGAGCGGCGCAGAGTTCTGGAAATTCAAACAGAGTCATACTCAAGCCAGGTCGAGGGTAAATGCCTGTAGCCGCTGATAGAGCTGATCGAGGCTAAAGTGCGTTAGATCAACGGTGTGATTTGCCCAGTGTTGAAGCTGTTCGGGGTGTTGTAAGCAAAAGCAGAGGGTGTCTGCGATCGCCTCTCCCGACACTTCGGGCAAAAGCAGCCCATTGGTTTGATCTTTCACGACTTCTCCGCAAAATCGGGACGCTATGATCGGCAGTTTCCAGGCTTGGGCTTCGAGCTGGGTGAGGCCAAAGCCGTCTGACAGGGTGGGAAACAGAAATAAATCGGCGTCTTGGTAATATTTTTTGACTTGACTGCGGGGCACGGCTCCCATCCAGTAGAGGTTTTGGGGCGCATCTTGAGGAGGGGTGATGCCGAGACTGCCCACAATCCAAAACTCGATGGGGCGATCGCGCAGCAGTTTAGCGGCTTCGATCACGGCGGCAATGCCTTTTCGCAAAATCACCTGACCGAGAAACAGCACCCGCAAAGGGCGATCGGAGGTGAAGCGATCGGGATAGCTGCGCTCGAAGGTCTGGCTGGGGGATGGAGGGTCGTAGGCGAGAGGCACAACTTGCAGCTTTGAGTCGGGAATGCCCAGAGTTTGCAGGGCTTGCTTTGACCAAGCCGAGTTGACCATGATCTGATCGGCGAGGCGACATTCTTCATGCCACTGGTGCCAATAGTCGGAGGGTGGAGCGGTGTGCTGGGGCGCAAGGTGAGGGTGGCGCTGGTGCTCTTGACAAACGATGTCGGCTTCGACAGTGCCAGGATCGATCTGCCCCAAGACGGTATACCATCCCTGCTCTTTGGCAAATCGCAGCAGGTCGAGGCCAGCGTAGCTGTAGGTGAAGAGGACAGGGCGGGCTGAGGCAGAACTAGGCTGAAGACGGGCGACGAGCGATTTGAGTTGGGTGCGGGCGTATCGCTGAAACCAAGCATTTCGAGCCATGATGCGAGGCCAGGGGGCGGTGTGGTGAAGCCGCTGGCTCAGCTCAAAGCGCAGAGAGTCCACAGTGTGGTGATCAATCGCAGCGCCAGATAGCCCTAGGTGAAACCGTTCTTTGAGAGAGTTGAGGGCAGGGTGCGGAATCAGATGAAGGGGCGATCGCGCCGGAACCCAGGCATCGGTGATGAGGCTGGCTAGTTGCTGATGACGATGAATGGATCGAGGAATGGCGTAGTGTTCGCGGGCTCCAATTTGGCAGCAAATCCAGGATGGATGAGATGAAGGCATGAGAGATTCAAGATTTAGACGAACTAAGATGGCTCACCCAAGCATCAGAATCGACATATCCCAGCTTGATGAGTAAATCGCCCGCTTCTTGGTGAAAGAAAGCGCGATCGCTCTCGGTAAACGCTTCTTTCCATTTCTGAGTTTTTTGACCCTGATAGTAGCCAATAATGGCCGTGCTTTCGGGTTGCCATTGGGTAAGCCGTGCCCAGCGACCCTGCCAGATGTTTTTGGGCGATCGCGGCAGCAGGGGTTCTACATAGCGGGGCGTTAGATCAAGTAGGGTGCCCAGACTCTCCAAGGTATTTTGAGGATTGTGAATCAGGTCTTCAAATTTCAGTAGGTGAACGTTAGGCTGAGCCATCCACGCTTCAACATGATCGGCCCAAGCTTTGACGCGACTGCGACCGTTGACCTGCTGGCGCAAAAACTCGCTAATAGGACAGCGGGTTGCTGGAGCAAAGCTTTGCATAAAC
>CAKZMO010000784.1 GCA_937128595.1 uncultured cyanobacterium | reverse complement strand
GTGCGCGGCTTCTCCATCAATATCTGTCCTAACCTATCTGCGCATTGCTATATAAGCACAGTGTAGAGATAGAGAAAGAAGAAGGTGCGTACCCTAAATGGATACGCACCTTCTTATGTTGATTCCTACTTTGCTATTAAAGCGCGAAGGAATTTCGAGTCAATGAGAGCTGGGCTTACAGCTGAGGAACAAACTGCTCTTTCTCAGGAATGTCGGTGTATTCTGCCACGATTTGACGGAACTCTTCACCATCAATCGTTTCCTTCTCAATCAATAGATCAACCAGACGGTCAATGGCCGCTCGGTTCTCTCGAATGATTCGGCAGGCTTCATCGTAGCAGTGCTCAACGATAACGCGCACTTGTGAATCGATGCGTGAAGCAATCTCATCTGAGTACTCAGAACGGGTCATCAAGTCTCGTCCCAAGAACACCTCGCTTTGCTGCCCTTCGAGGGAGACAGGCCCTAAATCGGACATCCCAAATCGAGTCACCATCTGACGAGCCATGCCTGTGACTTGTTGTAGGTCATTGCCCGCACCCGTAGTCACTTCAGCATCACCGAAGATGACATGTTCAGCGGCACGCCCCCCTAAGGCTCCAGTAATCCGCGCTGTAATTTGAGAGCGAGAAATCAAAGTTTGATCCTCACTTGGGGTGAACCAGGTCAATCCCTGGGCTTGTCCCCTAGGAATCAACGTCACCTTTTGAACTGGGTCGTGATCCTTAACAAGGGTTCCGATAATGGCATGGCCCAGCTCGTGATAAGCAATCAATCGCTTACTCTTGCTGTCAATCAGTGGCGTGCCTTCCATGCCTGCGACGACGCGATCAACGGCATCGTCAATTTCTGCCATGGTGATGGCTTCTTTTCGACGTCGAGCTGTCAGGATTGCTGCTTCATTGAGCAAGTTGGCGAGGTCAGCACCTGTGAAGCCTGGAGTCCGGCGGGCGATCGCATCAAGAGACACGGTCTCAGACAGCTTCTTGTTACGAGCATGAACTTCCAGCACTTCGAGGCGACCCTTAACGTCAGGCGGATCCACCATGACCTGACGATCAAAGCGACCGGGGCGCAGCAGTGCGGAGTCGAGGACGTCCGCTCGGTTTGTGGCGGCGATGATGATAATGCCGGTGTTTCCTTCAAACCCGTCCATTTCAGTCAGCAGCTGGTTGAGGGTTTGTTCCCGCTCGTCGTTGCCGCCACCGATTCCAGCACCACGCTGGCGACCTACCGCGTCAATCTCATCAATGAAGATGATGCAAGGTGCATTTTCTTTTGCTTTCTTGAACAGATCGCGGACTCGAGACGCACCGACACCAACAAACATTTCAACAAACTCGGAACCTGAGATGCTGAAGAAAGGAACCCCTGCTTCTCCGGCGATCGCCTTTGCGAGCAGGGTTTTACCTGTTCCAGGAGGACCAACAAGTAATACACCTTTGGGAATGCGAGCGCCAACTGCAGTGAAGCGCTCGGGTTTCTTCAGAAAGGTGACAACCTCCTGCAACTCTTCTTTGGCTTCATCAATTCCGGCAACGTCATCAAACATGACGCCCGTCTTAGCTTCCATCTGAAAACGAGCCTTGGACTTGCCAAAGTTCATAGCTTGACCAGGGCCACCACCAGCAGAGCCAGAGCGACGGAATAAAAGAAACAATCCGCCAATCAGTAGCACGGGGAAAATGAGGTTGCCCAACAGTCCCCAAACCGCACCGTCGTTGCGAGGAGGATGAGTATCGAAGCTAACGCCTTCATTCTTGAGCCTGGAGACCAAACTGGGAACGTTCCCTGGTAAATCTACCCGTGCTCGCTGAATACGGTTACCGACTTGCGGATCAACCGCGTCGATAATAGCCGTACGTCCTCCTTCATAAAAGTCTACGTTGGTCACTCGGCCAGCATCTAGATACTCTAGAAAACGACCATAGGTCATCCGAGTGTTGGCCGCGTTGTTGCCCATTTCCATCGTGGAAGCAGATGAGAAAACGCCCTGCCACAGAAAGAACCCAATGACCAAAATGGGTAGTGCCCAGAGCAGCACTGTTCTCCAGGAAAATTTCATAGTGCGCTTAGCCTCAAAAAATCAGTAGGAACAAATTTCATAAAACGTTTGAGTTTCAAGTCTTTAAGCTGCTTATCGCGTTCCTCGTCTCGATAAGAGCGGTCAGATGAGAGCCTCTAAGCTTTGAGTGACGGGAACTAAAGAGGATTTCAGTTCGCTCTCTGACCATCAGAATCTGAAATCGCTTTTCTAAATCTTAACTAAATTTAACGTAATGTTTCCCCCTAAAGCAACTGAATAGTCTTAGCTCTACTGCTCTAAGCTTTATTATCAAAGGGCTAAAGGGGAATAGATTGCCTGTGGTGGCGACCTGACTCAATTGTAAACTTTATTGTGAACAGGTTTACAAAAGCCGATTTTCAAAAGAGTTGAGCGCGCGATCCTGAATGAGCTGAGAACCGAAAGGATTAAGAGGGATCTTGTGCTAGACGCTGCTTCGCCTTTTGCTCAAACCATTGAATGACGTGATCAGGAGAAACATTCTCAAGCGAAACGTCTGCCTCTTCGGCAATTTGATTGAGAGGCTTGAGAGAAGACAAGACAAGACGAGTAAAAAAGGTGATAAATCCTTCATCTGTTTCAAGTCCTGCCGTTTGGTTTTGCTTGAGAGTTTCGTCCTGTTGTACCCAATCCTCGATTTGCTGAGAAGCGATCTGAGCGATCGCCACCTCTTCCTGCTGTGCAATTTGCTTCAGCACACGAAGAGAATAGATAGCAACCCGAGTCACGAATTTATCGCGGGAGGTCAGCAAAGCCGCATCGACGGAAGCCGCTTCTTTGTCGGTCAAGAAATCATAATTGGCTGAACTCGATGAAAACATAATTGTCGGTCGATAGTCTTGGTCAATGCAGTTTGACGAATGGGCTTGTATCGTGAGGGTTGATTTGGACTGACCTCGATTGGCTAAAAGATGATTGATGGCGATCGCTCATCACAAGAAAACGATCTAAGCCTTCTCTCTCTCTTCAATCAGGTAGCCACAGCGATGTTCGCCATCCACTAACCAGTGGGTGCGCTTGACAGTGCACCCATCGAGAGCAAGCTCAAACATTTCCAGCTCGTGACCACAAACGCTAGGAAATGAGAGGGCAACATCTGAGATCGCGCAGTTGTATTCTGTGATCATAAATTTTTGTCCCTGATTTTGGCCGTTGACGGACTGCTCATCCTTTTCAATAGAGAGCTTTTCAGGGGCAAGGGCTGACACAAGCGCGGATGACTCACTATGGCCTTTACCATTCTTGCTATCTATGGGTGCTTCGCTATTGGTCTCAGGCTCGATACTGCGCCACTCTGCCATGTATCCCTCGGCGCGTCGCAGCTCCACGAGCTTCTCCACTTTCTCCTGAACTGTTGTGCCACTACCAATCTGAACCTGATACTCGTAAGCTTTTCGCTCCCACTGCTTCCGCAAGATTGTCCCTACTTGTTCTCGACCTACAGTTTCAGCCAGAGTGTCAAGGAGCGATAGCGCAAAATCTCCATAGCGGGCGGGAAGGCGATCGCGCCCCTTTTCACTCAGCTGATACAGATGCTGGGGACGGCCCATGCCAGCCTGAATCGTACGGTGCTCGATTAAAGCCTCAGACTCAAGATCTTTGAGATGACGGCGAGTGGCTTGAGGACTGATGTTGAGATGGTTCGCAAGGTCTTGGGCGCTACCTTGTCCTTGCTTAGCAAGATAGTTGAGAATGTCTTCTTTGCTCGATGGATACTGCGTCGTTGCCATGGTCGTACCAAAGTATTGAGGCTGAGTCTACAAAAAATGGCTAGAAGGTGAATTAAGCCAAAAATCCAAAGGAACGATGCTGTATCTTTATCTACACGATCTACACGCAATGCTTGCAACGATACGAGCTTCTGGTCTTAATTCGAGCTGCGTTACTTCAGTCAGTGCGTCAGTGCATTGATTCTTAATGAACTGACACAAGCTGGAGCAGTGTGCACAAATTGGTATCTTTCAGATGTGAGGCATCATCACTTACTACTGAGATGAGTTTAACAACAAAAAAGTTGCTAAACTAGCCTACAATGGATTTAAGCAACGTGAGAGTTGTTTTAAATTATAGAAGTTATTGGCTGCCCTGTCGCCCTGCTTATGAATACGTCAACTGAGAGTCAAACCAACCAAGCCACCACCAAAAGTCTGGAGGCTATGCGGAATTTTTCCGAAACTTATGCCAAGCGTACGGGTACTTACTTTTGTGTTGATCCGGGCGTAACGGCGGTTGTAATTGAAGGTTTGGCAAAGCATAAGGATGACCTTGGTGCGCCTCTGTGTCCCTGTCGTCACTACGAAGACAAGCAGGCTGAAGCCGAGGCTGCGTATTGGAATTGTCCCTGTGTGCCAATGCGAGAGCGCAAAGAATGTCACTGTATGCTCTTCCTTACCGAGGACAACGACTTCGCCGGAGAGCGGCAAGATATTAGTTTTGAAGAAATTCGATCCACAACCGACCAGTAACCAGCTAGCTGGAGGTCGAGCGCTGTTCAGGATTCAAGTGTACTTAGACTTCTGAATAGCGCTGAGATTGCAGGGAATCGGAAAAATAAGTGGCATGGCGATCGCCTACTTCTTAATAAGCCTTTTTCCGTGCATTTTCTGCCAGTCTGTACGTTACTGCTTACAACAACTGCTGACCATTTGAGAGAGCGATCTTATGACTGCTACGGTTAAATCTTTAGTTAACCAGCCTTACAAGTACGGATTCGTCACTGATATCGAGTCGGAGAGCTTGCCGCCCGGTCTTAGCGAGGAGGTCGTTCGTCTCATCTCAGCTAAGAAGGACGAGCCAGAGTTTATGCTCAATTTTCGGCTCAAAGCCTATCGTCAGTGGCGCAAGATGCAGGAGCCAACTTGGCCTCATGTCTCCTATCCGCCGATTGATTACGAAAAAATTGTCTACTATTCGGCTCCTAAGAAAAAGGACAAGCTGGAAAGCCTGGATGAAGTCGATCCGGTGCTGTTAGAGACTTTCGAGAAGCTCGGTATTCCACTGTCTGAGCAGAAGCGCCTTTCCAACGTCGCGGTTGATGCCGTATTTGATAGTGTTTCTGTTGCAACGACTTTCAAGAAGCAGCTAGCCGAAGAAGGCGTTGTTTTTTGTTCGATTTCTGAGGCTGTTCAAGATCACCCAGAACTCGTGGAAAAGTATCTGGGTAGCGTCGTGCCGACGGGAGACAACTATTTCGCGGCTCTCAATTCAGCCGTGTTTAGTGATGGTTCCTTTGTCTACATTCCAAAGGGCGTCAAGTGTCCGATGGATTTGTCGACTTACTTCCGAATCAATAACGGTGATTCGGGACAGTTTGAGCGCACCTTGATTATTGCTGAAGAAGCAAGCTCAGTGACATACCTGGAGGGCTGCACGGCTCCCATGTTTGACACCAATCAGCTACACGCCGCTGTGGTCGAACTCGTGGCTTTGGACAACGCTGAGATCAAATACTCTACCGTTCAGAACTGGTACGCCGGAGACGAGAGCGGCAAAGGCGGGATCTATAACTTCGTAACCAAGCGAGGATTGTGCCAAGGTGTGAACTCCAAGATCTCCTGGACTCAGGTCGAAACGGGTTCCGCAATCACTTGGAAGTACCCAAGCTGCGTTTTAGTCGGCGACAATTCCGTAGGCGAGTTTTACTCAGTGGCGCTTACAAACAACTGTCAGCAAGCTGATACCGGAACCAAGATGATTCATGTGGGCAAAAACACCCGCAGCACCATCATCTCGAAGGGAATTTCGGCTGGGCGATCGCAAAACAGTTATCGCGGTTTGGTGAAGATGTCTCCTAAAGCGAAGGGAGCCCGTAACTATTCCCAGTGCGATTCCATGTTGATTGGAGACTGTGCCGAAGCGAATACGTTTCCCTACATTCAGGTACAAAACAACGCGGCCAAAGTAGAACACGAAGCGTCTACCTCCAAGATTGGTGAAGACCAGCTGTTTTACTTCCTACAGCGAGGAATCTCTGCTGAAGATGCCGTATCGATGATTATCAGCGGCTTTTGCAAAGATGTCTTCAGCCAACTACCCATGGAATTTGCGGTCGAAGCCGATCGCCTGTTGGCACTCAAGCTCGAAGGCAGTGTTGGCTAATCAATCATCAGCAGAGAATTGAGCAATCCAATAGGAACCGTTTTGAAAGCATACAGAGCATCACGATGATTAGAGACAACAGTGACGTTTTGCTGTCCGTTTCAGGGCTGACAGCAGAAGTAGAAGAGACCCCCATCCTCAAAGGTATGAATCTAGAGGTCAAGGCAGGCGAAATTCACGCCATCATGGGGCCGAACGGTTCTGGCAAAAGCACTTTCTCTAAGGTATTGGCAGGTCACTCTGACTATTCGGTGACGGGTGGACGTGTCGAGTTCCAGGGTCAGGATTTGCTGGAACTCGAAGCCGAAGAGCGGGCTCGCTCCGGTGTCTTCTTGGCATTTCAATATCCCTTGGAGATTCCAGGTGTCAGTAATCTAGACTTTTTGCGGGTGGCATACAATGCCCGACGGCAACAGCAAGGATTGGAAGAGCTAGATGCTTTTGACTTTGACGAATTGGTGCGTGAAAAGCTGGATGTTGTCAAGATGGATCCTAGTTTTTTGACTCGCAGCGTCAATGAAGGCTTTTCCGGAGGAGAGAAGAAGCGCAACGAGATCTTGCAAATGGCTCTGCTGGAACCCACTCTCGCAATTTTGGACGAGACCGATTCGGGGCTTGACATTGATGCCCTCAAGATTGTGGCTAATGGTGTCAATCAGCTTGCTAACGAAGACAACGCAATCATTCTCATCACTCACTATCAGCGACTGCTGGACTACATCGTGCCGGACTACGTTCACGTGATGGAAAAGGGACGCATTATCCGCACAGGTGACAAAGATTTGGCTCACGAACTCGAAGCTCGCGGCTACGACTGGGTGTTGCAGGACGCGGCAGAGACGGTGGAGGTGTGATGGCGATTCAAGTTTCTGACTCCGGTGCTTCCAATACATCAGCACCAAAACGAGTCGATCGTAGGGAAGCATTGCAAAAGTTGCTAGAAGGGCGAATGTCTCTCGATACAGCTTCTACAAACCACGATGCGCTTAACCCATTCAGCACCATCCGCGATCGCGCAGCCAGTGAGGTGCGATCGCTCTCTTTGCCTTCAACCCGCGATGAAGAATGGCGATTTTTTGATTTTTCACCCCTGCTGGAGCAAGAGTTTCAGACGGTTGCCAATCAAGACTTGGGTGTGACCAAGACTGATTTAGAGTCGTTTGACTTACCAGAAGCACGAGGATGTACCCTCGTCTTCGTCAATGGTCACTATGCGTCTCATCTATCCACAGCCGATGAGCTGCCAGATGGGTTAGTGGTGACGAACCTTGCCGACCCAAATTTTCTTGCTGCCAAACCCACGGCGCTGTCGGGTTATTTTGATAAGCAAGAAGGGCTAGAGAGTACCTTTACGACCCTCAACACCGCCAGCTTTGCGGATGCTGCTGTGATTTGGGTTTCTCAAAATGTAGTGACCGCAGTCCCGATCCATCTCCTGTTTGTGACTGCGCCGTCTGCAGCGACGCCAGGTCAAAAGGGTTTGGCGGTGAGTCCTCGCTGCTTGGTTGTGGCTGAGCACAACAGCGTCATCACCCTAGTCGAAGATCATGTGGCGATCGGAGACGGGACATACTTTACGAACAGCGTCACTGAAGTTTGGGCTGAAGAAAATGCCCAGGTTAAACATGTGAGGTTGCAACGCGATCGCCCAGATGCCATTCACATCGGCAAAACGGCGGTGAGTCAGGCCAAGGCTTCTCATTACACCTGCCATGCAATTAGTTTAGGCGCAAAGCTGTCTCGTCATAATCTTGAGGTCTTTCAAGGCGGCGAGGAGACAGACACCACATTGAATGGGTTGACGGTGATCGCTGAGCAGCAGCTTGCCGATACTCACAGCTTGATTGCTTACAACAAGCCCTATGGCAGCAGCAGCCAAGTTCACAAATGTATTGTGGACGATAAGGCTCATGCCATCTTCAACGGAAAGGTGAATGTGCCTCAAGCGGCTCAGATGACGAATGCGAGCCAGCTCAACCGCAACTTGCTTCTTTCTGCACGAGGTCGAGTTGATACCAAGCCCCAGCTCGAAATTGTGGCGGACAACGTGAAATGTACCCACGGAGCCACCGTCAGCCAGCTCGAAGCGGATGAGGTGTTCTATCTCCAAAGTCGAGGTATTGATGCAACGCAGGCGCAAGACCTCTTGGTGTATGCCTTTGCCGCAGAGATTCTTCAGCAAATCCCAGTAGAGTCGCTGCGACGCACGCTCTCGCGACGAGTTGAAACATTGACTCAGAGCAAATCTAATCCATAACTCTGAGCAAAATGGAACCAGAAGTTTGGTTCGACCAAGATTCCCATTTATATTTGTGCGATCGCACTTTCTTCTCTATTACTCCCACCCACTGACTACTTGACACTATGACTGTCACCCAAGAACGTACTCTTGCCGCTGCTGTCCGGGCAGACTTTCCGATTTTGCACCAAGAGGTGAACGGGAAGCCGCTGGTCTACCTTGATAATGCTGCAACGTCTCAAAAGCCCCAGCGGGTTCTGGATGCACTTCAGCATTACTACACTCAAGACAACTCCAATGTTCACCGGGGCGTTCATACTCTCAGTGCCCGTGCGACAGATGCCTATGAAGCAGCACGAGATAAGGTAGCGGCATTTGTAAATGCGGCTCGACGAGAAGAAATTATCTACACCCGCAATGCCAGCGAAGCCATTAACCTGGTGGCTTACTCCTGGGGCATGAATCACCTGAAGCCGGGAGATGAAATTATTCTGTCGGTGATGGAGCACCACAGCAACCTGATTCCCTGGCAGTTGGTGGCTCAGCGCACCGGAGCCGTGCTCAAGTTTGTGGAGTTGAACCCAGACGAGGCTTTTGATCTAGAGCATTACAAGTCACTGCTAAGCGATCGCACTCGACTGGTTTCTATTGTTCACGTCTCCAACACGCTGGGCTGCGTGAATCCAGCTAAAGAGATTGCGGCTCTAGCTCATGAGCATGGAGCGAAGGTGTTGCTCGACGCCTGCCAGAGCGTTCCTCATATGACGGTGGATGTGCAGGATCTCGATTGCGATTGGCTAGTGGCGTCAGGCCACAAAATGTGTGCCCCAACCGGGATCGGTTTTCTCTATGGCAAGCTCGACCTGTTGCGAGCCATGCCTCCTTTTTTGGGCGGTGGAGAAATGATTGCGGATGTGTTTCTCGATCACTCTACCTATGCCGACGTGCCCCACAAGTTTGAAGCAGGAACCCCAGCCATTGCCGAGGCGATCGCCCTGGGCGCTGCCGTAGACTATCTGATGGCGATCGGCATGGACAAAATTGAAGCCTACGAGCACGAGCTAACGGCCTATCTGCTTGAGCAGTTAGCGACGATTCCAGAAGTGCGGGTTTATGGCCCCAAGCCTAATGCTGATGGGGAAGGTCGCGCGTCTCTAGCTTCGTTCACAACAGGAGCGGTGCATCCTCACGATCTTTCGACGATTTTGGATCAGTCAGGCATTGCCATTCGTGCCGGACATCACTGCACCCAGCCGCTGCACCGCTGCATCAATGCCCAATCGACAGCCCGTGCCAGCCTCTATTTTTACAACACTCGCGAAGAAATCGACCGATTCATCACGTCGTTGAAAGAGGCGGTTGAGTTCTTTGGCAGTATTTTTGGCTAAGCGGTAGATTGCAGCAAAACTTTTCTCAAAGATGGTCGAGTGCTTGTGGCGATCGCTCTCAGCGTCGAAACCCGTGTACCCATCTTGAGCCGATTGAGTTTGACCAGGTGTTGCTTTGGTGAAAATGCACCTCACTGTAGCAATACAGACTACGCCCAAGTCAACCAATGTATGGGACGACCCCACTTCTTGAACTCTTGCATAGCCTCGATCATCAGGTTCTTGACCACGATCTGAATCGCTTGAGAGTAAACCATGAGAGCAGGTGACGCACAGATTTGTTGCGTGGAATAGGATTTAATCTAATCGAAAAATCGTCACTAGCAGCGGTGAACTCAAACGATAGAGGTGGAATTTGGAACTCTGCGATCGCCAAAAGCTAATTGAATTAGCCCTTCTTACAGCTATCCAATCGTGCTTACCATCGAGGAGTTAGGCTTTTTCCTAACTCCTCCAAACGGTGTAATAAAGGCTGCTGAGCATTTAGAAAAGTCCGCGCACAATTACGACCCGGCATACCAGAAATCGCTCCACCTGGGTGAGTTCCTGCACCTGTCAAATACAGTCCGTCAATGGGAGTTGTGTAATTCGCAATTTCGGGCAGTGGCCGGAAAAACACCATTTGGTCGAGCGTCATATCGATGTGGTAGTAGTTGCCTTTGTAAGCTCCTAATCGTTCTCCTAGTTCGGCTGGGCTCTCGACGTTGCGAGCGATGATGGAAGATTTCAGATTAGGAGCGTAGTCAGCGAGCTTGTCAATCACTCGATCCGCAACGGTGTTTTTGAGGTCGTCCGTCCAACCCGTGCCCGCTAACCCGTCGCTTGTTCCAGCAATTTGGTAAGGTGCGAAAAATTCTATCCAAAGCGTATGCTTTCCATTCGGAGCCATGCTGGGATCTCGCATGGTAGGAACTACAGCGTACAGTGATGGATCTTCGTCGGGGATTTTGCCGACTTCTGGGTCGTTGTGGGCAATCTCAACCTGGCGTACTGAGTCAGCGATCAGCACCGAGCCAATTAGGTAATCATCGCGATGCTGGTACGCTTCAAAACGAGGCGCTTCCGAAAGCGCGCAGTCAATTCGTAAAATTGTTTCATTATTGTTGACGATACGGCGATCCAACCGCGTGTGCAATTTCCGCGACTCATGATCAAGATCGCCGAGATCAATCATCTGTAGGAAGACCCGTCTAGCATCGATGTTGGAGATGACTCCTAGCTTTGCGCGATATTCCTGATGACCTTGAACTTGGACGCCAACGGCTCGTCCCTCATCCATCAAAATGCGCTCGACAGACTGCTCGGTTAAGATGGTTCCGCCCTTCTCTTTGACCAATCTCACGAGGGCTTCCGTCAGTGCTCCAGTCCCACCCCGAGGGCGAGCCATACCTGGCTTATGCCTCATCGACATCATCATGCCACCGACTGAAATGGTCTTTTGCGACGGCGGCGCTCCAAACTCAGAACCTAAGCGAGCTAGAGGAGCTTTAACAAATTCGGAATCGAAGTATTCATCGAGTATATTCTTGGGACTAGATAGCATCGTCCGAATCAAGTCGAGGGTCTCATGAGGGCCACCCAAAATGCTGAGGAGATTTGTGATGCTATTGAGGTCGTAGTTACCCAAAATATCTACGATCGCCTGGGGCGGCGCATTAAAAATGGGCGTGATCGCTTGGGTCAACCGTTGCCAAAAGTTAATGAATTCACGATATTTTTCAGCATCGCGACGATTGAACTGAGCAATCTCGGCGCATGTTTTATCCAACGACTTATGGGCTAAAAAATAGCGCCCGTCAGGATTTGGGCAGAAGACCGCCGGATCACAGAAAAGATAATCTAGGCCATACTTTTTAAGCTCCAGCTCCTCCACTACGGGCCCGAGATGGATAAACTCATGGTCGATGGCGCAGCGGTTGAACTGAAACCCTGGTGCTTTATTGGGCATCAGTTCTTCTGTGGTAGCTGCCCCACCGGGGATGGATCTTTTCTCTAGCAAGGCAACGCTGTAACCTGCTTTAAGCAAATAAGCCGCACACACTAGACCGTTGTGACCAGCACCAATAACAATGACATCATAACTATTCATTGCGATCGCTTTTAGGTGAAATGATGGTAAAGACCAATACTTCGTGGTTAAAGTCCCTCATTTAGTCATAGCGCAACGATCGTTTCAGAGACTCTACCACCGGAAAGACAAAAGCTGTATTTGAATGTCAATCAAAATACTTACTTTGTTGCTCTTGTCCATGTCCACCATTGTTAGAGTTGTCACTCTCGATTGTTTCAAATCAATGACTTGGTGCGATTCTTGTCTGGCGAACTCCCATGGAAGTATAGACTGGCGAACTCCCACAGTCCCTTTTTTCTTGCGCTTACCCTGACTCGCAGATGGTGCCAAGTTTTTGAGTTCTGAACAAGCTATCGACGCGACAGCTTAACGAAAGAGCGTACTCATACAGCCCTTCCAAGTCAACCGTTGAGGAAAAGAGAAGTCAGAAGCGGTCTGCTGCCGCCGATCTAGAATCAATGTGAGACAAGTGATCTCAGGCAGGTTGATAAAGATTGGACATCCTGCAATGAAAATACCTGGGACATTGAGCAACGTCATTCCAGCAAAAAGCCCTACCGCTGAGCCTGCGCAAGTGGCGCTAGCATCGATCCAAAAGAGGAAGACGAATTCGGCAGAAATAACGGCTATCACGATGGTATAACCACTAGCAAAGAGTAATCCTAAAATCAGCAGAGGATTTGTTAACTGCTCTGACCAGGCATGGCAATAGTGACGAAGTTCGGGCTTTTAGGCGATCGCACCCATTCTCAACACAACCCATTACTCATGATCAATCGTCGTCAATTTCTTACCCTAGCTGCCGCAACCACTGGACTGTCTCTTGCTCCAGGCTTGCAGTCCGCAGCGATCGCCACCGATCATCAATCCGTATTGAAGCCACGCCGTCTACAACCGGGCGACACCGTGGGAATCATCAGCCCCGCTACTGCTATTTTTCGACAAGAAGAGATTGATATCGTTGTCGATGCCATGAGCGGCTTAGGGCTTCAGTCTCGCATCGGAAATCACGTGGGCGATCGCTACGGCTATCTGGGGGGAGAAGATGGCGATCGGGCGGCGGATATTAACGAATTCTTTGCTAACCCTGATATTGCTGCCCTGATCCCGATTCGGGGCGGATGGGGGAGTAGCCGAGTCCTTCCCTATCTCGACTACGACCTGATTCGCCAAAATCCCAAAATCATCGTCGGCTTCAGCGACATCACCGCGCTTTTACTCGGCATCTACGCCAAAACTGGACTCGTTACCTTCCACGGCCCCAACGGATACACGGGCTGGCGCACCCAGCAAACTGACTATTTTCGCCGCACTCTGTTTGATGGAGAAACCCTCACTTATCAAAACTGGCCCGACAGCGGTGACGACTCTCGCCTCATGCAGGTGGGCAATCGCATCCAGACCATCACTCCTGGCGTTGCCCGTGGCAAACTTATCGGTGGCAACCTCTCAGTGCTATCAGGCATCGTCGGCTCTCCCTACGTTCCTGATCTAAACGGAGCCATTCTTTTCATTGAAGACGTGGGCGAAACCCTCTATCGCGTCGATCGCATGATGACGCAGTTGAAACTCGCCGGACTGTTCGACAACCTAGCCGGATTCATTTTCGGTCAGTGTCCCAACTGCTTACCCGATGCCTCCTATGGCTCACTCACCCTAGAAGAAATTATTCAGGATCACATTCAGCCATTGGGGATTCCGGCTTGGACAGGGGCAATGATTGGCCATGTTGAAACAATCGTAACGTTGCCGATTGGTGGAGAGGTAGAAATTGATGCGACAGCCGGAACCATTGAGATGCGATCGCCTGCGGTGCAGTAGTTGGGAGCACTTCTCATTTGGTGATACGGGCTACGCCCAGGCAGGCGATCGCCCCACGGGGTGAGCACTCATGCACCCACCCCGGATGATCTGAGCTTACTCAATCTGAACGGTTTTGGTGAGAATGCACATCATTTCGCCGGGGCGCTCTGTGGGCATGGGTCGGCTCCACTCGTTTGGCTCGGCATAGCCTAATCGATGCAGGGTCTTGATCACGATCTGAATGGCTTTGGGCGAACCGTAGAGCAAGTGGCGCACGGGTTCGTTGCGCGGACTGGATTTTGGATGAGCCGGAAAATCGTCACCCGAAGACGTGGACGCAAATGCGCCCGAATGGGATTGAAACATGAGGTTCTGGTTCCTTTTGTAGTTTTATAGCGAGAAGAAACCAGAACTCAGTCCCTCAGCTACCCCGCAATGGTGTGCATTCGAGGCAGCCACGGTTTACCATGAACCGTTAGCCCCCCGACTGATATACGCAGTCGCGGTGGGTTAGCCATCCGTGAGTGGTGCAAACACTCGCGGGTGGTGCCAAGTTCTTGAGTTCTGAACGAGCTATCGACGAGACAGCTTAATGAAAGAGCATACTCATACGGTCGTTTGAAGTCAACCGTAGAGGAAAAGAGAAGTCAAAAGACGGGAGAGAGGCGTCAGGAGAATGCCTCAATTTCAGAGATCTCTCTTACCGTTAGAGAGAGTGTCGCTTGTGATGGACTGGGATAGCGTAACGAATCCGTTGCACACAGGTTTGCTTTGTGCGATGGGAATAGTGCTTCATTCGGATCTCGTCACGGACTTGTTCCAATTGTTTCTTGGGTCGAAGTTCAGATTGCATTGGGTAGCGCACCAACAAAGATGATTAATAAACCCTAAGCAA
>CAKZMO010000783.1 GCA_937128595.1 uncultured cyanobacterium | reverse complement strand
AGAGCGCATACACACTATGTGCAGGTAGAACTGTTGAAACTACCCCATTTCGCCTAACTTTCACATAAAGTGATGGAGAACCAGTCTAAGGCGTAAATTGACAATTGCAGCATATCTTAGGTCATTGAACCTATACCAATTGGTACGGATGGCTCATATTTCGCAGGACATCAAGCGATAAGCTTGGAAATATACATACAATTTTTGGAGAAAGCCCACTATGAAACGACTTCTCGCTTTTATCTTATGTGGTGTTGTTGCCACACTCACTGTGAGCATCGTGGCTCAGGAGGATCAACAAACCTTTGAAATCGCTACAGCAGATATGCAGGCCAGCAACGGTGTTGTCCATAGCATTGATACGGTACTCATGCCTCCTGGGTTCAACATGACTTCACAAGATGCCAATGCACAAGATGCCAATGCACAAGATAATGCGACTGCATCCGAGGAGGTACCAAGCAAATTACCTCAATTTGTCCAGCCCGGTGGTGATCTTGATCAGTTGGCCGGAGGCAACTTGGATGCCATTCTTGATGATCCTGAAGCGTACTATGACCAGCGCGTGTTCTTTGAAGCTGGACTAGGTGAACTTTTTCAAGCTACAGGTATAGATGCGCTTGATCTGATTCAGGACGATGGCCTGAGTGAGGATGCAATTCTCGCAATTGACCCAGTTGGCAATTTGAACCTACCACAATTCGCTTACGTGGATGCGAATGCATTTATCGTCGGCACAGTGCGCTTGTTCATCGAAGCAGATATTGAAGATGAATTTGGCATCGACCTCGATGATGTCTTCTTTGCAGATTATGACCAGGAACCGGTCATTGTGATCGAAGATATTGCCCTGGAAGTTGACGATGCGCAAGCATTTGTTGATGGTACAGCCCCAGGGTTAGCTGTACCTGATTCTCTGCCGGAACTTGTCACCGATAACAGCGACCTTGATAAGGCAGCAGAGGACAACTTCCAGGTGATTATGGATCGATTGGGCCTGTATTTAGGCCGTGAGGTGTTCTTCGAAGCGAATATCGACACGTTTTTTGAAGATCTTGGTGCCGACGTTATCGAACTAGGTGACGGTGACTTGCTGGCGATTGATACCACGGGTAACTTGGGCCTAATGCAAATTGCCGAGGGAGACGCAGACGTGTTCATCATAGGCACACTGCGCTTACTTGAGCTGAATACGATTGAGGAAGAGTTCGATATTGACCTTGAAGGTGAGTTCTTCCAGGACTATGACGGCCAACCAGTCCTAATCATCTCTGCTATTGCCCAAGAAACAGATGAACCAAGTGACGACATTACCGTTGATGAAGAGCCTACGGCAGAAATGGACGCCGATCAAAGTGAGCAAACTGTAGTCGATGTGATTGCAAGCTCGCCGGATCATACTATACTCGCCCAGGCCATCGAGACGGCTGGACTTACTGACGCTTTAAGCGATCCTGAAGCCACATATACGGTCTTTGCACCCACAGATGCGGCTTTTGAAACACTGCTCAACGAAATGGACATGACCTTTGATGACCTGCTTAGTGATGAAGATGCCCTCACTTCGATCTTACAGTATCACGTCGTTGGAGGCGATATGCTATTGGCATCAGATCTCCAGGCGAATGCACAAGAGCTTAATACCCTGAGTGGAGATGTATTGCGGTTCGATCTCAGTAGTTAAAGCTGTACCACTACGATATCAGGTCAGGTAGGCAGGCTAACCTGCCTACTTGACCTCACATTTCTTTGTCTTACCTAGTCCATCTTACCTATCTCCAAATGCCTGAATATTCCCATGCTGCGCAGCATCGCCCCTGTTATGCTTTAGGCAATGTAACCTCTGCCGAGCATCATTCATAGACAGAGGCAACCGAAATAGATCAGTCAGGAGATCCCATGTTACGCAAATCCACAAGTTTATTATGGACGGCACGCAAGCGTCTGAAATTAACCTGGAAATTGTTACAGGATAAACGTGTGCCAATGTGGCAGAAGGCTATCCTATTTTTGCCATTTATATACATATTTTCACCGCTCAATTTTCTGACGTTTGCAATCCCACTGGTAGGTCAGGTGGATGACGTGCTGATTGTGATGCTCGCATTGGATTTGCTTGAGAAAGTCGTCGAGGATGACATCCTCGCAGAGCATCAGCAAGATGCTCAATAGGTGTACATGCACAGCAAAGGTCAGCACAATCCATGATTGTTAGTTCGTTAAAAGATGGCTGGGAGATAATCTATCAGCGCTCTCACGCGAATTTAGCTGCGATGCTTGTCGCTGCGTGGTGTAAAGAGGATCACGTCGCCCGTTGGACAGAATTAATCATCGCTACTGCGCAGCATGATGATCAGGAAATGTTCTGGAATGATTCCGTTCATTTGACTGCCATAGGCGCACCTCTGGATTTCACACAAAGCCCATTAGATACAAGTCGTATGGAAGCGGAGTTGGTCATTGCAAATGCATACCGTCAAGGACTATGGATCGCACTACTGATTTCCATGCATAACAGCTTTCTCTACGAGCCAAAACGAGGCGAGGACGACAATCTCGATATATTTCTTGAAAAACAAGCGGAAAATCAGAAAGTCTGGCGTGAGATGCTTGGTTATACGCAGGCTATCTCTGATGCAGCCTATTCATTTCTTCGCTGGGCGGATCGCCTTTCGCTAATTTTGTGCCGACGGCAAATACCAGCACGCGGACGACAATTGGATATCGCCCCCACCTTTAACGGTGAGATGACGCGCATTGTTCAGCAGGATGACGGCATTCTCTGTATTGATCCCTGGGTATTCGAGGACGATGAGTTGGCAGTATCCGTCGAAGTACGGCGGCTAAAACAGTTGAAGTTTAAAAGTGAAGAGGAATTTCGTGATGCTTTGGATGAGGCCGAGATTGAACATCGTCAGTGGACCTTCAAAGCACCATGACAATCTCACAGCTCAGTAAAGGGTAGAGAGACATGCCAATTTTTTTCAACTCTTGGGAAGACATCCTACGTGTGATCATCGCCGGACTGATCGCCTACCCTGGCTTGATTTTCCTGCTACGTGTGTTCGGGAAGCGATCACTATCCAAGCTAAATATATTTGATTTCATCATCACAGTCGCGCTCGGTTCAGTCTTTGCTTCGGTTGTGACTTTACGTAGTGTAACGATCTTTGACGGCCTGGTGACGTTTGTTTTACTACTCGGTGCCCAGTTAGCCATAACCAGAGCCTCTATCGCCTGGGAGTGGATAGATGCACTCATCAAAGCGCAGCCTACACTGGTGTTCTTCCGTGGGGTGTTTCTTGAAGATGATATGCGAACTGCACGTGTTACACATGATGAAATTCTGGCAGAAGTCCGTCAGAAGGGTATCGCCTGCCTTGATGATGTTTACGCTGTGGTTCTGGAGACAAACGGATTTTTAAGTGTCATTCACCACAAAGACCATATCACTAATCCCACCCTTGCTGACCTGCACAACTTTGATGCAGAAGCGACGACGAGTAAATCCTTAAGGAGTTAAACCAATGCAAACACAAGACATATACGAGATATTTGAAGAAACCTGCATGAACTTCAGGCGCGACCAGGGTATTCGTATGGCTGCGTCGATAGCCTTTTTATCAATGTTGTCCCTCGTACCCATCACAATTTTTGCAATCATCATTGGCCAAGCAATATTCAGTGATAGTGCCTTGCAAAATGAAGTAATCCCACAAATATCGACCTGGTTTGGTGAACGTGCGGCAGACGCAACACGCAGCGCATTTAACAGTGCGTCTGAGGTCACATCCTTCACGCTGCCCGCAATTTTCAGCCTCGCACTGCTGGCATACAGTGCCTCAACGGTATTTTATGAACTACAGAAGGCACTGAATAACGTCTGGGGTGTTCAGAAAGATCCGGAAGAAAAGTCCTTTGTGGAGTCCCTGGAAAAGCGTGTATTGGCGTTTGGGTTGGTACTGCTTGTCGGCACGTTGATCATCGTGTTGCTCGTTTCCACCAGTATCATCTGGGGCGTGCAGCAAGATATTGACAACGCACTGGGTGGTCTGATGCTTACGTTAGTGAATGTGGCTATTTCAATAGGGCTGGCTTTTCTTATTTTGATCCTCATTTACAAATACATACCCGAAGTGGATGTGAATTGGCGTGTGCTTGTACCGCCGACCTTACTCGCATCAATCGCGTATATTGTTGGTCTTGCAATCGTGCAATTCTACATCAGCAACAGCACCACTGGATCAATCTATCAGGCACTGGGGTCGGTAGCACTGGTCCTTATCTTTCTGTTCTATTCAGCGGGTGTTCTCTTCGCAGGGGCTGAACTCAGCGAGGTTTATGCAAAACGCATAGGTGCGGAAGTTGAAGTGGAACAAGGCGTAAAGGTTCTGGATGAAGACCGCCTGCCTATGCCCAATTAGGCGACCTATCAACGAACTGCTCGTATAGAATCAGTCAGACCACAGATCGGAGAGGAAAACTCAATGACGCAGCACATTAGCGAACAACAAGAGCATGCCCCATCACCACCGGGCAATGATGAGCTATCATCAGCATTCCGTAATAAGGTGATCTTTATCGTCGGGCTGTTATCGGTAGTGGGCGTGGTGCTGTTTATGCTAATTTCCGCGTCGGGCATCTTACCACTCGTCTTCATTGCTGTGCTAATTGCGATTTTGCTACGCAGTTTAGCCAATCCCCTGTCTGAATTCACCAATATCCCTAGTCGATGGATGGTCATTCTAGTGGCGGTCAGTCTGTTTGTCTTTATCAGCGCGTTTGTTGCCCTAACAGGCCCGCAGATCACGCAACAGTTCGATCAACTTACGATGCGCATCCCGGAAGCGTTAACCAGCGTTGAAGAGGAATTGCGCCAATATGAGTGGGGTGCCAGTATACTCGATAGCCTGGAACACACGGGCAGCGGTGGTGGTAACAATGTGTTCTCTCGCCTTACTGGATTTTTTTCTTCAGCGTTTGGTGCCCTGACGAATATGTTCCTAGTAGTTGTTGCCGGTATTTACCTGGCTTTCGAACCGAATCTCTACATTGACGGGCTGCTGCGATTGCTACCCATCAATCGTAGAGACCATGCCTTTGAGATTATGGACGAAGGCTTTGATATTATGCGGCGTTGGCTGATCGCACGCTTGCTTTCAATGGTTGTCGTGGGCATCTTAACGTTCATTGGCCTCTGGCTCATTGATATGCCACTTGCCTTGACCCTGGCTATCATGGCGGGCCTACTGTCATTCATCCCGAACTTAGGACCGATCTTGTCAGCATTTCCAGCTATTTTGGTCGGTTTGACGCAAGGTATTACGCTGGGCGTTTTGGCCGCAATCGTATATTTTACAGTCCAGCAGATTGAAAACTACCTCATCACCCCAAATATTCAGCGGGAAACCGTTAAGTTACCACCGGCACTGGTTATGCTGTCGCAGGTCTTTCTACTATTGCTTTTCGGTTGGCTTGGCCTGTTCATCGCAGCACCGCTGGTTGCATTGTGCATCGTAATCGTGAAGTCACTTTACGTAGAAGATTTTCTGAACGACGAGGTGGGTCGGATAGTTGGGGATTAGTACATTCGATTAATAATATTT
>CAKZMO010000782.1 GCA_937128595.1 uncultured cyanobacterium | reverse complement strand
GACCCCGACCGAGCTGGAGCCGTCCGTGAGGCGGCAGAGTGGTTGGCCGATAACATGCGTCGTTCCGGGGTAGAAAATGTGACCGTGATGCCTACTGCTGGTCATCCGGTGGTATATGGCGACTGGTTACACGCTGGGGAGGATGCGCCGACCGTGCTTTTGTACGGCCATTATGATGTGCAACCTGCTGTGACCGCTGATGGCTGGGATCAGGACCCGTTTGAACCAGTAGAGCGTGATGGCAAGCTCTATGCACGCGGTTCTACTGATGATAAAGGGCAGATGTTTATCCATGTGAAGGCAGTTGAGGCACTATTACAAACAGAGGGTAAGCTACCTGTCAACATTAAGTTTATTGTAGAGGGTGAAGAAGAAATCGGCTCACCTAACCTGGGGCCCTTCCTGGTTGAAAATCGTGAGAAATTGGCCGCTGATGTGTGCCTCATCTCCGATACCTCGATCCTGTCTGAAGATCAGCCGTCGATTATCTACGCGCTGCGCGGTCTGGTGGCGCTGGAAATCGAGGTTACTGGTCCAGCAAATGATTTACACAGTGGTGTTTTTGGTGGGACCATTCATAATCCGTTACAAGCCTTGACAGAGATCGTCGCTAAACTGCATGATGACAACGGTACAATCACCGTCCCTGGTTTTTATGATTCGGTCGTACCGTTGAGCGACCAAGAACGTGAGGAACTGAAGAAAACGGACGCGACCGGCGATGAGTGGGCGCAGCTAGCGGGTGCGCCGCGTGTCTGGGGTGAGTCTGAGTTTACTATTCGTGAGCGCATCGGCGCCCGCCCGACGCTTGAGGTAAACGGTATCATCGGCGGTTTTACGGGGCAGGGCATCAAGACGGTACTACCCTCCAAGGCGCTGGCGAAGATCACCTGCCGTCTGGTGGCGGATCAAGACCCAAATACGATTTTTGAGAAGATCCGTGAGCATATCCAGCAGATTGCGCCGCCTACAGTGACGGTTGAGGTGCGCCAACTGAAGGGTAGCGGCTACCCGGCATTGGTCGATATTAATACGCCTGCGATGCAAGCTGCTATCAGCGCGTATGAAAAAGGCTGGGGTAAGGCTCCGGTGTTCACGCGGGAGGGTGGCAGCATCCCGATTGTGTCCGACTTCCAACGTGAATTAGAATTGCCTGTGTTGCTGATGGGCTTTGGCTTGAATACGGACGGGGCGCATGGCCCGAACGAGCATTTTACAATCAGCATGTTCCACAAAGGGGTTGATACCATCATCCACTTTTTGAATGAGATTTCCGGGTAAGCAGTTACGTTTGATCGCGAGCAATAGGTTTAATGGAAATGGATAAGATCGACTTGAGAAGTGATACCGTATCCTGGCCCACGCCAGCGATGCGGGAGGCGATGGCGAACGCGGTCGTCGGTGATGATGTGTGGGGTGAAGACCCGACCGTGATGCAATTAGAGGCTGATGCGGCTGAGATGTTCGGCAAAGAGGCGGGCTTGTTCGTCAGTAGTGGTAATCAGGGTAATCTCGTTGCTATTTTGACGCACTGCGGGCGCGGTGATGAGATCATACTTGGTGATAAGGCGCATATCTTCGTATATGAAGCGGGTGGTATCGCGGCGCTGGGTGGGGTGCACCC
Source organism: uncultured cyanobacterium (assembly GCA_937128595.1). Classification (GTDB taxonomy): domain Bacteria; phylum Cyanobacteriota; class Cyanobacteriia; order CAKZMO01; family CAKZMO01; genus CAKZMO01. The sequence continues at coordinate 125 of CAKZMO010000782.1, read as the reverse complement.
GCATACTGTACCCGTCCACGCGGATGGTACAATGGACCTCGCCAAAATCAAGAAGGCTGTGCGGGCGGATAACATTCACTTCCCGCGTACCAAGTTGGTTGCGCTGGAAAACACCCAGGGAACAG
>CAKZMO010000781.1 GCA_937128595.1 uncultured cyanobacterium | reverse complement strand
CGATCGCACCACCGTCAGACGTTGATGAGCCAGAGTCGCCATCGCCAGTTTCAGCAGCAGATCCTCTCCCCCCGGAACAGCCTCCCGTCACCCGATCAGAGTCCAGCATTTCGCCCCAAAGCCAGACAGAATCTCTGCACTCAGAGCATCAACGCTCTAACAACCAGCGATCGCACTCCAGTTTTGAATCATCAACCCCACCTGAAACGGTTCAATCGCCTGCACCTTCAACTGTGCCTCCCGTCGAAACGCGGCCCCCTCAGCCCGCAGCTCGAATACCCCGCGTGGAGCTACGGCTGTCTCAAGATGCTTTCAGCGTCGAACAGGGGTCTCCTCTGACGGTGAACGGGGAAATCTTCGCTACACCCTCTGAGCTTGGCCAGAACGATTCTCAAGCACAACCCACAGCGTCGTCTGTGGATGTGTTTCTAGCGGTACAGCTCACCGATCCCCAGACTGGCAACGTGCAATCGAAGGCGCAACAGACGCTCACGCTGTCCACGACAAAGAACACTTCGATGCCGTTTGACGTGACCTTGACTCTGCCTCCGACGGTGCAAACCCATCTCCTGTTGGGAGAAGCTGTCCTGTCACTAGATGACCACAAAGAAAATACTGCTGCTGAACTTCATCAAGAAGAGAGTACTGAGCACAGTCCCCTGACGCTCACCTTGACGAGCTATGCTTTCGTGGTCACGTTAGAGTTGAATTCGCTGATAGGAGCGATCGCTCAGCCGTCAGACTCCCAGCCCTCTATCAACCCGCCCTTGAACTTCATCGAACCCAGTGAAGAACCAGCACTACCAACGCCAACAGAACAGCTACCTCCGCGTCCCCTGCGAGTGTCGGACAAGCCCAGCCTGCCACCCCAGATTTATGAAACCGCCACTGATCAATCCGAAGGCGATCGCCCAACCCTCGACCTTCCCTCATTTGTCAAAAGTGACGCAGCGATTGCCCCTGGCCTGCTGAGCCTAGCCGGACTGTCGCATCTTGCAGCAGATCCTTCAGGATCAAATGATTCTGGGTTCCAGTCCTCAGAAGTTCAATCTCAGGAATCTATTGACTCTGCGGCCACGTTGGATTCAGATCCTAGTCCAGTTCAGCCCGAATCGACTCAGTCCCAATTCGCTCAGCCGGAGCTTCAAGGATCTGTCGAAGCCTCGTCAGGCAAAGCGTTTGATGAAGTAGACTCCGATACAGAACAAGACAATTCAAGCGAAATCTTTTCCCCAGAAACCGCGTCTTTTGACGCCGAAAAGCCTGATCCTGCCTTCTCGATAGCGGATACGACGCAAACAGCCGATGACGATGATGGCAACGAGACATTCAACCCGTTTGCCGATGCGCTACAAGAGCTAGAGGCATTGCCAGAGATAGCAAACAGCGAACACAATCCGCTCGAAAATAGAGCGAGCGATCGCCTCATATCGAACGAACAAACAGATGAGTCCATTCACGAATTATCCGCAGAGTCATCCGAGGAACCCTTTCAGCCAAATTTTGATGAAGTAGAATCGAGTGCCTCTCCTGCGGTTCCACCTCCCACAACATCTCCACCCGCAACGCCACACACCTTTGCCATTGCCCAAAATGACGCGACTGCTGAGCCGCCTGAAGCGGTTGAGTCGATGCCTCCTCGTCAAACACCGATGCAGACCGACATCGACAACGAAGTCGTGTTGGAGAGCAGCGACAGTGGCGATCGCCCAACTCAACCCAACGCGCCAACGATCAACTTTGGGACAAGGGAGCCTCAAGCTGAGCCTGTAGTCCCGCCTGAGCAAGAGACTGTAATAACCATTCCAGTGCCTCAGATTCACCTTGCCGAAGATGAATTGATCGCTGGGCAGCCTGCTCGAATTTCGGTGATTTTGCCAGAGCTGCCGATTCAAGTCTTTGTCAAGCTGTGGGTGCAGGATCGCCAAACGCGCTCCCTTCTGGATGGCCCACGCTGGGTCGCTGACTTTGTGGCAGATGGGGCGGGCAACGCTGAAGCCAGAACGCATTTTACGGTTCCGCTGGGCTGCTTAGAAGTGCGGATAGAGGCGATCGCTGTAGATGTGCTGTCCCAAAGAGAGAGTCATAAAACAGGCATCGACCGCTCGGTTGTTCCTCCCGACTTGCCTGCCCTTTCTCTAGACGAGTTTGAATAGATTTTGGCCGAAGCATCAGCAATGCTGCGATCCTCAAGGGCTGAGTGAAGGGGAAGAAATTGACAGCACGAACATGTCCGCATTATTCGCAATACACAGAAATAATCGGGCGATCGAGTGGGTATAATCCCGCAAATCATCGCAACAAACATCTACATCGTGTTAAAAATTCTTATTAAATTAAGATTTGGTGCAGGTTTCGCAGTAGATTCAAGTGTCAGAAGGAGCTTTCTACAAGCATCTTCACTGTTGTTACCCAGCTTAGGAAATCATTGTTATGGCAGCGTCTTTTTTGCCTTCCATTTTGGTTCCTATGGTCGGCTTGGTTTTTCCAGCCGTCACCATGGCACTTTTGTTTATCTATATTGAGCGTGAAGATGCAGCAGGCATCTAGATCCTGACACTGTTTACACATTTCACACTTAAGTTTTCACGTAAGTCGCCTCCCGAACAATGCGGCAGAAGCGGCTGCGTGACGCATTTCAGAACGTTATGACATCTCAGAAACGTTAGTTTGGGAGAACTCAACTTTATGGAATACATTACAGCTGCTGGCGATCCCCAAGTGGGAAATCTAGCGACTCCTGTCAACTCTTCAGGTTTCACCAAGGCATTCATCAACAACCTGCCTGCCTATCGTTCCGGTCTTTCAGCCCAGCGTCGAGGGTTAGAAGTCGGCATGGCTCATGGCTACCTGCTCTATGGGCCTTTCGCAGTGTTAGGCCCCCTTCGCAACTCAGAGTTTTCTGATTTCGCGGGAGCGTCAGCAGCTATTTTGTTGGTCTTGATTTTGACCATTTGCCTGTCACTCTATTCCAGCACGAGTGTTGGCAAACCTATCAGCACCGTTACCAATCCCAACCCTCCTACGGCTCTGTCGTCTTCTGAAGGTTGGAGTGAGTTTGCAGGCGGATTTTTAATGGGTGGCGTCGGTGGCGTCATTTTCGCTTATCTGCTGGTGCAGGTTGCGACATCTGGCTTACTTGATGCCATTGGCATCTACGGCTAATCGTCTCATTGCAACGGTTTGTGCTTTGAAAAAGTAGTTTGCAGTACGTTAGACAGAACCGGATTATGATCCGGTTCTTTTTTGTCAATTTTCAGGTATGGAGAAAAACTCCATTGCGAGTCACACAAGGTTATTCAAGGAAAACCTTCTGCTGGTCGCTCTAACCCCCTTCCCTGATCCGATAGGATAAACCAGTGAAGGAAAGAGAAATCTCTTTGCATCAACCTATTCTTCGATCAGGCTGCTGTTTCAGCCAGGACACGCCATGATCTACTCAGTGCTCTACAAAAAGTTCGGTGAGTGCTTGCACCTGATCCGTCTGGAACCCAAACTTATGACTCAACTTCAGCGTCGGAAGACCGTTCTACTGAAGATCCGCAATGGGCTAGGGGCGATCGCCCTAATGATGCTACTCGTTTTCACCGTATCTTCGTTGCCAGCCAAGGCCGAAAACTACAACAAGATGACCCTGATTGAGCGTGACTTTTCTAATCAGGTGATGACCGATTCAGAATTTTCTGACGCAAATCTGCGAAATAGCGATCTCAGCCATAGCGACTTCACGGGTGTTAGCTTTTTTGGAGCCAACCTGCAAAACGCAAATTTGGAAGGCGCGAATCTGCGCTACACCACCCTCGACAATGCGCGAATGGTGCGAACTAACTTGACCAACGCCATGCTGGAAGGAGCGTTTGCATTCAACACCAATTTTCAGGGAGCGACCATTGATGGAGCAGATTTTACCGAGGTGTTGATGGCCTCCCGCGATCAGGAACAACTCTGTGCGATCGCCACAGGCACCAATCCCACCACGGGCCGAAATACTCGCGACACCCTCGACTGTCCTTAGAGATAACCATACGGGATGCAGATCTAGGGCATCGCTAGCTCAGTGACTTGTAGAACTCACCCACCCATGGCAGCTTCGCTAAATCTTCGAACGTGATAGAGCGCTGTTCGTCGAGTTCTCGAATGCGCTGCTTTTCGGCGTAGATCTGTTGCTGATAATGGCGACAGAGGTCAGGCTCTTGCGCTACATCGGTCGTTGCCCACAACTGCCGAAAATGCTGGTATCGTTTTTCGCACATGACTCGTTCTAAGCAGTCTGCCGCCGCTTGAATCACTAAGGGAGCCCGCACAATATCTCGCTGAGTTTTTTCGTCGAGCTGAAATAAGTGAATCACCGCATTGTAGAGTTCGGGTGTTTCAGTCAGGACATCTTGGAGCTGGTCAACCAACTGAGCAGCCATGCTTTCATGTAGGGCAGATGGCGCTTCGGAAAACAGTGCAGCACCTGCCGTTTCTAAGTCGGTGCTAGGAGGAACAGAGTCAGTAGTTGGGGTCGCGTCTGAAGGCTGGGATAGGGGATCAAGTTCTAAAATCTTGCGCCACAGAAATCGATAGTGAGACAGACTCATTTGCAGATCTCGTGACTCTAAAGCGTCAATCACCTCTTGGCGATGATTAGGAGCATGGAGATAAATGCGCAGCAAGGTTGACTCTGCATGGTCTAGGGGATTGACGGACAGAGCGATGGGCGCTCGGGACACCTCGGCTCCGTCTGGCGATCGCCGTCGTTGGCGGCGCACCTGAGCCAGCAGATTTTCAGCCAACAGCGGCACAAGACGACTATCACCCCGACTCAGCAACTCGGCACAGTGGCGGACATAGTGAGTGCGGGTTGAGGCACTCGTGATATTACTCAACAGTTCCACAACTGTTTGAGTCACCTCATGGGCATGGTCGGCCTGATGCAGATCTTTGCCTTCGACAACTTGCTGAATTTGCCAGTCGAGCCACAGAGGTGCGGCTTGCACCAGAGCCTCGTACTCTCCAGGCGAGTGGCTAAGGAGAAATTCATCGGGGTCTTTGCCTTCGGGAATATTCAACACCCGCAGCTGCACGTCGCCGCGATAGGCCAGGTCTGTAACTTCACCAATGGCTCGTTCGGCAGCACGAGTACCCGCAGCATCGGCATCAAAGTTCAAAATCACCTGACGCGACTCGGTATAGCGCAGCAGTTGCTTCACCTGCCCCTGGCTGAGGGCTGTCCCCAGAGAGGCCACCGCATTTGTGATCCCCGCCGTGTGGAGAGCAATCACATCAAAGTAGCCCTCGACGACAATGGCACAGTCATTTTTGGCGATCGCCCCACGAGATTTATCCAGGCCAAACAGGGTTTTGCCTTTGTCAAACAAATCGGTATCGGGGGAGTTGAGATACTTGGGTTTGACATCCCCTAATGCCCGACCGCCGAAGCCGATCACTCGTCCTTGCAGATCGTGAATGGGGATCATGAGGCGATCGCGAAATCGATCATAATGGCCGCTACTGTCTCCCGTTCGGGGCACGATCAGTCCCGCCTGCTCCACTCGCTCAACCGGATAGCGCTTTTGCTCCACCAAATAGCCATACAGCGTCTGCCATCCACCGGGCGCATAGCCGAGCTGAAATTGCTGAATTGTTTCTTCGCTGAGGTGGCGTTGATCTCGCAGATAGTCTAGAGCAGCCTTTCCATCGGACTGACGGAGAGCATGTTCGAAAAACCGAGCCGCGATCGCCGTAATTTCATAGAGATGCTCTCGCAGAGAAAGCTGTTGCTGTAGCTCCTGACGTTTTGCAGGTTCTAGAGTCTTGACCGGAATCTGGTAACGCTTAGCCAGATCCAGCACGACATCTGCAAACGACTGCTTGCCTAACTCCATCAGAAATTTGATGGCATTGCCCCCAGCCCCACAGCTAAAGCAGTAGTAAAACTGCTTACTAGGACTGACGCTAAAACTCGGCGATTTGTCATCGTGAAAAGGACATAGCCCTGTAAAGTCTTTGCCCTGCTTTCGCAGCACCACATGTTCAGACACCACGTCAACGATGTCTGTCCGCTGCTTCACATCTTCAATCGTGTCAGGATGGAGCCGAGGCATGACCATGAAACAATTACCGATCCTTCGAATAGATCATTAGCATTACTTTGTCTTTATTGTGGCCTAGACCGAAAACCAAGAGGTCTCGTTCACCCACACTTTCTGTAGTTACATCTCAAGAAAAGGTAGGTGATCTAACGCTACATCTTGAGTATTAGCCAACCTAGTGACACTATAGACGTAATTCAGCGAGCGATCGCACTAAATCTCTTGGCTCAACATTTCACTTTATAAACCTTAGCTTTGTGAAGGAACGCAAGAATCCGCTCCTTTTGCCCCTGCAATCGGCAAAATTGAGGTTTAATTTCGGTGATTGCAGGTGGTATTAACAGGGCTCGCCCACCATACGCGCAGTCAGCAACAAAAACCGCAACGGAACAGAACGAATGGGACGCATTTTTATTGCAGCGGGACACAGAGGATCAAACGGATATACAGGACTCGATCCCGTAGCCTTTGATTCAGAACGCACTCTTAACAGTACAACTGAAACCGCTGAAATGATTGCCTTGCGCGACGTGCTGGTAGCTGAGCTGCGATCGCGCGATCGCACGGGAAATTTCGAAGTATTGTCTGTCCCGGACGAACTGAGCGTTGCTCAAACCGCTGACTGGATCAACGCCCGTGCCCGTCCTGGAGATGTCGCTCTAGAACTGCACACCGATGCTTACGCCAACCCAAAGATACGGGGAGCGTCAATTTTCTATATTGCTCAAAACAGCGAACGCCGCAGTCACAGCGAACTGTTGCTTCTGGCTCTGTTGCGGCGGGTACCTCGCATCTCCAGTCGAGGAGCCCGTCCAGACACCGAAACTCGATCGGGATACTTGGATTTTTGCCGCAGGGTAGCGGTGCCGTCGCTATACATCCACGTCGGCTGTTTGACCAACTCCGAGGACAGACGATTGCTGCGAGAACGCCGCCGCGACATTGCCCTGGGCCTAGCAGACGGGCTTTCGTCTTGGAGCCGCCTCGTTATCCCACCCGCTGGAGAAACCATTGGCCTCACCTACCCCATCATCAATGTCAACTTGAACGGCGGCCTCTATGAGGAACCGGGCGTTATCGTCAACGGCAATCCCTTCATCCCTGTGGATTTGGGCGATCGCCTGGGGATCGATGTGTCCCAGCATCCAACGATGCGCCGCATGCGATATCGGCAGGTGGTCTATATCAAAGCTCTAGACCTGCGAGAGCACAACATTTCTATCAAGTGGAACAACTCCGACCGCACGCTGTACATCCGTTCCTCATTACCTTTCTATGCCGACGGTTTCGATCGCATCATGGGGCGAGGCATCACCTCAGACGTGCAGCTCATCATGTTTCTTAAGAGCAACAACGAAAAAGCCCTAGAACGCTTTCCTGATTTGTCAAAGTTTTATCGAGAGGAAGCCGCAATCGAAGGAGTCAATCCCGACATCGCCTTCAGCCAAATGTGCCTAGAGACAAGCTTTCTTACCTTCGGCGGAGACATCAAACCCGACCACAATAATTTTGCGGGGTTGGGAGCCTTGAGCCATGCATCTCTAGAAGAAAACACAGGCGGAGCGCAGTTCAGAAGTCAGCGGTTAGGAGTCCGGGCTCATGTTCAGCATCTCAAAGCCTATGCCAGCCAAGAACCTCTAATTCAAGAGTTGACCGATCCTCGATTTCGATTAGTCAGCCGAGGCGTCGCTCCTCACATTCCCCAACTGTCAGGGCGGTGGTCCGCAAATCCCGACTACGGCCTTCAGGTTCTCTCGATTCTCAAGCGTCTCTATGAATCCGCTGGCATGATGTAGTGCGGATCATTGATCGGCCAGCTTGTGATTCTCTTTCATGGCAGGTATGAATACGCCAAATAGATTTCGTGCTAGGTCTCGACTACTCTGAGAAAACAAAAAAGAATTCTCATGAGGAAAAGACATTATGGTGCTGAAACTCTACGATTTTTTGCCCTCAGGAAACGACTATAAAGTACGGCTCGTGTTGACTCAGCTTGAGATTCCGTTTGAACGAGTCAATATCGACATCACCAAAGGCGAAAGCCGTACTCCCGAATTTCTTCAGAAGAATCCGAATGGGCGCGTTCCTGTTTTGGAGTTCGAAGACGGCCGCTGTTTGCCTGAATCAAACGCCATTATGTTTTACCTGACGGAAGAAACTGAGCTTTTGCCATCCGATCGCTTTAGACGGGCTCAGGTGCTGCAATGGCTATTTTTCGAACAATATAGCCACGAACCCTACATCGCGACCTCACGCTACATCGTCTCAATTTTGGGCAATCCACCAGAATACGAAGCGGTTTTAGCTGAGAAAAAAGAGAAAGGATACGCCGCGCTGAACGTCATGGAACACCACTTGAGCGATCGCCCCTTCTTCGTTGGCGATCGCTACACCATTGCCGATATCAGCCTCTACGCCTATACCCATGTTGCTCACGAAGGCGATTTTGACCTGAGTAACTTTCCATCTATTCAAGCTTGGTTGCAGCGAGTTCAATCACAGCCACGCCATATTCCTATCACTCAGAGATGACCGAGCGAAATTTTCAGTGATGGAGTCCTGAATGAGCGACTAGGCAATCGGTGCTTACCTCATCCAAAGCGCTGTCACACCACTAATGCAGTAACGCCCAAAGTCAGCCAGATTAGCACCGTCCAGCGCGTGAGACGCAACGCTGCATAGACTTTGGCGATCGCCAAAGGTTCATCAGCATCGCCCAGAATGGGTTTGGACTTCACCTGACCTCGATAGACATTCGTACCTCCAACCTGGACTCTCAATGCAGCGGCATAGACACACTCACTCCAGCCTGCATTGGGACTGGGATCTTGTGGCGCATCTCGGCGGCAAATGCTCCATACCTGCCGAGGCCGTCGTGATAGTACTCCAATGGTCAGAACCGTGAGGCGGCAGGGGAGCCAGGTCAAAACATCGTCAGTACGAGCACTAAACCAACCCAAGTCGGTGTAGGGCACAGTGCGATACCCAACCATCGAATCCAAGGTGCTAGAGGCTTTGAAGGCCAGAGCAAGAGCTACACTCCAGGAAAGACCAGGCAGAGATCCACCAGTGATCATTTGTCCTAACACTGCGCCGACTAAAGCGTAGAACAGCGGAGCCATGATGCCATCCACCGCATTTTCAGTCACGGTCTCAAACACCGCCCGCAGTATCTCTTCGCGACTGAGCTGATCCGTATCGCGACCCACGTAGAGACTGAGGCGCGATCGCGCTTCTTGCAGGTCATCCTTCTCCAGCGGCTCGATCACCTCAGTGGCAGCACGGCGCAAACTGCGAGCCGCCAGACAGCTTGCCAAAAGAATGCTGGCGATCGCCCCTCCAAACCAAGAATGAATATTCATTCCAAGAACGATAAGTAGCCAGCCCGCAATACCACTACCACTGATCAGCAACAGACCTAATCCAACACCAGCAACACGCTGAAGTAGAGGAGATTTGAGCGTTTTCAATGCCACCTGGCTATAGCGACCAATCACCCAACCCATCACTTGTACTGGGTGAAGCCAGTTCCAAGGATCACCGATCCAGAAATCCAAAAGCGCGGCGATCGCCAAAACGCTGCCCGTCATCCAGCCGCTCATCATCCAGCCGCTCATCATCCAGTCGCCTGTCATCCAAGCCCCTATTGCCAATCCTCCTCGGCTCGCTTGAGAACGTAGGCAGATACGGCTTGAATCTCTTCACTCGTCAGCGTGTCTTTGTAAGCCGACATGGGGCGCTTGCCGTTGGATACGATGTGAGCGATCGCCTCTACCGTATCCATGTGATAGCGTTGCAAAGCTCTCATCCGAAGATTCTTACCGCGACGAATGATATTGCCTCCATTGGCGTGACAACCCGCACAGTTGATTTCAAAGATCTGCGCTCCATCCGCCGCAGCGACATTCGTATCATCGTCAGTCACAGCCTCTACCGTCGTCTGAGCCAAGATAGCAGCTCCTGGCAAAATGGCTGATGGAAGAGCGATCGCCGGAGCAGCCAAAGTCCCAAGTCCCAAGACGATAACTAGCAGACCAATCCACACTCGATAACCCCAAGTTCGATTTATCAAAATTTGCTCCGTTACTCCTCTAGCATCCAGGCTGAAATAACCATTCTGATTCCTTAGAATTTTTCTGCCTCAGAAAGCGCTTCTTCTCGATTGTTTTCATAGCGCTCAAT
>CAKZMO010000780.1 GCA_937128595.1 uncultured cyanobacterium | reverse complement strand
ACGGGGCGGCGGCCCGCATCGTACACTTGCCGCGCATCGGTGTGCGAGAGTTTACTACACCACAAAATCAGAGTATTGCCAGAATCAGCGTGTCCGCAACAAAAAGACGCCCTATAGGATAGAGCGTCTCAACTGGTTTACTTTTGTACGATACACGCTTACCGTCTATTATGCATCGGGACGGCTGGCGTGCCTATTCACACACTAGCAGCTTATTCGTCAACGATGAGCAAATTACGTGACTCCGTACCACCCTCAGAGAGCCATCCCTCATAACCGATCTGATCGCTTTCGTTTTCGACCACACGCACGTACCAGCGCAGTTCGTTGTCGGCGGCACCTTCACAGACCGGACCACCTAAAATTTCGACGATTGCACCGCGCTGCAAGGGCGTCATTTGATCGTTAGCCCCTTCGCCACGGAAGAAGAAACGATTACCTATGAGCAGCTCAGCGCGATCACCAATGCTGAGTTGCGAGTCCAGCGCATTTGGACAGGTGGTATCATATTCTATGGGTAGGCGTGCGCGTTCCAGGCTATCCGGTGCGATGAGATAATAATCAAAGCCTTCACTGACCCAGGCATCCGCCCCATTTTCTAGCTCAATTTCCCACCAGATTGAAGCTCCTGTACATTCTGGACCGCCGATCACGGTGAAATCTGAACCAAAATCCAGATCAACCAGGCGATCAAATTCGGTTCCTGGCCCATTACGGATAGTCAGGCCAAGGTCGAAACTTACGTAACCGGGCACATCGACCTCAAACCGTGTTGGCAGGGCTGCCGGGCAGCGGAAGCTGTTATCGACAAAGGTCTCGTCACGGGGGAAGACGGTGTAGGGTGCGGTATCCAGCACGCCGCCATCACTCTGACGGGTCGGCGGTGCGCCAAGCTGCAAGATCCCTGCACCAAACCGGGTGTTTCGCTCTACCTGAACACGCCATACATCGGTAAATCGCTGCGGTAGTTGGTCAGTGCGTAATTCGTTGTTCTGTTCCAGTAGCAACGCAGCAACCCCCGCCACGACTGGTGCCGCCGCCGACGTGCCGACAAACGGTGATCCGTCATCCATGTAGATTTCGCCAGGGGCGGCGAGTTGGGGCTTCGGGTAGCTGGTTCGCCCGCTGCGGATCTCCCCGAAACTGCTGTATTCAGTAATTTCACGTAGGCCGTTGACCGCAGAGACCGTAAAGGCGTTGCTGGCATCGGCAGGCGCAACAACCGAGACATTATCCAGCGTGCCAAGATCACGCACCTCAGCGAATTCGACAAAAATAGCAAAGGTGATATCGGTATCGAATTCAACCCCGGCATTACGCACCCGGATCTCAATCGGTGCCGCAGTATCCGGTACTTCTACGATTTCCCATAAGGGTTCGAGGGGATCAGCCGCCTGTGGGGCGGTGCCAGCGATAATGAGGTCGCCTGTCACGCGGTTATAGATTTCAAGATCCAGATCAATGCGCTGAGTAGTCCCTGTGTTAGGGTCGAATATGCCCCCATCCGGGCTTTGCCAACTCAATAAGACCTTGCCAGAGTACGGGTTGTCTTCGGAGGCTGAGATGGTCAACTGGGTTTGGCCGCCATTTGCACTGACAAAATTATGATAGCGGTCAGTGGGCACATCAATATCACGGAAAATGTTGGAGACAAACCCCTGGTTAAAGTTGCCAGAGGCGTTGACCCAGAAAACCCCCTCCTGAAAGAGTTGATCGACCAGTTGAGCGAACTCATGATTGCCATCCAGCGGCAGCACGGGTAGCCCCACCGAATGGTTGATAATGTTCACCCCTTCACTTTGCAGCCAATCCGTACACTCGCGCAGGCTATCAATATCGCCGCTGTAGCGACAGGCATAAAGCGTGGCATTGGGGGCTACTGCATGCGCAACTTCTAGCACATGCGTCCCGTGTGGGCTGATGTCAATATCATAATCAGTGACATTGGTGCCCGGTGGCAATGTCACCGCCGCCCGCCCGTTGATAAACTGCGAGATGCCGCCAAACTGCAAATCAATCACGCCGATACGCTGACCTGCCCCGGTCCAACCCGCTTCGTGCCAGGTGCGAATGCCATAATCAATAACCAGGGCCTCTTTTGTGATCGGTATCGCCTGGATGCCGTTGGTGTTGGTGCTCAACGATACACTTGGCTGTGATCCGGTATCGGTGGTTTCGGCTTCAGTGGGGCGTGGTGGGATGGTCGGCGGTGGTGGTTGATCGGCTGGAATTGCCGGTTGCCACGATGGGGAGTGGTCGCTGAAGTCATTTTCTGTCAGCGGTTCGATATTTTCCCCATCGGGGTTCATGATATAGATTTCATCACTCTGGCCTGCATCTGAAGTAAAAGCGACTTTGCTACCATCTGGGGCTATCGTCACCCGCCCGCTGTTCGCCGTGGACCAGCTAATGCGCTCCGGCAGTTCGCCATTCTCACCCATCAGGTAAATTGCCCAATAGCCATCACGATCGGTATCAAAGTAGATTGTGTCATCAATCCACAGCGGTGAACCGGCATTTGACCCCGGTGTAGAGACTAATTGGACTGTTTCGCCTTCCACTTGACGCCGAAAGAGCAGAATATCGCCCTCATTACTTAACTCCCAGTGGATGATCTCCGTACCATCGGGTGACCAGTGTGGATCACCGACCAGACGCCCTGCATCTGTAAGCTGGCGCACGTTGCTCCCATCGCGGTTGGCGACGAACAGTTCACGGCCCATCGCTCGATCCGAGATAAAGGCAATTTGACGGCCATCCGGCGACCACACACCATCATAATCGTTGGCTGTTTCGCCGGGGAAAAGTGGCCTGACGTTTGACCCATCCGGGTTCATGATATATAAGGTATCACGGCCAGCGCGATCACTGTTGAACAGAATTTCCTCACCGCCTGGTGACCAGCGCGGGTGCCAATCATTGGCCTCGGCATCGGTGATCGAAACCTGATTGGTGCCGTCCGTTTGCATCAGGTAAATGCTCTCAGTGCCGTCGCGGTTGGATACAAACGCGATCCGCAGCCGGTCTTCATCCTGGGCACTGGTGAAGGCCACACCCAGCACCAAACCGACTAATACGAACACAATGAGCATAGCAATGGGGTATACGCTAAGTTTGGGCATTATGACGGTCTCCTGCATGACTTAGAAATCACAACGGTCAACATCTGCCGGACAATAATAACTTTCATTGTTTTTACGGATAATTATGCTGGTGAAAGCATTTACGTTCCGGTCAAACCAGAACACATCAGATGGGGCGAGTTGTCGCATAAATTGGTCTTCTATCTGGCAATCAAGGGGGCGAATTGGTGCGGCACCGCCCTCGTCCTGGCGTTCGTAGAGCACGCAGTAATCATTATCGGGTGTACGATCCTCAAAGGCACGCAATGCCGGGAAAAGCTGAAGTAGGCCAAAATCCACACGCTCACTGGCGACACTGACGCTCGTAAAATCGACTTCAGGCGAGAACCGCACCGCCAGTAGATCACGGCTACCATGATAGACGGAGAACGCACCCGTCGGGTTATCGTTTGGCAGGTTGAGTGAAGGTGTATCAGATGTATAGACCCGCTCTACATCATCATCCATAGTCGATTGGGGTGGGTCCTGGGCAACGACATCGGTGGTGATGACCTCAAATTCCAGTAAGATCTGGTCGATCACCGTCTTGGTGACAACGCCATCGTCATCAATATCAGGTAGGTAGATGTTGACGAAGATGAATTTCGTGCCGACACTTTCCGGCCCATTGGGGATGAGTAACCAATCCCAGTAATTGGTGCTATCCTCCTGGATTTGCAACAGAAAGCCATTTTCCGGCAAGATGCGGAAGTCTTCCAGGTCCGCGCCTT
>CAKZMO010000779.1 GCA_937128595.1 uncultured cyanobacterium | reverse complement strand
GATATAGCAATGCGCAGATAGATTAGGACAGATATTGATGGAGAAGCCGCGCACCGCGCGACTCCTCCATCAACTATTGGTTTTATATCAGCGCGTAGCACTATAAAAGGGGATTTAGGGGAGATCGAACGGATACTTCAAAGGAGAAATAAGCTGCTATGCACAAGATTCCTGTGACGGTGGTGACGGGCTTTTTAGGCTCTGGCAAAACAACGCTATTGCGCCATCTGCTGCAAAACAACCAAGGGCGTCGCATTGCTGTGCTGGTCAATGAGTTTGGCGAGGTTGGCATTGATGGCGATGTGCTGCGGTCTTGCCAAGTGTGCGATGAGGACGAAGGTGCCGAGAACGGCGCTGATGCCCAACCGAGTGCCAACATTCCGAGTGCTAACATTTTGGAATTGGCAAATGGTTGTCTGTGTTGCACGGTGCAGGAGGAATTTTTGCCGACGATGCAAGAACTGCTGAAGCGGCGAGACGAGATTGACTGCATTGTGATTGAAACGTCAGGATTGGCATTGCCGAAGCCTCTGGTTCAAGCTTTTCGCTGGCCTGAGATTCGCACAGGGGCAACAGTGGACGGCGTGATCACGGTGGTGGACGGTGACGCTCTATCGCGAGGCCAGATTGTGGGCGATCTGGAAGCGTTGGAGGCTCAGCGTCAGGCGGATGACAGCCTAGAGCATGAAACCCCGATCGAAGAACTGTTTGAAGATCAGTTGGCCTGTGCCGATATGGTGCTGCTGACCAAGACGGATGTGATGGAAGCAGAAGCGCGCGATCGCACTCAACAATGGCTTCAGCATCATGCCCCAGCTGGGGTTAAAATCGTGCCCTGTGATCACGGTGAAATCAGTTCTGATGTTTTGCTGGGCTTTAATGCGGCGGTGGAAGACAATCTCGACAGTCGCCACAGCCACCACGACCATGAAGAAGAGCACGAGCATGATGATGACATCAACTCGGTCTGCGTGGATGTGGAGCAAGCGTTTGAGCCAGAGGCGCTGGTCGATCGACTGAAGGCGCTGGTGCAAGAACAGGAAATCTATCGCATTAAAGGGTTTGTGGCGGTTCCTCAAAAACCGATGAGGCTTGTCTTACAGGGGGTGGGTCAGCGGTTTGACCAGTTCTACGATCGCCGCTGGCAAGCGAACGAGCCGAAGAAAACTCGGTTAGTCTTCATCGGTCACGAGTTGGATGCTGAAAAAATTGCCCAAGCCGTGAATGAGCCTGTAGTGACTGTGTCGCGATAGGTTGTCTGAGTCCTCTGACTGCTGACTATTGACTGCTGACTATGCGGATGTAGGGCGATCGCCCTACATTTCTTGCGCTTTTGTTCAATATTTTTACGATTGTTGCGAGATAAATAAGTTCAATTTTGTATCAAATTGTACAGCAATTATCAATTGAGTGAAGTACGGCGATAAGTTAATAAAAGAGGGCGGTGCTTTTTCAAAGCTCTCAGCTAGTCCGCTTCGCATTCAATTCGATAATCTACTATGACATTCACAACCGTTGCCCATTCCAATACCCAGCTTCGCGTCAAGCATTCGTCTAGCGTGGCTAGCCTGCTAGCGCACCGTTTAGAAGTCGCTAGAGCCAGCCATAATGATCAGCTTGTTGCTCTGCTCGAACGGGAATATCAGCAGTTGATGGATCGTCAGACTGAGCCATTGCAGGGCAGTCGTCACAATGCTTCCTTGGGGGCGATCGCCATTTGGTGGCATGGGGTATGGAGCAATTTTGCGGATACGATTCCTGGTCTATATCAGCTTCAGATCGAGGAGTCTACGGATAGCCAAGGTCAATCTGTCTGGCAGGTTCACTACCCCAAAACTGGACAAGTGTTCTCCACTTCTTCCAAAACTGAGCTGCAGGCATGGGTTCAAAAAAATTACTGGTCTGTTTAAGATCTGGTTGAGTGAGAAGCCGTTGCACAATTGAGCGTTTGTATCGAGCCAGCTCAAGTCTACCAGCCCGCCTTTATCTGTTTTACGGATTAGGGCGGGCTTGGCATATACAGATATCACGTTTATCAATCAGCCCTGCGTGTTGCGGCTCGGAGATTGGCTGCTTATGATGGAGGTTCATTTTCTAGCAAAACCACGCGTATGTTTGGTAAAAAGCCCTCGTCTGAACCTTCAAAGTCTAATTCTCCTGATCAGTCTCAGTCGTTTGGGGATGTGACTATTTCGGGTAGTGCTGTCCAGATTGGGCAAGCCGGGGGTGATCTCCAGCAGGAGCAAACTGCAAACACCCAAGCGCATCAGCAAGGAATCACGGCGATGGAGGTGGTTGCGTGGCTAGAGCAGTTGGAAGCAGCGGTGAAGGCGTCGGCGGTTGATCCTGCTCAGCAAGAAGAATTGCTCGACTATTTGCGTCCAGCCAAACGGGAAGCTGGAAAAGAGGCTCCCAACAAAGAACTGGTGGGGCAAAATCTGAAGCAAGTCAGCGAAACTCTCAAGGTTCTCAACGACACAACCGAATCGGGCAGAAAGCTGTGGCAGACGGGAGCGGCGGTGCTCAAGTCTGTTGCGCCGTGGCTGGGAGTTGCGATCGCCTTCTTTAATCTGTAGGGTTGAGCAAAAACATTGAACGACTCCGACCGTCAGCAATCTGAACAAGGTCAGCAGATTGAGAACAGCCAGTTCGACAACAGTCAGCTTCAGTTGGCTCAGGCTGGCAACAATGCGGTTAGCTTTCAAAACAGCCATGATAATCAGGTGACTATTCGAAACACCTGGCGGTTGTTTGGTGCGCCAGCTCCGTCGGGGGTGGACTGGAACTGGGCAAAGCGGCTACTCAACGAAAAGCAGTTGCCTGACATTCGCAAACGGCTGACCGATACCCTGGGTCGCGATCGCCATCTCATGCCCGTTGGCCTAGAATCGCAACCCACCTGGGTCGCTCGTTCGCCCCTAGAAGCTCGTCGTCGGGTTGAGGTGCAGGGCGACGATCGGGGAGTGCTGGATATGCGCCAGATGTTGATTGAAACTTTTGGTCAAGACGACATCAAGGGCAGGTTGCTGATTTTGGGAACGCCGGGAGCAGGTAAAACGACGGCTCTGCTCAGCCTTGCTGAGCAACTGGCTGTGGGGGCGATCGCCCAACCGAAAACGGTGATTCCGGTGATGTTTGAGCTATCGACCTGGCGCAAAGACAACCAAAGTATTGAAGACTGGCTCATTGAGCAGCTCTATGACCTCCACGGGGGAAATCGCAAAGCCAAGCTGTATGAGCAGTGGCTGGATCAGCAGGTGCTGTTGCCGCTGCTAGACGGACTCGACGAACTCGGGCACACCCGCCAAGTCCTTTGCACCCAGAAGCTCAACGAGTTTGCCCTCCGCTATCCTCGTCTGGTGGTGTGCTGTCGCACGAGGGAATTTGCCCAAGCGAATATCAAGCTGAAGTCGCTCAATGGAGCGGTGCGCCTAGAGCCGTTGACCGATGAGCAGATTCAGACCTATTTAGAAACGGTGCAGCAGCCTCAGCTTTGGTCGATGATTCAAACTCGTCCGGCCTTGCAGTCTCTGCTAGAACCCGATGAAATGGGTGAACCCGGACTGTTGCGGGTGCCGTTGTTTATAACCTTGGCGGCGGCGGTTTGCGCTGCTGAGCAGCCCTTTGAGACCAAGGCCGACTTGCTGACGTTGTATGTGCAGCAGCAACTCTCGAAAGACAAGCGCGAAAGCGATCGCCGCAAAGAAACTGACCGTCGAGACTGGGCCTTCAAAACCCTAGACCAAGAACCCGATTGCCACCGCACTCAAAACACGCTGGCATGGCTGGCTCGACAGTTGCAGCTGAGAAACCAAGTGGAGTTGCTGATTGAGCAGATGCAGCCGAGCTGGTTGGAGAGAAAACGGGCACAACGTCGCTATCGGGTGATTTGGGGTCTGATTTGGGGTCTGATTTGGGGTCTGATTTTGGGTCTGATTTTGGGTCTGATTTTGGGTCTGA
>CAKZMO010000778.1 GCA_937128595.1 uncultured cyanobacterium | reverse complement strand
TGTAATAAAATTCTAAAGAAATCATAAATTTAGTTTTTTGTTTGGGATCGCTGAATTGCTTTGCGTCTCAGGGTTTGGCATGAAAAATACATATAAAAAAATAGGAATACTGAGAACGACAATAGAAATTGAAGTTTCGTCTCGTCCTCCCTCCTCCCATGAGAAACCTTAATCCTGTTTCTGCCTGTCGTCATTGTCAACATTATGTGACTGAAGGGCGACGTGGTGGCCAATGCCAGCAGCTTGGTAGTCCGGTCAAAGGAAACTGGAGGGCTTGTTCACTCGCGATCCCGCCGTTCGCCCCTACCTGGGAAAACTTAAATATGATGACGGCAGGGACAGCCATGTGGGCAGAACCAACATTTACCCGTGATAACTCTGATACATCTGAATGTGAGATAGTCAGCGTTCATAATGACGTAATCAACCATGCCGATCATCAGATCGCTTGTGTCTCATCATCTGAAGCTGACGTTGCCTAGACCCGGAGAGGATGGCAACATTATTTGCGATCGCACCATTAAATTAATGGGACAGAGTAGGCATATTTCCACGAAGAGAGGCGTCAGCCTCTTTTTTTATGCAGCGCTGAGTATGGCTTGAGTCATGTCTGTGTGCGTTCGCGCATGATGATGGTCAACGGTTCGTTGGTTTAGCGAAGTCGGTATCCAAGGTTGTTAGGGCTAGCGCTGGATTGCAGTGAGATGGCACAATATTCTTATTGAGATTTCACGTTGACGATAAATCTATGGAAATTCTGACGTTAGGCTGGGTTGGTTTACTGGTGGTGTTCACCTTTTCGATTTCGATGGTTGTTTGGGCCCGTAACGGATTTTAACGACGTATGACTGCGGATACGATTACTCTCAGTGCGCTTGCGATCGCTGCATTGGTGCTGATGGTCGCGTTTACGGGGGGCGTTGCCTACCTGACCATTGTGGAATGGCGCGATCGCCGTCGTCGTGCAAGGGAGCAGCGTAATCGTTGATGTGGATGGGATGTGCGTTCGGTGAGGTGGTGGCGGCTTAGCGGCGATCGCCTCTTGAGAACCAGCAACCCTAATCCTTCATAGCGGTTGACCCTTTTATAACCGAATAATTCTTTGGAAGGGCGCAGCAATGTGCCCTTTGTCGTTTTTCCATTTGGGGGATGGATGAGGCGACTGGGACATCGTGGCATTCGATCGCTGTCCCATATGGCAGTAGCCATTTTGTTTAGGACATGGGATTTTTGCTTAGCGCCATACGAGTTAGGCTTGCACATTTCCGCTTGCCTGTTGTCGGTTAGATACAACCACAAAACGCCGGGCTTTGTAGACTGAACTCAATCAGTGAACAATGCCCGGCGTTTCTAAATGGGTCTAAATTTTGGTTTCGCTAAAAGCCGTTAGCAACCCTGTTTAGAGCTAATCGGAATTGGATTCGGGATGGCGACGCAACCGTTCAGCTTCTGGACAATCATCAGAGACCATTGGCTCAATGTCACCTCTAGGGACGGTGGACAACTTTTGCATGACTGACCCAATACTTTCGAGGCGCACCATTTCTTCCCAAGAACAGGTTTCGTCTTCCTCTTCAGATTCGTAACGAAGTGTCACCAGATCCCCTTCAATGTCCAGAATTTTGGCGCGTTCGATCCATCGTTGCTGATCTCGAAGGAAGATCCAAACTTCGCGTCCATCACAGCAAAGCTGATAAATCTTACGATGTAGCATAAAGCCGCTTCTCCTGAGACGGTAATTCTTGCGTGCAGGTTTACGAGCCAAGGGAGGCGATCGCAAACGGATGAAGTGATCAAAGTTGAGCCGGGGTATCCCTACTCCTCTGACCGAGAATCAGATCAATTACGTTGATGGTTGAAATAATGGCTTCAAAAAATGGGACTGTGTGCTTCCGAAAAGTGAGGCGCTTGGAGTAGCAGCACAATCCGCACGTTCAGGAAAGTCACTCGCAGGACTGCGATCGAGATCGAAATAAGACGCCGTTAAAATCATTGTCAATAGCAATTGAAAGGGCGATACAGTGACAGGCAAGCAACAAGCCGTGCCCTATCAGCACTCGACACTTGCAGCTCAGCTCTATGATCTCGTCGATTTCAGTTGTTGATAATGACTGGAAATCAGAACGAGAAACCAGCCTGTGTCAAAGAGCTAATTAGTCCCCATTCTAGCGATAGTTGTCCGGAATTCAAAAATTACTGCGGTGCGGATTCACGATCGCTCCATCCCCGTCATCACAGCCATCGGGTGACTAGACCGCCATTAGAGCGCGTCGCTGTTGGTGCAGCCGTGTCCTGCTCGTTCC
>CAKZMO010000777.1 GCA_937128595.1 uncultured cyanobacterium | reverse complement strand
TCAAACAAGCCAGCATAGTTTTCTAGCAAAGTAAATTCGCTGCCACTGACAATAGCACTCTCAGCTCGAATGAGCTTGCCCCCAATGGCAAAGGCATCACCAGAAATTTGAGCGTCATCTCTAAGCTGAACGTTTCCCCCAATCGTAAAAACATCTCCTTGCACGATCGCCCCCGACTGCACCGTGAGATCACCGCCAATGACAAAGGCATCATTTACGACCTGTGATTCGGCGACGACTAGATCACCGCCAATCTTGAAGGCATCTTGAGAGGTGGCTCCAGCTTGTGCAGGTACGTAACTGCCACCTACCCAAAGCGCCCAAAATAAGGCCAAAAGACCAACTAGCCACCATTTCATCGGTTTCAATTTCATCGGTTTGTCTCCTTAAAATCAGAATTTAAAAATTGAACTGCTATGGGAAGAGAATGCGGAATGCGGAGTCCGGAAAGTTTTGAGTTCTGGATATTGAATTTTGAGCTTTTTGTTTTTGGTAGTGAGAAAGGGAAGTCAATTGCCGATTTCATCACCCAACTCCCCGCACACTCCATCACCCCATCTCTGCATCGCTTTGCTGACTATTCAGCTCGGCTAAAGCCTGATATAACTGCCATCGAATGGATACATCTTGCTGCACCTCCTGAAGCAGTATCTTCGCCGCTTCGGGATGGCTATGGGCTAGCATTTTGAAGCGATTCTCGGCATACATTGAGGCTTCGACGGGGAGTTTTGGGGCACGGCTGTCTACAATCAGCGGGTTCTGTCCCGTTTGGCGACGACGTGGATCGTAGCGGTAAAGCAGCCAACGACCCGAATTGACGATCGCTCGTTGATGGTGCATGGCGGTCGCCATATTGATGCCGTGGGCAATGCAGTGAGCATAGGCAATGATTAGAGAAGGGCCGTCGTAGGCTTCTGCTTCGAGAAAGGCTTTGAGCGTGTGTTCGTCACGGGCTCCCATCGCAACGCTGGCAACGTAGACGGATCCGTAAGTCATGGCCATGAGACCCAAATCTTTTTTGGCGGTGGTTTTGCCAGCGGCGGCAAATTTGGCAACGGCGGCTTTTGGAGTTGCCTTCGACTGTTGCCCGCCTGTGTTGGAGTAGACCTCGGTATCGAGAACCAAGATGTTGACGTTGCGATCGCTGCTCAGCACATGGTCGAGCCCACCATAGCCAATGTCGTAGGCCCAGCCATCTCCGCCGACAATCCACACGCTCTTTTTCACTAGGTAATCTGCAAGGGATAAGAATCGGTGAATTCTAGCCTTCAGTTCCTCCGATATGACGGTCTGCAAGGTTTCTGCTAACAGGGTTTTCATTTTGTCTACCCGTTCCCGCTGCACCACAATATCGGCCTCATCGATCTGCTGCGCCTGGAGAATCTGTAGAGCCAATGCGGACAGCACAGACTCTCGGGATCTTTTCTCTACCGCTATTTGTTGTAATAGCTCAGTTGCATATTCCGCTTGCTTGTCAATAGAGACCCGGAAGCCTAAACCAAACTCGGCATTATCTTCAAACAGAGAATTAGACCAGGCAGGGCCGCGTCCATCGGCATTGTGGCTCCAGGGGATGGTGGGTAGGTTGCCACCATAGATGGAAGAGCAACCAGTGGCGTTGGCGATGAGGAGGCGATCGCCAAAGAGCTGCGTGAGCAATTTCAAATAAGGCGTTTCCCCACAGCCTGCACAGGCTCCTGAAAATTCAAACAGCGGCTCCTGCATCTGCTGTTGACTGACCTTGTGGAGATTGAGCGATTCGCGATTCGGGTTCGGCAAGGAGCGGAAAAATTTCCAATTGGGTTTTTCTTGTTGCCGTAGATCAATGATTTCCTCAGCAGGGCTAGTATCGGAGGTCTTTGTATCGAGGAGTTGACCTGTCTTGATCTCAGACGAGGCGATCGCCGAAACCGTCTGATAAACCGGCACCATGTTAATGGCCTTTAAGCGGGGAATGGCCTTATTTTTAGCGGGGCACACATCGACGCAGATGCCGCAGCCAGTGCAGTCTTCCGCAGCCACTTGAATCGTAAATTTCTGTCCAGCCCACTCGCGGGCTGCTGTATGCTTAAAGGTCTCTGGGGCATTAGTTAACTGCTGCGGCTTATACACCTTGCTGCGAATGACGCTGTGGGGACAGACCATGACGCACTTGCCACACTGCACACATACATCCGGGTCCCAAACTGGAATTTCTTGAGCAATATTGCGCTTTTCCCATCGGGCAGTACCCGTTGGGTAGGTTCCATCACAGGGCAGAGCGCTGACCGGGAGCGTATCACCCTGGCGCTGCATCATCGGAGCCAATACCTGCTGCACGAAGGTGGGAGCCGCATCAGACACGGGTGACTTAAGAGGTGGTACCGTCACATCTTGAACCTGAATGGTAGAAGCAAGAGGAACTTTGTACAGGTGCTGCAGGGTTTGATCGACAGCCTGTAGGTTCATGGCAACGATCGCCTCCCCTTTCTTTGAATAGGACTTGTGGATGGAGGTCTTGATGGCGGCGATCGCCTCTGATTGAGGCAAAATCTCTGATAGGGCAAAGAAACAGGTCTGCATCACCGTATTGATGCGTCCGCCCATACCCGCTTTACGAGCGACCTGGTAGGCGTTGATCGCATAGACTTTCAGTTGCTTTTGCAAAATCTGAGCCCGAATCCTCTCCGGAAGCCGATTCCAGGTTTCTTCGGCAGGATAGGGCGAGTTGAGCAAAAACGTCGCGCCGGTCATAGCTGGCCCCAGAATATCGAGCTGATCGAGCAGCATCCACTGGTGGCAGGCGATAAAATTGGCCTTGTCAATTAGATAAGGCGCGCGAATCGGGTCAGGGCCAAAGCGCAGATGCGAAGTCGTGACAGAACCAGACTTTTTTGAGTCATAGACAAAGTATGCCTGGGTGTGGTTTTCGATCGTTTCGCCAATAATTTTGATAGTGTTTTTGTTGGCCCCCACGGTGCCGTCTGACCCTAAACCATAGAAAACTGCCCGAACGGTTTGCACCGATTCAATAGAAAAGGCTGGGTCGTAAGGCAAGCTGGTGTTGGTTACATCGTCGTGGATGCCGATGGTGAAGTGATTTTTTGGCCCTGGCTGATTGTGCTGAAATCCATCCAGTAATAGATTGTCGAAAA
>CAKZMO010000776.1 GCA_937128595.1 uncultured cyanobacterium | reverse complement strand
CTCGTTCAACTGAGTAACTCTCAAGCTCCTCCAATTCCTGCCGATGTCGCCGCATTTCGCGCCGTTTAGCATCTAATTCATTTTTTAGGCGTAATCTTTCTTCTTGAACCACGCCCAGGAAATATATGATTGTATCCTTGATGGTTTGAGGAATAAAAGGTTCTGATTGGTGGTAAAACAGAACCTTCTTATTGGCAATTACCGACTGAGGTTGAAATAGGTAATATTTGGTATGGCTGAGATTTGCTGCAAGTGGGCGTCGGGTCTGCCCCCGAGGTGGTATGTTTAAGTTCGGCGATATACCTAATCGTTTACCGATGGCGTCCTTGATCGCATCATCATTGGAGTTAGGATGTAGTGCGTCTAACTCCGGCAGGGTGATTTCAGGAGCAATCTCATAATATGCTTCGGACTGGTATGTTGACCCACCTGGAGGTCTTGGCTTTGCAACCATTATCTCGACATCATTCAAAACATAGACTACTCCATACCATGCTACAGCTTCATCAATTGTGCCTGCTGCGATTTCAAATGTGTTATTTCCTAAACAGTAGTCAATAATATCTAGAATTGAAGATTTTCCTGTTTTTGATGCTCCAGTAATGATGTTGACTGATTTCTGACGAAACTCAATAACACGCTTCTCTCCATCGCTGTTATAAAGAACAATAAACTTGATTTGCATTGTCATGGTCGAATTCCCCACAAAATGAAGATTGTGGATATGCGACCACTTTGGGCAAACCAACGGCCTAGCAACTTTACACTCCGTTCTATGTCTTTCATCTCGTCTCTTTGGTAGCTGAGAGTTTGTGTGTTTTTGCTTGTTTGTAAACGCTTCGAGGTTGCGATTAGGTAACCCTCATCTGTTATAGCGATAACTTCCTTGCTAATGGCAAAGGCTAAAGATTCCCTCGTAATCTTCTTCATATCTCTTGCACGTTTTGCGAAGTCAATGCGGACACTTGGATTACCTTCTATCCAATCATGTAACTTTTTTCTTACGCTGCGAGGTAGCAACTCTCTTGTTGGTTTGTGAAGGATGATTGGCAAATACAGGAACAGTAGCGCAAATGGCATGCCCTCATCATTCACAGTAGAGAATGCTTTCACAGCGTCTCTAATCAGTTTTGCACCAAAGGCTGGGTTAAACAGATTCGCGGTCTCAATCGGACGCAATTCCCAATCCGATTGAGGTTCAGGTATATCAACGGTGGCTCGAAGCCGATCAACAAACTGTGGATGCCACACAATACGTGGTAGGTCGGCATTTGCTATCATTTGATAACTACCACGCATAACATAAGGAGCTGTAACCTGGGGACGTATTCGAAGATCAGCTTGCTCCGCCCAACGATACAATTGTTGACCATGTTGTTTCATACTAGATTCATCATCAGGGTCAAAACCTATCCACTCACGCTCACGCTCAACTTCTTCAACTAGACGCTGTTCATAATCTTCCAGTTCTTGCAAGTTCACGAGTTTCTCCCGTTGCCAACGAGAACGTTGCTCGAATGCGCGATAGTAATCTGTGATTGCCAATTCAATTTGTTTGTTGCTGAGGGCAATCTCACGCAGTTGGTGAACGAATAACCGTTGATCATTGTGTGGGTCAGGATCGCTAGGGGGTACACTGTTCAAAAAATCTATCGGTAGCGCATCATCCCTAAATTGCTCTGCAATATCAACAATTTGATCCATTAGCTCAAAGCGACTGATTCGTATCGTGCTATCACTCATTTGCTGGATAACACGGCCAAACCACCAGCCTTCTAAGCGATCAAGCACTGCATCCTTGTGATTGTGTCTCACAAAGAGCTTTGTCTTTATCTTATCGCGTGTGTCGATAATGCTCGGAGAGTCATCTAAGATTCGAATAGATGAAATGAGGGATTCTCTTTCATCTTCATCTAAGTCAACAAAGCTTGTAAACGCACTCTTTAAATCCTCATTGGCGCTGTTTTCTGCAATGCTTAATAGTTGCTCATCAATATATTTTAGGTCGCGTGTTGGGGACGGACGCAGCAATTTAGCAATAGATGTATCATTATCTGGGGCAGAGGCGGTCGTCACTAATGTAAGGAGGACATTTGATAAACGCCCATTTTTCTTTATATATTCAGACCAGACACGAATCGTCTTCCACAAATCTTTGCTACTATTGGTCAATTTGGCTTTTCGCCCGATGTGATGCTTTAGTTGCAGAAGCTCTATAGCACTTCCGTCTTGCTCAAACGCCACATCGTCCAATTGCTCTAGCGATAGCTCAATATCTTCACGTTCGGCTGAAAGCAAAAGATACAGGGCATATCGAACCTGGAATAGGTAACCCAGTGCAGAGGCACTAGCTGAAAATTCATTGTGCGACAACGTGTTTTACCTATGCTAAACGTATAAATTAGTTCACCTTGGATCAAATTTCTGAGGTTAATTTCAATTCTATTGCAAGTGCATATTTTGCTTTACTTACCCTCCATAGACTAGCATATTTGCCCTATCTCTACAAAAATGCACAACTAGACAATATGCCCCTAGTTTAACCAATACGGCTGAGTTGGGGACATTCGAGTGCCGTGACCTGGCTTCGATGCTTCGGATAGCCGATATTTCAGAAGCGAACACAACGTCCTACATTAAGTCTAAGAAAACGACCGTTTTATTGGACACACTGGGAAATATCAAATTGCTCCGATTATGCCCAAAATTATGTCAAATAAACTCGTCTAAATAAACAAAGTGCAG
>CAKZMO010000775.1 GCA_937128595.1 uncultured cyanobacterium | reverse complement strand
GGAGGACTGAAAGGAGGTATACGGGCATTTTGCGCAGCTTGCGATGCAAGTCGCAATCGCTTCCTCAGATAGAGGAGGACTGAAAGAGCAATGATTTCGCGAACTGGCTGAAAACCTCTCTCGTCGCAATCGCTTCCTCAGATAGAGGAGGACTGAAAGCTTAATTGCCGTCTGAGCTTCTTCCAACGTCCGAGCGTCGCAATCGCTTCCTCAGATAAAGGAGGACTGAAAGACTTATGGCTTCATCAATTCATTGGTCAGTCTTATTGTCGCAATCGCTTTCTCAGACATAAGGGGAAGCCTTGACTGCAAAATCGTCCCCTGGAAATGTCGTGTAAAGCTTACCTTGGCGGAATAACCTTGCTAGACTGGTTCTGCTACCCAACCGTAAACCAGAAGATAAGTTTGACTTCCAAACATAACTAAAATAAATTAGCAAAACGCTTGTACCATTAGGCCATTAAGCGTTATTTTTATATTTGGGTGGACGGAAAGGCGCACTTCGTTCGGGATTTGTTGACTACTAATCAAACTTTTCCCGAGCTTGAAGAGTTCGACGACATACATACAAATAGTTATCGATCGCCTCTTAATTGGGAGCGACACGAAACTGTTACTAATGACATGAACGCGTTAATGATGACACTAATATGTGATCGACGACAAATAAAGTGTTACTCGACAACTTGTGCAATCGGGATGGCGGGATTCGAACCCACGGCCCCTTCGTCCCGAACGAAGTGCGCTACCAAGCTGCGCTACATCCCGTTTTGTGCACATCCACAATAGCACACATCAACTCGACCTAAAACATCGCCACACTGTGCTTTTGGCACCTGGGTATAGACGCTAAAAATCGAAGTAAATGTAAGGCAAACTCTCAGATGGAGCCAGTAGCCAAGCTAGATAGAGCAGCACTGGAATGAGAAAACTTTTGATCGGCCAGTTGAGCTGAAGCTTTGCTCCCCGGCGAATCCAGTAGAGTCCTGCCATCGCGCCTACCAGACTACACAAAATGAAAGTGAGCTGTCCACGGCTGAGCTGGAGTGTTTCGACGTAGATTCGTTGGGCAAACTGCACATCAGCAGACTGACCAAACAGCCGCTGCATTACAAGACCGAAATCCTGGGGACTGGGTAGGCGGAAGAAAATCCATGAAAAGAAGACCGTGAGATGGGTGATGACCCAAGCAAGAAGAGTTCCAGGAATGCTTGCCCAAAAAGGCTTCCAAAAGGGCGATCGCTTCCCGATAGTGTCTGCTAGACGGTGTCCAGCCAGGGCAAGGCCGTGAATGGCTCCCCAAATCACAAAGCCCCAACCGGGATTATGCCAAATTCCGGCAATGATCATGACAATCAATAAGTTGAGGCAGGTTCTGGCTAAGGCTTTGCGGGAGCCGCCGAGGGGAAAGTAGAGATAGTTGCGGAGCCAGCTTCCTAGAGACATGTGCCACCGCCGCCAAAAATCAGCAATGCTGGTGGTCATGTAGGGAAAGTCGAAGTTTTGAGGGAGTTCAAACCCCAACAATGTCGCGCTGCCTCGGGCGACATCGACATAGCCGCTAAAGTCGAAATAGAGCTGTAGGCCATAGGCAAAAGTGGCGAGCCACAGATCTCCGCTGCCTGCTCGCTCAATACTGGCAAAGCTGAGGTTGACGTAGGTTGCTAAGTGGTCGGCTATCAGTAGCTTTTTCACGGCTCCACAGGCAATCAGCCACAGCCCTTCAATCACTAAATCTAGGCGGGGCGATCGCAGTTCTTTAAGCTGATTTTCCAAAAAGTGAAACCGGGTGATTGGCCCAGAGAGCAGTTTGGGAAAGAACAGCTTGTAGGTTGTGAAGGCCAGCAGATTAGAGCTAGCGGGTTCACCTCGATAGACATCAATCAGATACGCCATGCATTCAAACACGAAGTAGCTGAGTCCTAGGGGCGCAATTAAGTATTGGGAGAACCAGTCAGCTCCAGTTTGGGCTTGAGGGACACGAAACAGCTCATCTGTCGTCGTCAGCAGAAAAGGCACATATTTGAACAGCAGCAAAACGGCAATGTTGAGCACAATGCCAGTCCACAGCAGTTTCCATCGCCGCCGATTCCAGTCTTGTTGTGCAAACTGCCACTCCGCATCAGAGATTTGCCAGTCGAGGGGGGCGGGTGCGCCGATCGCCAATCCCATGTAGTAAGTGATGAGGGCGATCGCCACCAGCAGCGGTACGTAATAAATTTGCAAAGAACTGTAGAAGACTAAGCTGGCTGCCAGCAGAATGCCAAGCCGCAGCGATCGCTCCTCGCGCGTCCAGTAGATCCCCAAAATGCTGAGTAGAAAGATCCCGTAGGTAATAGAGAGCAGTGTCATACGCTGGGGACTTTGTCATCTAGGTGGGTCATCTAGGTGGGTCATCTCAGAATGAAGTGCCTTAAAGTCTAAGCGAATCAGCAAAAAGGCTCCAGTTTTTTGATTTGTGATGGCCAAGAAGTATTCTCATCCATCTCTCCAATAGTGATCCATAAACAGCGATCCGTAGAGAGTGCTCAAATCGACTTCAGCCAGATTGACTGCGACAGTCTAGAGAGGACTTGAGGCTCAATGCAAACAGTGCGGTTGCTAGAGTCAAAACGCCCGTTATCCAAAATGGGATGCTGTAGCTGAGCGACACGAGTAGTCCGGCGATCGCTGGGCCAATGGCGTTCGACATGCTAAGAAATGAGGTGTTGATGCCCATCACTTCGCCCTGCTCTTTGGCATCGCTGTTGTTTGAAATCAAAGTACTCAAAATTGGCATTGGAAATGAATTGCTGATGCCCAGCAACATCGTTAATCCAATAAACACAGATGGCACTGGGAAGGTGGGAATCAGCAGAAAAACTAAGGCTCGTCCGGCGATCGCCCAGGCCAGCAGGTTAGCGAGATTGATGCGTTGCGCTAGGGGAGCGACTAGAAAAATCTGAGTCAGCACTCCGACCACTCCGATTAGCGTAAAGATAATGGCGAGGGTTTGGGCGTCTTGTTCCAGCACATTGAGAAAAAAGGGCTGAAACGCAAACGTGAAGATTGTAAACGTGACGCCGCTGAAGAAAGTAAGCCAGAAAACGCGAGATAGATGAGGTCGCTGTGCTGATTTGAGAATTTTCGCAAAGCCAAAGAGTTGCCAACTGAGGCGAAAGGGTTCCCGTTCGGACAGGGTTTCAGGCAAAAGAAACAGGGTCATTAGTGTCGCAACCATCGCCATCACAGCTCCAGCAAAAAAACTCATGCCCAGAGGACTTACCCCCGGAAAGGTCGGCAATGTTTGGGCAAAGTAGCTGATGGCTGGCCCCGTGACAAACCCCATGCGAAAAGCTGCATCAAACAGTCCAAAAGCTTTTGGGCGATCGCCTACTGTAGTGGTGTCGCTGATGACGGCTCTAGCAATGGATGTGTTGCCCCCAGTCAAGCCGTCTAAAATTCGTGCCGCAAATAGAATCAGCGCAATCGAGGTGAAACTGGCTAAGAGATTGGCCGCAACGGTACCAACCAAGCTGATGATCAGTAATGGCTTGCGCCCGAGGGAGTCTGACAATCGTCCTAAAATTGGGGTTGCGACAAACTGCGAGAGGGCGTAACTCGTAGTTAGCAAGCTAGCCTGAAAATCGGTGAGGCCAAACTCTTTTGCGTAGGGGTAGAGAATAGGGATGATGATGGTAAAGCTGACAGAGTTGATGAAGGCAATCAGCGCCACGATCCAGAAGGTCAGCGGTAGAGATGACTTCTGTTTTTGATTCAAACCGACCTCTCACGACAGTTGTGACAATTAGCGCCCATCAAATCTCCTGCTGCGTCTTCTGCCGCGCATGGGCCTATAGTTATGAATGAAAGTTATGAATGAAATTCTGAGCTTCTATCTGAACTCCCGTCTAACTCAGAGAAATCATCCTGACGAAGTCCATCTGATTGCATCGTAGGTCTTAGACCCAGATTTTGGGAGGGTCTGCAGACGAGATTCCAAAGCGGATGACTTGTTCCTTGTTGCCGAATTTTTTGGGTAGCCTCCTCTAGCCGCTTCAACTCATGTTTTGGTAAACCCAGCAAAATATTTCGGCTTTGCCAAAACAGCACACCAATCGTTGGGCCAACGCAGAGGACTAAGCCTAAAGAAGCAAGAGGATGAAATGCCAGAGCGTAGCGCAAAGCAGGCCAGGTGAAATGCTGAGCCATCAGCACTAGCTCTGATCGCAAACGCCACAGGCTCAAGCTTCCTAGTACAAACCAGAGCAATAGGACGACGCCCCAGCGACTCAACACGTGAAACTCGTGGAGCCGGAGCATTTCTGCATAAAACACCGGATCGTACGATTCAGGATTGATTAGAGAGGGCGATCGCCGCTGTAAGGCATCGTCATCTGGTTGAGCAGCTTGGGATTTAAACAGGTTCACGACTCTCAATTACGCGACAATAGACACTCACGAAAGGTGCCCACGATAAACGTTCCATTCAGCATTATGACCGATATGGCAAGTCGAATGCAGAACACAGCCTACATCAGCATCCCAAAACTCATCAATCAGACGTTTGCCCTGAGGCTAACGCAAATTTAGACCCACGCCTCCCTGAAGCGCAGCAGCTGCGCCACCACCATCGCGATAGGCATCAAACGCAATAATCGCGTTGCCAAACACGACGAGATCGCTGTTTGGCACCATATAATCAACACCCGGCTGCAGCACAATCGCAGTCTGGTTGCCAATCGGAGACGCATCATCATTGTCGCCTGCGTCTTGGATAGCAAGCCCAGCTCCTAGATACAAATCAGTTTGCCAGTTCAACGGAATATCGTAGGACACCGTTGGCACGAAGGCATTGGTATCTGTGAAGACCAAAGCTTGCGCCCGCACGGAAATGGGGAGACGCATGAACCGATAGCGTCCAGAAATAACTGCTGAAATGTCTGAGTCCTCGTTGACACTGGTATCAGCACCATCAGTCAGCCCGAACGAACCACCAACGCCGATGTAGCTGCCATAGGCGGCTTGAGCGTTTGCGGCTTTCGACTCGACCAGTTCTGCACTACCCGCAACGAGTAACCCAGCCACCGCAGCAATGCTCAGGGACTTGAAGTGACGGGCGATCGCCTTAGGGCTGAGCCGAGGAATCAGGGTGAGATAGGTCATGGCGTTCTCCGTGATTAACTCATTCTTTGCGTGATTCTTTTCGCATGGAGCCATGCGCGCTGGAACCTGAAGCGCACAATGAAACCAGATCGGGCGATCGCCCAAGCGTTCCCGAAACTATACTGCAAATTCTTCGAAACTAGCCACTTTCAGCCAGAATCTTGGAGTTACAGCAGTTCACTATGCGGCGAGAAGCTGACGCAGCACGTAATGGAGAATGCCACCATTGCGGTAATATTCCACCTCATCCAGGGTGTCGATGCGGCAGAGAACTTCTGTGCTGGTGCTGCTGCCGTCGGCACGATGGATCGTTAAGGTGACGGACATTCCGGGCTGAATGCCGCCCGTGAGACCTGTCAAATCGTAGGTTTCGCTGCCGTCGAGTTTTAGAGTTTGGCGATTGGTTCCCGATGGAAACTGGAGCGGCAACACGCCCATGCCGATGAGATTAGAGCGGTGAATTCGCTCGTAGCTTTCAGCCACCACAGCTTTCACACCCAGCAGTCGCGTTCCCTTCGCAGCCCAGTCGCGTGAGGAACCCGTGCCGTATTCTTTGCCTGCAATGACAACAAGAGGCGTGCCTTCAGCTACATATTTCATGGCAGCGTCGTAGATCGACATTTCCTCTCCGGCTGGCATGAATTTGGTCACTCCTCCCGAAGAACCAGGCACCATTTCATTTTTCAGGCGGATATTAGCGAACGTGCCACGCATCATCACTTCGTGGTTGCCGCGTCGTGATCCATAGGAGTTGAAGCTTGCCGGAGCGACTTCATTATCGACGAGATAGCTTCCCGCCGGACTTTCTTTCTTGATTGCGCCTGCGGGAGAAATGTGGTCGGTGGTGATGCTGTCGCCCAAGACCGCTAGAGGACGCGCACCTGCGATGTCAGAAAAGCTATGTCCGTTGACCTCAGCATCCATGCCATCGAAGAAAGGAGGATTTTGCACATAGGTGCTGTCGCCCTGCCAATCATAGGTCTTGCTGTCGGGGGTGGCGATCGCCTGCCATTCCTCGCTACCTGTAAACACGTTGCCGTAGCGACTGCGAAACATCTCTGGAGTCAGAGCTGCTTTCATCACCTCCTGAATTTCCTGGGTAGACGGCCAAATATCTCGCAGATATACCGGATTGCCGTCTGCATCGGTGCCAATGGGATCGTTCTTCAGGTCGATCGCTAAGTTTCCGGCGATCGCATAGGCCACAACCAAAGGAGGAGAGGCTAAGTAGTTGCACTTTGTATGAGGGCTGACCCGTCCTTCAAAGTTACGGTTGCCGGAAAGCACTCCACAGGCCACTAAGTCTTTGTCTTCGATGGCTTTGGCGATCGGCCCAGCCAGAGGCCCGGAGTTGCCGATGCAGGTGGTGCAGCCGTAGCCAACCAGGTTAAAACCGAGGGCATTTAGGTCATCTTGCAGATGAGCCTGTTCTAAGTAGTCAGACACCACTTGGCTTCCAGGAGCAAGGGAAGTCTTAACCCAGGGTTTGACGGTCAGCCCTTTTTCACGGGCTTTGCGAGCCACTAGACCTGCGCCAATCATGACGGAAGGATTGGAGGTGTTGGTGCAGCTTGTAATGGCTGCAATGACGACAGCTCCATCGGTGAGATCATAGGACTCTTCTTCGACAGAGACCGAACGCTTCTGATCAAAGGAAACGTTGCTAAAACTGGGAAAATCTGTTTCTTTGAATTGCTGAGCCGCATTGGATAGCAACACTCGGTCTTGGGGTCGCTTTGGCCCCGCTAGAGATGGTTCTACAGTGGAAAGATCCAGGCTAAGGGTGTCTGTGAAGATGGGGTCGGGAGTGTCGGCATAGCGCCATAGGCCTTGAGCCTTTGCATAAGCTTCCACTAAAGAAACGCGATCGCTCTCCCGTCCCGTAAAGCGTAGGTACTCCAGCGTCACTTCGTCAATCGGGAAAAAGCCACAGGTTGCGCCATACTCAGGAGCCATGTTGCTAATGGTGGCGCGATCGGCCAGGGTCAGATGGGCGAGGCCGTCACCGTAAAATTCAACGAACTTGCCTACCACACCACGCTTCCGCAGCGTTTGAGTTACGGTTAATACAAGATCGGTTGCCGTTGCACCCTCCGGCAGTTCTCCGGTGAGTTTGAAGCCGATGACCTCTGGGATCAGCATCGAAATGGGCTGGCCCAACATAGCTGCCTCAGCCTCAATGCCGCCGACGCCCCAGCCGAGAACGGATAAAGCATTGATCATCGTCGTGTGGCTGTCGGTGCCGACTAAAGTATCGGGATAGGCGATGGTTTCGCCCTCTTCCTCTTTTGTCCAAACGGTCTGAGCCAAATATTCTAAGTTCACTTGGTGACAGATGCCGGTTCCGGGGGGCACCACCCGGAAATTATCAAAGGCGCTTTGTCCCCATCTTAAAAAGGCATAGCGCTCACCATTACGCTGAAACTCAAAATCGACGTTGTCGGTGAAGGAATCGGCACTGCCGAAGGAATCAACCATGACTGAGTGGTCAATCACCAAGTCAACTGGGGAGAGGGGGTTAATTTTTTCAGGATCACCGCCCATCGACACAATCGCATCGCGCATCGCGGCCAGATCGACAACAGCGGGAACTCCCGTGAAGTCTTGCATCAGCACCCGCGC
Organism: uncultured cyanobacterium; assembly: GCA_937128595.1. Taxonomy (GTDB): domain Bacteria; phylum Cyanobacteriota; class Cyanobacteriia; order CAKZMO01; family CAKZMO01; genus CAKZMO01. The sequence continues at coordinate 2,775 of CAKZMO010000775.1, read as the reverse complement.
CGGACGATAGGCAATCTCTTTTGTCGAAGAGCGAGTCTCTAACCAGTTGGCGATCGCTCGTGCATCCTCTGCCGTCACCGTGCGTCCATCTTCGTGGCGCAACATATTTTCGAGCAGCACCTTCAAGCTGTAAGGCAAGCGACTCACCTCTCCGAGAGTCTTTTCGGCTTCGGGCAAGCTATAGATGGTGTAGGTCTGGTCTGCAACGGACAATTCGGTTTTAGCGCTGAAACTGTTTAGACTCACGGTGATTGACTCTTAATCAATAAAGGTGCAGATTGCAATTCATGATTCGGATTTGCATCAATAAATGCACTACTTATATTAGTGCTTATCTGTAAACCCGTTGGCGTTATTATGGCGGTTTTTCAGCGACGATGGGTACCCTGATTGGGGCTAGCTAGAGAATTCTCTTTACTGACACCTATAATCTATAGGGACGACGATTCGCTGGGCCAGCTTTAGATGTTTTTCCTAACTTTGATGATCACTTAATTTATATTTAATACGAGGAATGCCACGAATGACAGAACAAAAAAAACGAGCACTCATCACCGGAATTACAGGTCAAGACGGCTCTTATCTCAGCGAGCTCCTGCTCGAAAAAGGCTACGAAGTCCACGGCATCATTCGGCGAACCTCAACGTTTAACACCGATCGCATCGATCACGTTTATGTCGATCCTCACAATGAAGCAGCTCGACTGTTTCTTCACTACGGAGACCTAACCGACGGTACGACTCTCCGCCGGATTCTCGAAGAAGTTCAACCTGTTGAAATTTACAACTTGGGGGCTCAGTCTCACGTGCGGGTCAGCTTTGATTCGCCAGAGTACACCGTAGACTCCGTCGGCATGGGAACTCTGCGATTACTAGAGGCCATTCGTGACTACCAGCATCGCACAGGCATTCAAGTGCGATATTACCAGGCTGGCTCGTCAGAAATGTTCGGTAAGGTACAAGAAGTACCTCAAAAGGAAACTACTCCTTTTTATCCGCGAAGCCCTTATGCCTGTGCAAAAGTCTACGCTCACTGGCAAACCGTTAACTATCGAGAATCCTACGACTTGTTTGCCTGCAACGGCATTTTGTTTAACCACGAATCTCCTCGTCGGGGTGAAACCTTTGTCACGCGAAAAATTACCCGTGCGGTTGCCCGCATCGTTGCCGGACAGCAACAAGAAATTTACATGGGAAATCTCGACTCAAAGCGCGACTGGGGTTATGCCAAAGACTATGTGAGAGCCATGTGGCTGATGCTTCAGCAAGACGAGCCGGATGACTACGTCGTCGCGACAGGTGAAACGTACTCAGTCAAGCAGTTTCTAGAAGCCGCCTTTGGCTATGTCAATCTCAACTGGGAAGATTACGTCAAGTTTGATGAGCGCTATTTGCGTCCTGCTGAAGTTGAGCTGTTGATTGGAGACCCAACCAAGGCCAAAGAAAAACTAGGTTGGCAACTTTCAGTCACGTTTGAGGAACTGGTTGCCCTTATGGTTGAAGCCGATCTGAAATCTTTGGGCCTGATTTCGGTCAACGGCAGCGTCAACGAGGCGAACCGAGAAGTGGCGACGATTCGACAAGGCGTGTCGGGTGGTTCATTCATGTAATGTAATGTTCCAGTTCATGCTTCAACAAGGTTTGTTCACGAGCAAGCCTTGCTTATTCCTTCGTTCGTCATGCTAGTAACCCGTATCGCCATAACGCTATGACTGCTTTAGAACTAAACGATAAGCGAATTCTCGTTACCGGAGGCGCAGGCTTTTTGGGGCAAGAAGTGGTAGCCCAACTGCTCAAGGCAGGTGCCAATACTGAAAAAATTACCGTGCCGCGATCGCGCGACTGCGATTTGCGAGACATGGCTCAATGCCAGCGAGCCGCTGCCGAACAAGATGTCATCGTTCATCTCGCGGCTCATGTTGGAGGTATCGGTCTTAACCGAGAAAAGCCAGCAGAGCTATTTTACGACAACCTGATGATGGGAACCCAGCTGATTCATGCGGCTTACGAAGCTGGGGTGCAGAAATTTGTCTGTGTCGGCACGATTTGCGCCTATCCTAAATTTACTCCGGTTCCGTTTAAGGAAGACGACCTATGGGAAGGCTATCCTGAAGAAACCAATGCGCCCTACGGAGTGGCGAAGAAGGCATTACTGGTGCAGCTTCAGTCCTATCGACAGCAGTATGATTTCGATGGCATTTATCTGCTGCCCGTGAATCTTTATGGTCCTAACGACAACTTCGACCCGAGTAGTTCCCATGTGATTCCAGCTTTGATTCGCAAGGTGTATGAAGCTCAGCAGCGGGGCGATAAGACGATTCCGGTGTGGGGAGATGGGAGTCCGACCCGTGAGTTTCTCTACTCAGACGATGCAGCCCGAGGCATCGTTATGGGCACTCAGCACTATAGCGACGGCGACCCAGTGAATTTGGGCACAGGCTATGAGATTTCTATCAAGGATTTGGTGGAAATGATTTGTGAGCTGATGGGCTTTGAAGGAGAGCTAATTTGGGAGAAGGATAAGCCCAATGGTCAGCCCCGCCGCTGTTTGGACACGAGCCGTGCGAAAGAGCGATTTGGTTTTGAGGCTCAGGTTCCGTTTCGGGAAGGGCTGAAAAATACGATCGACTGGTATCGTCAACACGCAACATAGGTTTTTTAAAAGACGACGTCCAAACCGTTTTGGGCAACACACTAGAACAATTCGATCTCCCTAGATCCTATTTATAGTGCTACGCGCTGATATAAAACCAATAGTTGATGGAGAAGCCGCGCA
>CAKZMO010000774.1 GCA_937128595.1 uncultured cyanobacterium | reverse complement strand
CATTTTCCGAGTGTTAAACGTGAGCAAGCGATCGCTGCTCTTGAGTTAGCAAAAGAAATGCTGACCGCCTATGCAAATCCTGCTTGATGAATGTGTGCCACGTCCCCTTAAGCGTGAACTTGCTGATTACGAGATCCGCACAGTTGTCGAGATGGGATGGTCAGGCAAAAAGAATGGCGAACTGTTGCAGCTCATGCATCAAGAAGAATTCACAATTCTACTGACAACAGATCAAAATTTGCGATATCAGCAGAATCTCAAGCAAGCAGGAGTGGCAGTGGTTGTTCTCATAGCACGCAGCAACAGGTTGCCAGATCTAGTACCTCTGATTCCTGATGTTCGCAGTGTGCTGAGTACTATTGGGGTGGGAGAGATAATCGAAGTTGGGGTCTCCTGACAGTTTGCCATAGGTCAATAACCTTGTTCGACTACTCAAGCAGATCAGGTTCCTGCCGCACAATCTTGTCGTACAGCGATTGAAAACTAAACCACCCAATGTGATGAGAACCAACCTGACTGTACGTTAACTCTGCGGTTTCAGGTTCAATCAATACAGGCTTTCCTGCGGCTTCCGCCATCAACTGAGCCTGACACGAGCGATCCAACGTGATAAACCACCAGGCCGCTTCATCGACCGTATGCCCCACCGTTAGCAACCCATGATTCCGCAAGATCATGGCTTTTCTCTCTCCCAGAGTGTGAGCAATCCGCTTGCCTTCCTCCAGATCCAAAACGACCCCTGTATAGTCATCAAATAAGGCGTGGTCTTGGTAAAACGCGCAGGCATCTTGAGTCAGCGGATCGAGCAAGCGTCCGAGGGTTGACCAGGCTTTGCCATGCAGCGAGTGAGCATGGGCGGCTGCGATCACATCAGGACGCGCCTGGTGAATTTGAGAATGGATCGCAAACGCGGCTCCATTCACGGGGCGATCGCCTTCAATCACCTCACCTTTGTGATTGACCAGCAACAGGTCTGACACTCGAATGTGACCAAAATACATGCCAAACGGGTTCACCCAAAAGCAGTCTGAAAACTCAGGGTCGCGGACAGTGATATGTCCCGCTACTCCCTCATCAAATCCGTAGTGAGCAAACAATCGAAAGGCAGCGGCTAATCTTCTTTGGCGATGACGGCGCTCATCCTCGACTGTTTCAAAGGTGGGCGGGGTGGGGAAGCTGAGGCTGGGCATGGTTCATTACTCAACTCTAGAGGTCATAGCGAACGCTGAAGTAAATGCCGTTATCTTGAATGTTTTCGCCTCGGTCGTCTAGATCGACGAGCGGTAGCGCGAAGTCAAGGCGAATATTGAAATCAGGCAGCATTTCCCACAGCAGTCCTGCGCCGATGCCAGCGAGGAAGGTTTGGTCGGGTAGATCGGTATTGTCAGAGTCGTTCCAGACGGTTCCTAAATCCAGGAACGGAGCAACTTGAAACGTCGGGGAACCTGCTTCATCGCGCACGAGGGTAATGCGGTCTTCGAGAGAAAAGCGGAGGCCGCTGTCTCCGGCGCGGGCATTTTGCCGAAAGCCTCGTAGGGATTGACCGCCACCGATGACAAACTGTTCTGAAGACAGCAGCGCATCGGGAGTGAGTTGCAAGTCGAGCTGGGCGATGAGGAGATGGTCGTTGCCCAAGCGCTGGACTCGCTGAGCCTGCCCCAGCCAACCGAGGAAGCGACCGTCGGGCAGGTCTTCGTTGACGGTGGCGTTGAGCAGATCAACCCCAAGGCTAAACTGCGATCGCAGCGCCCAGGCTCCGGCCACATCTCGCCTCACATAGTCTTGCCCAAAGCGAAAAACGCTGGTGCGGGTGACGCCCTGTTCATTGGCTCCAACACTAAGGGGAATGCGGTCAAAGGCCAGCACCTGCCCGTCGCGGTAGGCAAACCCAACGGAAAGGGCAAACTCTTCGCGGGGCGATCGCACCAGGGGTTGGCGATAGCTGACCTCGTAGCGCTCTGATTCGCCTTCGATGTCAAACACGTCGAAGGGTTCTTGCACGACTTCGTTGCGATCGATGACCGTGCGAAGCTGCACGGTGCCATTCATCGGATTGACGGGAGCCCGATAGTTGAGGTCGATGATCTGGGAGCCGCCCTGAGCGGTGCGGGTGTAGGAGGCAATGAGAGAATCACCGATGCCTGTGAGGTTGCGATGGCCAAAGTCAAGTCCGATGCGCTCAGACCCAACGCTAGGAGGTGAGTAGTTGTCGGTGCGAATGGTGCCAATGAAGGCGTTGGCTTCTTCGACTCGTACTACGAGGGTACTTTCGCCCAGTTCGTCGCCTGCTCTGAGGCTGGCTTCTACGTTGTCGAGTAGAGGGTCGGCTCTGAGTAACCGCAGCTGGTCTTCGAGGCGATCGGTTCGCAAGGGAACACCTGCTCCCAACCGAACTCGTCGTCGAATATAGGTTTGACTCAGCCGCTCTGTCCCTTCAATCTCGATGTCACCAATGCGGCCTTCTACGATTTGAATGGCAACGATGCCGTCTTCAATCACCTGATCAACAAGGATGGCGCGACTGGTGAGATAGCCTTCGTTGAGATAAAGCTGAGTGACGGCATCCGCAACGGCCTGCAGTTCGCTGAGCGTTGCCGATCGCCCTTCCACTTCAGCAGTAATTGGGGCAAAGTCTTCTTGATCAAAGACGGTGCTGCCGATGACATTTACCGTTGTGATGGGAAACTGAACCGCATCAAGCTCTGTGGGTTCGGTTTGTGGTTCCGGTTCTGGGGGTTCGGGGAGAGGTTCAGACTCGCTTTCGGTGTCGGGCGGCAGAGGCTCAAGCGTGGGCTGCAAAAAGCGATCTTCGTTGGGGTCGGGCTGCTGGGCTAGCTCCACTGGGGTCTGATCTGCCCAGGTTTGATCTAAAGGTTGAGGGCGTTCTGGACGAACAATCTCAGGAGAGGCGATGTCCAAAGGTAGTGTTTCAGCTATATTTATGCCGAGCAATTTCGAGCTAGAAGCAGCAGCCAGAGCTTGAGTGCCTTCCATCAACTCCGGGCTTGGTAAGTCAAGAGAACTGGCGATCGCCTGCCTGGGCGTAGCCCGTATCGCCTCTGAAGAGTCAGCCACGGCATAAGCAGGGCTAGCACATAACACAAGACCCAACGTTGACCCCGGCAACCATCTCAGCAGATTGATGTTCATCATTCAATTTTCCGCCTCACACATCACGCACGTCACCCAGCATCCATGTAGCAAATGCCCTACCTCTCAGCGTGCGATCGCACGCCATGTAATCAACAGCAAACTCACATCATCAGCCCATCTGCGGACATGTTACGGATTAAACACTGGAGCAAAGAATTAATCCAACGCTATCTTACTGATTTCGACAGAAAACTCCAACACGATGCACTTTGGCAGAAACATTGCTTTGGAATTCTCAACCTTTCAGCGCAAGTTTCTTACCAGGGACTGCCAATCATCGTAAAGGCTGACCAGTAATAAGGATGCGTCAACTGGTCAGGCGAAACATCAGAGAAGATGTCTGACAGATCAATTCCCGAAGTTTCTGCGTCATCTTGAATGGTATCGATCCAACGATTCTCACCATTGAGCAAATCAAGCTGCGCCTGACGCAAAGCCTCCGCCTTGATCGGTGTATCTTGCAGCTCATCATAAAACTGGGTCATCACCGCCAACGTTCCTGTATCGCTGACATACCAGAGGCTAGCCAAAACTGACTTAGCTCCCGCCTGGACGGCAATTCCGGCAAATCCAAGCTCTGCTTCTTGGTCGCCTAATGCAGTTCGACAGGCGCTCAGCACCATCAGCTCTACCGGAGGATCGCTAAGGCTGAGGTCACGCAGCTCAGTCAATCGAAGGCGCTGCTGCCCAAACTGAATGTAGGAATTGCTCGGATCTCCGGGCTGAAATTCACCGTGAGTGGCCAGGTGAACAATCCCGTAGGGGGTATCGCGCCGCTGACCCACCAGATTAGGGACACTAAATCCATCATCAACAAACGAAACCCCTTGCCAAATATCTTCGGTGATGGCAGCTAGTTCTATAGGTACAGCGGGCAACGGTGGCAACTCTGAAAACTGAGCTGCTCCCATGGCCAACACGTCCATCGCTCGAACATCTGCATAGCTCGTGTCCGTCAGGCTCAAAGTGGGCATGAGACCGATGCTATAGTTCTGAATGATGAACTCTTCGCCATCGTGGAGCGCCGCCACAGGGAGCGATCGCAGTCCGGCGTCCATCACAAACGCAATATTGTTGACTTCCTGCAATTCCAGCTCTTCTTCAAGAGGGGCCACGAGCCAGTTATACAGCCGCTGCGACGAAGGTAAGTAGCGATTTGAGCGAATTGGACTGGTGATCTGCGATCGCAGCCGATCGGCCTCCCCCTGCACCTGGGCTCGGGTTGCTGTGCTGAGGCGACGACGAACGACGCGATCGCTCGTCACCAAAATTAGCTCTAGTTCATCCGTCTCTTGAGGCTCCCTTTCTAAGAAGGCTTGAGCCACTAAATTATCAATCTGTTCAGGATCGATAGAGCCATCTCCCAACAGCGGAATCCAGATATCGGCGGCAGGAGTGGCCTCGCTAGGAGGCACACTAGCAATCAAATATTCTGGCTCTGCACCAGCTTCGCCTGGAATCACCGTCACCTGCTGAGAGGGTTGAGAGTCAGATGATGCATCTGGGGCAATGGGTTCAACCCCTTCCAGCGACACTGGAGCAGGCACGAAGAAAGCATACAGAATGGCAGGCTTGATACCCGTATCTTGTTCAATCTCAATGAGACCGCCTTGCGCCTCGTCAATTGTGATCGGGACAGGCGGATCGGGCAGACTCCAATATTCTGCAAATTCCTCGGTTGCTGCCGTCTCTATCGCCTCGTAGCTGTAGGTTGTGGGAACCAGCGTTACCAGAGGAGTATCGATGTCGATGTCAATGCCAGAGTCTTCTGGCGGATTGTTAAGGTCTGTATCTATTTCTGGGGGCTGCTCCAGTTGGGGCGGTTCTGGCGGCGGCTCGACTGGGTCACCTGCGGTGATGATGCTGATGTTGCCGAGAACATAGGTAAACGGGAACGACTCAAACGGCTCAATGCTAAACTCGCCGCTGGTAATCGCGCCTGCTGTGCCGTTGACGCGGCCATCGCCGACATCAAAGGGCGTTTCTCCATTGCCGCCATGACGAATGGTGATGTCGCCGCCCCCCGCGCCGCCGATGGTCGAAATGCTGGCCTCTTGTCTGTTGCGGTCTAAAAACACATCCCGCGCCCGGAAAAAGCTGCCTGTCGTAATATCTACGGTGCCGCCAACGCCCTCAGCACCACCCTCAGCATTGATAAACGCCACCTCAATGTCACCGGGAGGGTCGAGCAAGACACTACCGCCATCGCCAATGCTGCCGCTAGAGTTGATTTCTCCAGTGGTAATCGCAACCGCCGATCGCACGATGATGTTGCCTCCGACTTCGCCTGAGCTATTCAAATCGCCAACGGTAATGGGGCCATCGGGAGATAGCAGGCGAAGGGTGCCCCCCGTTCCGGAACTATCGCTGCTATCGAGAATGACGTTATCGACTTCGATGAAGGACTGTCCTCGCATTCTCAAGGTGCCGCCCAGGGTTGCAATGCGCACAGGCGCGTCGCCCAAGCCATTGATGTTCAGCCCTCCGAGAGAGTTGATCGAAAATCGACGACCGCTTGTAGAAAGGGTGGGGTCAGCGAGAGAACTGCCGTCACTCAGAGTCAGTGGCGTCAGGTTGAGGGTGACGCCCGTTGCTCCCCGGAGGGAAATGCGTCCGCCTGCGCGATCGCCCACTCCATCATTCGCAACGTCGGCATTAATCGTCAGAGCCCCGTTGCCGCTATTGACTCTCACTCCGCCTCCGGCTGCACCTGCATTGGCGCTGGAGTCAAAGTTTTCTAAATTAATATCGCCATTATCGGCAGTAATCCGGATTCTGCCGCCATTTCCGGAGATGTCACTACCGGAGCCGGTAGACGAATCCAGCGTGCCTGTCACATCAATGTTGCGTTCAGCCGCCAGTCGAATCGTGCCGCCGCTGCCCGCAACATTACCCGCCCGACTCGATGAATTCGCTCCAGCACCGAGCTGAAGATTGCGCCCAGCCCGTAGCTCGATGCGTCCACCATCGCTGGAGTTGCCCGTGCCTGCTTCCGTTGTAGAAGAAATTGGGGCTGAGGAATCCAGGCTGTTGCCCGCTTCGGCTTGAATGAAGCCGCCCCTGCCAGAATTATTGCCGCCCCTCGCCTCTGCTTCCACCGCCGCCTGAATTCGGATATTTTCGCCAGCGCTGAGTTCAATTGGCCCGCCGTTTCCAGAATTACCTGTCTCTGATAGGGATGAGGTAGAGAGGCGATCGCCCACTCCCAAACTAGCTCCAGCCTCGACAAAGATAGACCCACCACTATCTGTGTTTCCATTATCGGCCTGAGACTCGGCCTCTACTGCGGCTCGAATTTCGACGTTGTTGCCTGCAACAAATACAACCTGACCGCCGTTACCGGAATTCCCGTTAGCCGAGATTGAAGAGGCTGAAACAGTGTCCTCAACAACAATGTCGTTCCTGGCTTCAACGCTGATGGTACCTCCACCTAACGCAAGTCCATCGCCAGTAGAGTTGGCCTCAAGCGTTCCCTGGAGAATCACATCACGCCCCGCAGAAATGTTGACCGTGCCCCCATCTTCAAACTCATCAAAATCTTCGAACGCTGCAATAACATCTTCCGCTACAACATTTACAGCCACATCCCCAGTGACAACATCCAAATCTGCATCCAGAGTAACCTCACCACCAGCAACATTTAGCTCTCCAGGGGTGGTATCAATCGAGCCGCTATTGCTCGTGACCGACAATATCCCTCCTGGAGCAGCGATATCTCCCGTGATGATATCCAAATCTGCATTTAGGATCACTTCACCACCAACCGCATTCAGATCTTCGTTGGAAGTGTCAATCGAGCCATTGTTGCTCGTGACCGACAGCGCTCCCCCCGGAGTCGAAAGGCCTCCCGTGGTGATGTCCTGGTTCGCTAATAGGTCAAGAGAGTCACCATCAGCAACAGACAAACTCCCCCCTGTCGTGTCAATAGAACCTGCTCCATCAGGCGATCGCACCAAGGTCGAGTCTTGAAATGCAACATCACCATCAACCGTGATTTCCCCACTGCCATTGACTCGACCGATGATGACTTGCTCAAAGCCATCGACGATTGAATCCAAATCTTGGTTGCTTAAAGTGAGGCGATCGTCATCCGTAGCGTCTCTTTCCCCATCCTCTAAAACACCCCCAATCTGAATATCAGTGTCGGGTGTCAGGGGCTGAATTACGAGATTTCCTCCACCTTCAACTTGAGAGTTATCAAAATCAATCTCATCGGCAGTGAGGGCAACACGACTGTTAGCACCTCCATTAATTTGACTGTCGATTGCAAAAATCCCAAAGCCTTCTATGGCCTCGCCCCGAACAAGAATTTCACCATTATTAGCGGCATTAAAGGTAGTTCCGCTAAGGGCAACAGCAACATCGGCGGGAGACTGAACCGTCCCGGAAATACGGAGAGTTCCATTAGCTACTTCCGCAGAACTTTGCTCAAACAAGACCCCAGCATTGCCCACATTGCCGGGGCCAGGTTCTTCGAGAGAGATCACGTTGGAGTTGCCAATGATCTCAACATCCCCGTTTCCGATGTTAGATATTTCGCTGTCAAAATTGACGAATACGGCAAGGCCATCATTGACGTCAGCTGCCTCACCAGGATTTCGGGTGCCAACAATACGGACTGCGCCTCCCTGTCCTTCAATGGTTGCCCCGAGTAGCTGAACTCCAGACGTAAAGCCAGCCGGAGTCTCTGGATCTTGAGGGAAAGCCTCTGGTTCAGGGCCAGTATAAGTGCCGATGATCGATACATTCTCACCTCTAACAGTGGCAGTGTTCAGTAGCACACCATCGACTACACCCTCTCCAGAGCTAGCAAAACCTGTAATAGACACGTCACCGTTTTCAGCAGCCAGAGTTGAAGCCGTTACAAAAACTTGTCCGAGTTGCTCTCCTCCGAAGTTGCCAACCTCAATGTCGATATCACCGTTTATCGTGGCAATTTCAACGCCCTCTGCAAGAAATTGTGCTAGCCCACCGCCTCTCGTCGCTAGATCAGCACCTTCGTCATTAATGGTTGCGCTAAAGCTGCCGCCATTGAGAGTAATGTTGTCGAGAATTTCAATATTGCGTCCGGCTTGGAGCGTTAAGGTGTCAACAGAGTTAGAGTCGATTTCGGCGTTGACAAAGATATCTTGATTGGCTTGAAGAATGACATCGCCCACGGAAGCGTTGATGGCTCCTGCTTCAACGAATGCTTCATCAGGAGCGTCGCCAAAGAGCAAATCAGGAACCGCATTACCCTCTGCTTCAACAATAGTGATGGTGGTTGGGTCGAGTAGTATGGTGCCATTTTCACCGTTGGGGGCGGCAGCTCTAGCCAAGCCTGTAAAGGCCAGGTTTTCTCGTCCAGAGATTTCAATCAGGCCGCCATCGCCGCCTTCATTACCAGCTCTGGCCGTTGCCCTGCCTGCAAACTGAGTCGTACCGTCTGACCAAATGATGACTTCTCCGCCTTCGGCCACTCCCCCTAATCCATTGGCTCTGAGGCGAGACGCTTCATCGACAACGGTGAACTCACTGTTGGGAATGGTGCCTTCACCCGCAGTGCCCACTCCCTGAAAATTGCCCCCCACGCGAATCAGACTGCCACTGTTTACACTCGACGCATTCAGCCTTCCGTCTAAAACTGCGACGCGATCGCCCACCACGGCAATTTGCGGCAGGGAATTAGAAGCCTCTTCTGAGCGAACCGTCAAACGACCAGAGGCGATCGCCGTTCCTGTTTCTGTCGGAATCGAGACGCCTGAACCACTCAGGCTTATCGTGCCATCCTCATTCACCGTAATGCCCGTAGCGTTTTCGGCATTGCTGCCCGTGAGCATGTCAGGCAGACTCAGCGGCGTGAAGGGTAATGCTGCACCTGCCGCACTCGGATTTGCCGCTAAGGATTCCACCTCCAGGTTGAGCACCATGCCCTCGTGGCTGATGCGCACCAGATTCTCTCCTGGCACTGCTGCAATGGTGATGCTGCCGCCTGGAGCAGCGAGAGTTCCGGTATTAACAACCGTGCCGCCTAGCAAAGTGAGGGAATGCCCTGCATCGACCGTCAGATTCCCGGCATTGGCGATCGCCCCTGGATTGGCTGTGGCAAATCGAAATCCGGTGGGATCTCCTACCAACGTTTCATAGGAATTACCATCGCCAAAGGCATCAAACCATCCATCCTCAAATCCAATGCCTGTAGCACTCGTGGCGGTGAAGTCACCAGATACATCCAACCGCGCATTTGCACCAAAAATGACCCCTGCTGGATTAATCAAAAACAGATTGGAGTCCCCCCCAGCCACTTCGACCAGACCATCAATAAATGAAGCTTCTCCACCCACAACCCGGCTGAGGATGTTTTGAATTTCGGGATTAGACATGAAGGTGGCAATTTCCTCTGCCGACAGCCCAAACTCTTCCAAGCTATGAAACAAGTTTTGTCCGTCTACAGAGCGAGTGCCGCCATCAATCGTGAAGCGATCGCCATCTTGCGTGACGCGAGTACCTGTGCCATCGTTAGCCGGACGAACATCAGCGTCGGCTCGCAAGGGAAAACTCAACACTGTGATGATGCCTAGCAGATAAGCGATCGTTCGATACCGCTTCCCACATGCACCTGCGTACCCTGCAGTCATAATGATTTTCCTCAGAAAATTTAGCCTGGTTGGATTTAGAAGAGTCACCCTGTTGAGCAGTCGACAGAGGATGCCCCACTGCTGCCATAAAGTTCGAGATTGAAAGAGGAGGGTTGCTTAAAACGGAACAATGATTGAAAGAGAGTCTCTAAGAGGATGTTTGAGAAGTTGTTGTTGCTACTTCTGATCCCCCCTTGTCCCATAAAAAAGGGAACTTACCTTCAAAGTCCTTTTCTGAGCGTTAGCGACGCGGCGCGTGGGGATTTAGGGAGATCGCAAAACTCCGGAGTGCCATCTGATACTTTTCAACCATCCCTAAACGAGAAAAACAAAGCTCTCTAAAAAGATTCAGAGATGAAGTCGCGATCGCTTTTCTTAACCATTTTTTGATGTAGCTAAGCACGAATAGTTCTGGATTTCCCCCAACTTAGCCTCGTAGATTCATGGAAAAAGATGCACTAGATGCACTATCTGGTATAACTGATGGCCTACGGCAATGACTACGAGTAGACACATTTGTGCACAAGCCTATGTTAAATAAGATCATTTAAATACAAAAATTCACAGAAGTTTTTCTCGTCACAACAGGGTTTAGTGACGGGACTCAAATCCCTCGCAAAAGGATTGATTTCCCTGAGCCAAGAAGATTCAGCCTTAAATAGTGGATCAGAGCTTGAAGCGATCGCCCTCAGAACCCCAACAAAGCTCGCAATACTTTGTCACATAGCAATGCGCAGATAGGTTAGGACAGATATTGATGGAGAAGCCGCGCACCG
>CAKZMO010000773.1 GCA_937128595.1 uncultured cyanobacterium | reverse complement strand
GGGATACTACGGGACAGGTGATTGCACCAGAAGGTAGTCAGATTATCGGACGCTTCGAAATCACCGATCGCCAAATTCGGTTTGTCACCCAGGCGATCGCCCTTGATGGACGCACTGTTCCCTTGCAAGCGGTATCGGGTTGGGTTGCGATCGGCACGAATACAGATGCCGTCCTGATTCGACCAAATCAAATTGTCAATGTCAGACTTGCCGAAAATTTCTCTCGTTAGAGTTCGAGCTGGCGTAAAAAGCCATGTCGCACAATCATTTAATTCGAACAGAAAATTTCACGTTCTTGGCGGAGCCTGATAGGATCAAAGAAGAAATACATAGTTTGAAACAGTTGCTAATTTGCTGGCAAACGGTTTTCGGATGACCTCAAGACAGGATGCTCAGAGACGCTTTCACAGCATCACCGCGAGACGAATTGAGCTACAGTCTCGGTCATTTTCAGGTATCAGCATCAGCACTTGAGTCAAACTCAGTATTTAATTTACTTCGTAAACTTTTGGCGCAGTATGTCTCTTGACAACCTTCGAGACCTATATCAGCAGGTCATTTTAGAGCGTTATAAAAAACCGCGAAACAGAGGATTGACGGATCCAATCCATCACCAGCAGAAGGGGCACAACCCATCTTGCGGTGACACCATCGAACTCACTCTGAAAATGGATCAAGCAGGCGATCGCATTGAAGAGGTGAAGTTTGAAGGAGAAGGATGCGCAATTTCTATGGCTTCTGTCGATCTCATGGCAGACGCGCTGAAAGGTAAGACTGAAGCTGAAGCTCTTGAAATGGTTGAAGAGTTTCAGTCGATGATGCGCGGGGAAACAGAATTTCCTAAGGAACTGCGGAAGCTCAATGTGATGCAAGGCGTGGCTCAGTTTCCTGTGCGTATCAAGTGTGCCAACCTGGGCTGGCATACGCTCAAAGCGGCCTTTGAGTTGGCTTCAGATGCTCAACCTGCTGACGATTTTGTAAGTAATGAGTCGCAGTAGATTGACGTTCTCTATCTGTTTCGTTGCTGTCTTGACTGCCTTTGATCTCCTTGGATGAGTGAATGACTGAATTTATGGTTACGGCTATTGCGCTCCCAACGATGAGCGATTTTATTATTGTTTCTAAGTGGTTTGCGTTTACCACTCTTGGGTTTGGGGCGTTAGCTGTCCTTGGCTTTATCTTCAAATGGGGCATTCGCTTTCGCATGGTGGGTGTGGCGAGCTTCATGGCAGTGCTAACTGCAGGATTTTTTACACTGGGGCTGGTGCCTTTTACTCGTACGGTCGTGCCAGGAGCCGTTAATTTTTTGACAGTCTATGACACAGGGGCGACCCAAGCGGTCATTGCAGTGCCTGACACGATTACCAAACCACAGATAGAAGCGACTCTTAAGCAAGCGGCTAGTAATCTCTTTTCTCCAGGACGACTAGGACGAGATCAGAACCAGCTCACCATTCGAGCGCGAACCGTGATTCATCCGGAAGAAGGCATATCGCAACCGCTCTATTTAGGCAAGATAGAGCGATCGCTCACCGTTCGAGAAGATGATCAGATGGACATCACCCTCTTTGATGATGCGATCGCCCAGCTGCCGCAACCGTTGGAAACAAGCGAAACTGAGCCCGAAACCTCTGCTAGCTCTTCCCAATCATAAGTTGGAAAAAAGCGCTCCTCTTATCAGCAAGGAGCGCTAAGAAAATTTCACTTTGATGCTAGGTATTTGATGCTAGGGATAGGTGTCAATTCGTGATGAAAACCTGCGCATTGGATTAGCTAGTAGCACTACCCACAGCCCCCTTCAGTGCGGCAATGCCCTGCTCGATGCTAGCCAACAGTCCCATATCTGGTTCCTGTCCAGCCATCTCGCGGGTGCCCACAAAGTAGAGGATGCCCTTCAGTACTTCCTGATGAGCCCGATTTTCAAAGTTCACTTTGTTAAGTGGCTCCATTGCATCTTGCAAAGCATCGCTGAGAGACTGTGCAACTTTGTGTAGGACTAGACCTGTCATAGTCTGCTGGTGCTTCAGTAACTCAAGCTGAAAAAACTTATCGTACAACGTCAGATCAGAGCTGCTCATCATCTGAGTAACTTTGCTTGCGTGCTGCTGCGTTATGTCACGAGATTCGGCGCTTGTGCCGGACTTTGCGATCGCCTCGTCGATCACCCTTAAGTTCTCGCGATCAGTTTTCATGATTCCTTCTAACCGCTCACGAATCGTTCCATCGCTGGTTGTTGCGATTAGCTTTTGCTCGCTTTCCAGCAAAACGTTTTGAAAAAGCTTTAAATCTGCTAGCTTTGTAGCTAAGTTGGTCATATCAGCCATTGGTGTCTCCGAATGAATATGTGAGGGCTTTGGTCGCCTCTTTTTTCCATCATTCCGCTAGATCTAAGCTCTTCCCTCGACCGCCAGGAAGATTCATGACACGGCGCGGGATCGCTCTTTTGTGGGTTGAGTTGAGCGAAGCAATACCCACATCCTGGTTTTTAAATCCATTAGTTGTTGGTGATGTTGAGTGCGATCGCTCAGTACTCCAATTCACAGACGTGCGAGGGAGCATTCCATATTTGCAAGGTTGTCGATGTTTGTCGTGCTAGCGTCTCGTTTCTCCTGATGGAGCGTTGTTAACTCGGACAAGATTAACGCGAGCAAGATACCTGCACTGCATGTGCAAAACTGGGATGCACCTAAATGCGATCGCCCCTTATTATTTTTGGCGTTGCACAGCATGGAATGACGCGGAAAGATTCAACTCATGGATGACCTGCTGTAGGGGCATCGCATTGCGATGCCCCTACCAAAATCATTCTTCGAATGTGCAACGCCTTATCTTTTGTTGGAGCTTGGCTATTCCTACCCTCTGCTGGAGACGCCTTCCCGTTTCATTATGCTCTGTGGCCTAAAAATACTTTTTCTGTCCATATTTAGTTGATTCAATCAATTCTTAAGTGACCTTGATTTCTACAGTTGAATCGCGGTTTGCTGTAGTAGGATTAATGTCCATGCAGGAATATTTTGAAGTTGTCCAGGACTGTGCTGCATAACGATATGTCTGAAGCAGGGGCATCTTTCATCATTATTGTCTGATTACTAATCCTGAACGATATGGGATCGGTGGCATTCGCTAGCTCCTCAAGGCTTGTCCTGAGACTATTTTGTTCCAAAAACACTGAAGGTATTCTATTCACAATACGAAAACGCTGCTATGTCTGCATCTTCTTCTCCCAACCTGTCTTATATGGCGCTGTCGCCATCCCAAGTCGTTCGAGGTCACCATGCCTTGGCTCAAGCGGCTGACGTTATTGCAAAGTTTGGCGATCGCCCATTGGTGATAGGGGGCGATCGCACGCTAAAGGTAGCCATGCCGTATTTCAAGTCGGTTTGGAAGCATGGCATGACCCATGCTCAAGCCGCCTATGGCATGGACTGTAGCGAGAATAGTCTAGAAGCGCTGCGGGGGGCGATCGCCAGCCATGAAGCTGATTTCATCATTGGTGTTGGAGGCGGTAAAGCGCTAGATGCAGCAAAACTTGTTGCGGCTCAAAATCGCTTGCCCATCGTCACTGTTCCGACTTCAGCGGCAACCTGTGCCGCTTGGACGGCTCTGTCTAATGTCTATTCAGATGAGGGCGCGTTTCTATACGATGTTTCTTTACCTCGATGTCCAGATTTATTGGTGCTGGATTATGAGCTGATGCAGACGGCTCCTCAACGTACCCTCGTGGCAGGCGTTGGCGATGCTTTGGCAAAGTGGTACGAAGCTTCGGTCAGTAGCGGGAACTCTGATCAAACTCTGATTATTTCGGCGGTTCAGCAAGCCCGAATTTTGCGCGACATTTTGTTTCAAAAATCACTTGAGGCGATTAAACAGCCTGGAAGCGAAACATGGCGCGAGGTTGTCGATGCTTCTGTGCTGATGGCGGGAGTAATCGGAGGTCTAGGCGGGGCCCAATGTCGCACGGTTGCGGCTCATGCTGTTCACAATGGCTTGACTCATCTCTTGGAAAGCCACGACACTCTTCATGGAGAAAAAGTGGCGTATGGGATTTTGGTTCAGCTCCGGCTTGAAGAAATGATGCAGGGCAACCAATTAGCTGCAACGGCTCGGCAGCAGTTGCTGAAGTTTTATCAAGATGTTGGGCTACCCCAAACCCTGCAAGAGCTAGGATTGGGAGCAGTAAGCATTGACGATTTGCAGCGAGCAGCGACTGTGGCCTGCGTTCCTGAGTCTGACATTCACCATTTGCCATTCGAGGTTGTGCCTGCGCATTTGATGGCGGCAATGGTTTCGACGACAGTGCCTTCGAGCCGTGGGGCAGATGCTGATCCGCGCGCCTCGCTTACTCTATCCATGACATCCTCCAATGACGCGCAGCTATGACTTTAGATTGGATTAAACCTGCCGAACGACTCCGCACGTTGCCCCCCTATGTGTTCGCCCGACTTGATGAATTAAAAGCCCATGCCCGTGAAGAAGGGTTGGACTTAATCGATTTAGGAATGGGCAATCCTGATGGTTCGACTCCTCAACCTGTCATTGATGCGGCGATCGCGGCTTTGCAGGATCCCGCGAATCATGGCTATCCGCCCTTTGAAGGAACTGCGAGCTTTCGCAAGGCAATCACTGCTTGGTATCACAGATGTTATGGAGTCGAACTCGATCCAGACAGCGAGCGCCCCGCCTGGCGGCAGCCCTACGAGCCACGCCTACTTGGCGACACCCTGGTGCTGGGCGATACCCG
>CAKZMO010000772.1 GCA_937128595.1 uncultured cyanobacterium | reverse complement strand
GATAAACGCATAGACTAATCTTCCCTGAAACTTCTGCCCTAGAATGCCCAAAAAAAAGCCGCTGCTCTTGCGATTCCATCGGAGCAGCGGCGGGAAGAAGTTTCTGGAAGTTTCACCTACAAAGATTTTACGGCTCTGCATCCGATCGCCCATCAGCAAAAACCGCAAGAGGTCTATCGTCGTGTTTTGCGCTGAAATACGTGGAACTTGCCAAAATCGGATTCAGCGAGCCTTTCAATCGCCTCAATCCACTCAAATCGATCAACAAAATATTGCCAGGGCCGCCCCGCATTTGGCACGTCTGGAAGTCGGGCGACCTGCAAGGCGAGTTTTTGAGTGATTGCGATCGCCCCAAGATTTCCCTGCTGGTAGGGGTGCTGCAAGTTGCCGGGAATAGTCTCGATCGGTCGCGTGATTTTCCGCTTGGCGTCGTAGCTGGGCACAAGCCAAGCTATAAAAATGACGTGCGTTGTGTGCGACGGGTCAACATTATGGACGTCGCACCACTGCCGATAATCTTGCTCGTAGGGCATTCGCCCTGTTCCGGGGAGATAGGTTCCTGGCTTTGCGTTTCTCCGCTGAGATTGTTGCCTCAGCCGCCCAATGTCTACTAAATGAATTGCTAGTTGTTCTGGTGTAGGGGCGGGGGGAGTCAATCGGAAAACGACAACAACGCCGGGGATGTTTGCTCCAAGTACCCGCACAATCCTTGCTGTCTTCGTCTCGGCTCGGTAGAGGTCTTTCAGAATGAGCGAATTTTTCTTTTTTCGAGAGCGCCAAAACTGAGATATCCAGCCAAACAGCGCGACAAGTGGATTCACTGATTTCAATCCGAGATTGGCTTAGACGGGTTAGACGGCAGAGTTACCACATCGCCCGATTCGAGGTTGTACTTTTTCAGCAGCCCTTGGATCAGGGGTAGCAATATTGTGGCGATCGCCCCAACCAACCCAGGAACCGCAATCAGCCCCGTGATTGTGTCGCGCGGCGAAAAGGCAAAACCATCGCTGCTAATTTCGAGTGAAGCCAGGATGACCATGAATGAGAGAAATGTCCCAGCAAGAAAGACCATCGGCAAATCAGAGCGTTTTTGATTGCGAGAGACGGAGTTGATATGACGGGCGATCGCCTCTTGCTGGTCTCGGTTGATTCGCGATTCCTGACGAATAGTAGAGGCCAGCGCACCAACCTCTTGCTCTAGCGCCATAATTCGTCGATACATATCTTCGCTCATGGCTTGCTCCTTTCTGCACTAGGGATCGTAGTACAGAGCCTCGATTGTGTGCGAAGGCTCTGACAGATGGCTGAAACTGCGATAGTAATACCAGCGCTTCATCTGGATGTAAGTCAGTTCTCCTGGCTCTGGAGCTGGGAGAGGATCAAGCTTCACAAGGGTTATCGTTTGCTCGGGATAGACCTTTGCAGCCCTGGTCTGATAATCAGATTCAAAGGCGTTCGTGCCTCGCACCAACCGAATCAGCAAATAATGCCTCAGTTCGTCATAGTCAGAGTCAGAAACGTTCCACTGAACGGCGATCGGGCGTTCGTCTGGCACAGGAATCGTTAGGGTTCTCCAATCGCTCGTCGCCCCCAGGACGCCACAGCTGTTAAACCCCATCGTCCCAACCTTGCTCGACTTCGTCTAGCTCCCCGCCGTGAACGTAGTCAGCCAGTTCGCGACCAGAAAGCGGCTCAAGAATACCCGTTTCGGTACGACCGCACCAGACAACGCCATCCCGGAAGAAGTCCTCTCTGCGCCAAAATCCAGCGCAGAGAGACTGCAACTGCGATTCAAAACCCGGTTGCTCAGGCAACAACAGCATTAGGTTCCCTCAGCCACCTTGCGCCAGCCTTCAGGCAAGTTGTCTACGGCGGCCGGATCGATAAAGGTCGAGAAAGTATCCGTGCCATCGTTGCCGAACACTGTCAGGGCAGCTCTGGGAGGCTTGGGGTAACTTGCGCCAAACACGAGGTCGTTATCGTTTGCAGTGGCATCCTCAACCCCAAGAACTTCGCGATCGCCACCGATCCGAGCATAAGCGTCCAAAGGCATTTGCCAAGCGTACTTGGTTTGCCCAAGGCCCACGTAGACCGTTCTGGTTCTGGTCGAGATGTTTCGAGTCCTGATTCGACCACGAGACCCAGTCCGCCAGCCAGCGGCGCGAATCGCCGCAGCGCTTCCCAAATCGTAATAGGAGCTAGTTGTACCAGTCACTCGAATCCGCGAGGCTCGCGGAGGCTTCGGAGCATTCGCCCCAATTACCAGCCCAGCCGGATAAGCTCCATCAACCGCAGTCTGCCCCAGCGTAGCTCGGTCTGCTGCGTCGATATTCGTTTTGAACCCGTACAAAACGCCTGTTGCGGCTTGTGCGTTTCCCGTGTTTGCGTAGATCGGAACGTGTACCAAGTCCCGTGCGTCTCTTCGTGCCATCTTTCATTCCTTCGGTAAGTTTTTAGAAGAGTAAAGAGGGAGTTCGTAGCGACTCCCTCGCCTGCTTAGGAGCGCTGAATTTAGCTAGGGCTAGCCGAAGCCCCGTCGAGGTCAAGAGGCACGAAGATGCCAACCGAGTGATTAAAAGTCGCACGATAGCCGCCGTTCCCGTCTGGGCGTGGCGCACCAGCCGCCGCAGTGGGAAAAGAACTCATTACTGGGTCTGCTGTCTGGTTAAAAGTTGACTGCGTTCGTTGGCAAGCCATCAGAAGTTTATGTATCGATTCGCCAATCACTTCGTCCGCTAGTTGCACGGCAGTTTCGCCCGTCAGAGCCTTGAGCGAAATTGTCACGTCATCTGCCGTTTCTGTGAGAGTTCCCGCTGGAACTTCAGCCGATAAATCACTGAGTGTAAATTCTGCCATACCTGCCCTTTAGTTAATCGTTGGTAAGCAACAATCTAGCTCGATTTATTGATATTTGCCAATCCGTAAAAGCAATGTTACACGAGGCTTTCGCGTTAAATCTGATTACAAATGAACTCCGAAACCCTATGGGTTTCGTAAAACTTCTGCATACTAAAAGGATGAGGCAAAAAGATAGCTCAAACTTCGTGAAACTCTACTTCTGAGTAAGCAGAAACACGGAGATTCAATTAGTAGCAATTAGAGGTAATTAGTGGCGATTAATTATGTTGGCAGCTATTCACGCTCAGCCCAAATTCTCCACAAAATGAATCTTGGATTGGGAGAGCAGATTCAATCTTTATACGAACCGGGAGAGCTTACCCCTTACGATGTGGCGACGGCCTTGAGGTATACCGGGATTCTTCGGAGCCTGAGATGCAAAATCAGCGTCAAAAGCTTGGAGGAAGCAGCGTTCCCAGACATTGACGTTGTACAGAGTCGGCAAGAAAGACTGATGAATCTCCGTGCTGTGGAATGGCAGTCGCAGCGGTATGAGTTGGACATCGTGATGAGGAATTCATCAACGGACTGGCTCTCACTGTTTCGAATATCGCTGCTCAATCGAGCGCCGTACTACCATTCCGACTTAATGCCCTACTTGACGAACGAAATCGAATATCTGATTGCTCCAGATGCGGAGCTGGGAGCGAGGTTCGTCAACGTCGGGTACGGCCTACCCTCTGGTGATGACGATATTACGTTATTTGGTTTTGTGAAAGAGGAGATGGATGTGCTGCCGTCGAACGATGGCATCCCTACTCAGAGTGCATCATCTAATGTTTCAGTCGGAGCAACGCCATCGCTAGTGTTGCCAGCCAGACCAGACCGAAAGATGGCCGTTTTTGTGAACTTAGCTGAAGACCAAGACATTTTTCTCAGCTACGGAATGGGAGCCGAGACTCAGAAAGGAATTCCATTGATGAGAGGTGGTGGTACCCACGAAATCAATTTTTCCAACCTATGGCTTGGGCAAGTGAGCGCGATCGCCACTGACACGGCAACAGTCACGGTCATGG
>CAKZMO010000771.1 GCA_937128595.1 uncultured cyanobacterium | reverse complement strand
AAACAGTTTGCGGCGGAAGCGCAAACCTTGAGTGCTAACCAGATGCGGGAAATGTCTCCCCACAAGCGGTACACTCTGGCGGCAGCCCTCTTGTCGGTGCAACATGCGCGGACCTTGGATGACTTGGCCGAGATGTTGATCAAACGGCTGCGAAAGATGCACCACAACGCTCGCGAGGCCCTGGTGCAATATCGCCAAGAGACTCAAAAGCGGACAGACACCCTGGTGACGACGTTGCGGGAAGTCATCGTCGCGTACCAACAGGAAGGCTCCGTGGTAGAACGGTTAGCCGGTATTGAAACTGTCTTAGGCCCTCAATCTGAGACCTTACTGGAACACTGTGATGCCCATATGGCTTATGCCGACAATAATTACCTGCCGTTCCTGCAACGCTTTTACAAGAGCCATCGAGCCACTTTATTCCGCTTCCTCGACGTCGTGCCGCTGCATTCCAGCACTCAGGATCAGCAATTGGAGGCCGCTATTCACTTTATTCGTCAACATCGCACGACCCGCAGCACTTGGCTAGAGGTGCCGATAACCCAGCCTGAAGAATCAGATACGGCATCGTCGACGACCGCCTTAGAGTGGTCCTGGATTCCATCTAAGTGGTGGAAGCTCGTGACGGGACAATCTCCCTCACAACGCTCGGAACCGCCCACGCAATTGCACCGCCAGCAGTTTGAGATTTGCGTCTTCTCCCAGATCCTATTGGAGCTGCAATCAGGTGATCTATACATCGCCGGGAGTGCCGAATACGGCGACTATTACAGCCAGTTGGTGACCTGGGAGGAATATGACGCGCAGATCGAGACGTATGGTCAGCAGGTGAATTTGCCGGTGGAGCCGATGGCCTTCGTTCACCATGTACAACAGTGGTTGGCGAGGGCCGCAACGGCAACGGATGAGGCCTTTCCGACCAATACCCAAGTGGTCTGGAAAGACGAACGGTTAACGATTCGACGGCCACCGCGTCAACGTCCCGCCGGCCTGACTCAGCTCGAAGCCCTGGTGGCCGAACGACTTACCCCGGTGCATCTGCTGGACGTGCTGACGGACACGGAAGCTTGGCTGAATTGGACACATCACTTTGGTCCCATCTCAGGCCATGAAGCCAAATTGGAAAGTCCTGTAGAGCGCTATTTGGCTACTACCTTTTGTTATGGCTGCAATATTGGCCCCAGTCAGACGGCTCGCGCGTTGAGAACAGTGGACCGCAAACAGTTAGCCTGGGTGAATCAGCGACACATTACGGAAGCGACGCTACAAACCGCGATTGGTGACCTCATCAACGCCTACAACCGCTTCGCCCTGCCCAAGTTTTGGGGCACCGGTGAGCGGGCATCGGTCGATGGCACCAAGTGGGATATCTACGAGAACAATCTCCTGGCGGAGTATCACATTCGCTATGGCGGCTACGGCGGGATTGGTTACTACCACGTCTCCGATACTTACATTGCCCTGTTCAGTCACTTCATTCCTTGTGGGGTCTGGGAAGCGGTGTTCATCCTGGATGGACTCTTGAAAAATGAGTCGGACATTCAACCGGATACTCTACATGGCGATACTCAGGCCCAGAGTGCAACGGTCTTTGCCCTGGCCTATCTGTTGGGCATCACCTTGATGCCGCGCATCCGGAACTGGAAGGCGTTGACGTTTTACCGTCCGGCCCGAGCGGTGCGCTACCAACATATTGATGGGCTCTTCTCCGACACCAGCAACTGGGGCTTAATTGAAACCCATTTGCC
Source organism: uncultured cyanobacterium (assembly GCA_937128595.1). Classification (GTDB taxonomy): domain Bacteria; phylum Cyanobacteriota; class Cyanobacteriia; order CAKZMO01; family CAKZMO01; genus CAKZMO01. The sequence continues at coordinate 759 of CAKZMO010000771.1, read as the reverse complement.
CGACATGTTGCGGGTGGCCATCTCAATCAAGTGTGGACGAATTAATGCCTCCACCATTCTGCGCAAGTTGGGAACCAATAGCCGCAAAAACAAGCTCTATCAAGCGTTTTACGAACTGGGCTGTGCCGTGCGTACGGGGTTTTTGTTGCAGTACATCAATGATGCTGACCTCCGTTCCACCATCCAGGCCGCCACCAACAAGAGTGAGGCGTTCAATGCGTTCGTGCAATGGTTGGCCTTTGGCGGTGATGGCACACTCTCCACCAACAGTCGCGATGAGCAGCGCAAGCGCATCAAGTACAACCACCTGGTCGCCAACACGCTGATCTTCTACAACGTTTTTGAACTGACGCGCATTCTCCATGAGCTCAACCGGCAGGGCTATGAATTAGAAGCCGAGGCCCTGGCCGAGTTAAGTCCTTATCTCACTCAGCATGTCAATCGCTTTGGTCTCTATCACCTGGATCTCGAACGACAGCCACAAGCAATCAATTATGACGTGCCGATCACCACTAAACGTTCTCGATAAATCCTGAAATGAGCTATTTCTAGTGGCTGAAAGCGTATCTCTGAAAGGCTTTCAGGAGATGTGGCCCATTTTTACACGAATCGGTGCCATACCCGCGTTCCACCTGCCAGCCTTCAAACGGAGGCGCTTCAGAGCCAATTTCGGGCAAGCACTCGGCAGGATCCGGCCAAGCCAAAGCAAAGTCTTCGCTGCTGATGCAAAGATACATCAAGCGCTGATCGCCGATGCGA
>CAKZMO010000770.1 GCA_937128595.1 uncultured cyanobacterium | reverse complement strand
TTATGCTCAGTGGAATTAAATGGGCTGAATACTGCTCTCGATCAGTTGTTGAGTTACCGGACCTGCAACCCCAGTGGGCTCAACCGCATTGAGCTGTTGAAACCGGTATACCGCTCTTTCGGTAAGAGAGCCATAGTAGCCTGTCACTGGGCCTTTGTAGACTCCAATCTGGGTTAGAGATTCCTGAAGCTGGGTCACCGCAGGGCCGCGATCGCCCCGATAGAGGAGAGTGCCGATATCCGCTGTATCTGCAAAGCTTCCCACACCCGTAGTGTTAAATGAGGACACGCCCGAAGATGCCCCAGGACGATTATTGTTGGAGCGAGAAGCGGACTGAGACGGGTTGACTTCGAAGGGCCGACCGTCTGTCGTTCCATCCGTACTGGCGATGGGAGCCACTTGTGAGAGCGCAGTCAGAGTTTGAGCGTCCGCCACTCCAGTTGCAGGCAATCCATTGGCTTGCTGAAACCGAAGCACTGCATCTTGAGTTCTGGGGCCAAAGTATTCAGTGATGGGCCCATCATAAAACCCCGCCTGGGTAAGCTGCACCTGGAGCCGAGTCACTGCAACTCCAGTACTGCCGACGCTTAGACCGTTGGCGGGAATAGGGGTAGTAGAGGGGCGAGTGGAAGGGGTCGCTGGATATGAATCGTTTGATTGTGTCGAAAATGTGTATCCCGGAGCCGCTTGCTGAAGGGCTGCTAAGGTCTGTGGCCCCGCGATACCATCTACAATCAGACCTTGAGACTGCTGAAATTGTCGCACCGCAGCTAGGGTCAAGTCTCCGTAGTATCCAGTGATTGGGCCGTTGTAGCATCCCACAACCGTGAGCCCTTGCTGGAGTTGAGTCACGGCGGGACTGCGATCGGCGTGGCGCAAGAGAGCGGCTTCTGCGCTTTCCCCTGGAGCGAAGGAAAGGGAAAAAATACAGGCCAGACTAAGGAGAGAAATCGCACTGACTCGCTGCCACGGAATCGTTGAGAACAGTACATCGGAGGAACCCTGAGACTTGTCTTGAGTCTCGGGGATTTCATAGGCGATCGCTCCATGCAAATAGCCTAAAACTTCCATCCAATCAGCCTCCTTCTATCCCAAAACTTACCCAAGACTCAATCACCTATGGTTGAACAAATACTTTAGAGGATGTTTGAAAAGTATTAGACAACACGCTGGAACAATACAGATCCCCCTAAATCCCCCTTGAGAAGGGGGACTTTGATTCCGGTTCCCCCTTTTTCAAGGGGGGCTAGGGGGGATCTGAAGTAGCATTGACGACTTCTCAAACATCCTCTTATGGCTTGGATTGCATCAAGCGAACTCCACCCCTGCCAACTCAGTGCCAAGTCTTTTGATCTGCACAGATCCATGTTTTCGAGTTTCCCACTCACGCTCTTGTACTTTACAGCGCAAAACACTCTAAAGAAATCATACTCGGGGTTACCGTGCGATCGCCACTCTGTATGCAATTTGGTATGCAATTTACGCCATTTTCTAACAACTGAATCCAGCACTTTTGTAGGTCAAGAATGGGCTAGAGTCATGCACAATAGGGTCAAGTTTTGTGCTTTTCAATCACGCGATAACCAATATCGCGTCGATAGTAAGCGTCTTGAAACTGGATATATTTCACCGCCTGATAGGCATTGGCGATCGCCTCTTCAAACGTTTCTCCCAATCCGGTGACGCCAAGCACTCGACCGCCATCGGTGACGACCTGATTTTCCTTGAGCTGAGTCCCCGCATGAAACACGATTGCGCCAGATTTTTCTGCTTCCGCAATGCCTGTAATGGGATGCCCTTTTTGATAGGCGTCGGGGTAGCCTCCTGATGCCATGACGACACAGGCAGCGGCGGCAGACTTCCAAGGAATTGGCGGCAGCCCGCTGAGACGTTGTTCTACGCAGGCCATCACCAGTGCATCGAGGGGCATGTCGAGTAGCGGCAAGACCACCTGAGTTTCGGGATCCCCAAACCGACAGTTGAACTCAATGACTTTGGGGTCTCCCGCTGCTGTGATAATCAGCCCTGCGTAAACTATGCCGCGATAGTCGATGTCATGCTGGCGTAGAGCCGCTAAGATTGGCTCCAAAATCTGGGTTTGAATCTGCTGAAGCAACGCATCAGAGACTACAGGAGTCGGGGCATAAGCTCCCATGCCACCCGTGTTTGCACCAGAGTCTCCTTCTCCAATGGGTTTGTGGTCTTGTGCCGGAATCAGCGGTCGAATGGTTTGTCCGTCCGTCACGGCTAAGACAGAAGCTTCTTGTCCGGTTAAAAATTCTTCAATGACAACTTTTTGACCCGCATCCCCAAATCGACCTTCGAAGCAAGCGTCTACCGCTGCTAATGCTTCTTCTAAGGTTTGGGCAACGACAACCCCTTTCCCCGCCGCTAATCCATCGGCTTTAACAACAATAGGGATTCCTTTAGCACAAACATAAGCTTTAGCCTCCTTTGCTTGCTGAAAGGTTTGAGACTGGGCTGTGGGAATGTTGGCTGCCTGCATGAGTTCTTTAGCCCAGGCTTTACTCGCCTCCAGTTGAGCCCCTGCTTGGGTCGGGCCAAAAACTTTGAGTCCTTTACTTTGCAGGTAATCTGTGATGCCCGCAGCTAGAGGAGCCTCTGGCCCAACAATGATGAGGTCAACGGTGTGATCCAGAGCCAAAGCTTCGATCGCTCCGAAGTCCTGAATTCCGATCTCAACGTTTTGACACTTGGGTACTTGAGCCGTTCCGCTATTGCCGGGAACGCAGTAGATATTATGAATGTTGTCAGACTGCGCTAGCGAAAAGGCGATCGCATGTTCACGTCCACCATTTCCAATGACGATGGCTTTCACTCTTCCTTCTATCCTCTAAATGCTCTCGGTCTTTGAGTTGAAATGTTTGAAACGATGCACGGGAGATGGCGATCGCCACTCCACACCGTATCGCTATCAGCAAAATCCAGAATATCAGCAACCCTTCTCAAAAGGATACGTTGAAGCGATCGCGCCAAGAGATAGATAGATTGAGATGCGGTTGCAAACCGATCTACGAGGTTTTTGCGGGTGGAGTGATACCTCGCTGGGTGAGTCCTTGATCAAGTGAATCAAGCACCTCAAAGTCATCTTTCAAAGCTGCCCAATCACGATCAGATGCCGAAGTTTGAATTTCAGGATTGAGGAACGAAAACGCCTCCAAAAACTGACGACCATCTGCGGCGAGAGGCGCATCCAAGTGGCAAGGAATAATGCGCTCAAAATCCCAGCATGATACGTCGTTAGCCCAGGCTAATGTTTCTTGAGGAGCCCGATTGAGAATCAGCGTTTGCAGAACGGGCGCGACAAGCAAGCGACCGTCACAGCGCAACGCTTTAAACGACCGCTCCCAGTCCGGTTTCCAACTAAAAGGAAAGAGGCCAAAGTAGTTGGCACGAGAGCGATCGCTCGCTTGACTTGCCTCACGAATCGCTCGGCCCAGCGGAACCGTCGCGGCGGCACTGGGCCGGAAAAAGCAGGAAAACAGTGCAATGCGCTTCCACCCTTTAGTGCGATTTGCAGGCGTATCATCAACCACGTCGTGAACGTGGTCTCTCGCATGGAATAACAGGGGGGCTGGATTAAGCTGCACAACGGCTGGAGGCTGGTCGGGAATGGATAGAATGGTGTCAGTCACCAGCAAGGTGTGCGATCGCCGATGCAGCATCACCACCTCTCCAAATTTTCCGGGGCCTAGGTAAATCGGCCCTAAAATCGAGTAGCTAAACTCATCCCCAAAAGGAGCATCCTTGAAGTGATTCGGCAGGATGTGAGTGCGTCTGACGGGAAAGCCCAGCCAGCTTAGAGGCAACGATACTGGAAAGCTCCACTGCTGAGGAGCTACATAGACTTGGGCATGACGAAACTTGCGAGCAAACGGCCCCACAAAAACCTTGTGTTCAAGCCCTGACACCGTGGGCAAAATGATGTACTTGACCTCGCCGTGCTCAATCTCTAGTTCTCGCACCAGACGCACGCATTCGGGGGTAGGCGCAATGGGAGCATAGACCAGCAGGCCACCTGCATCGAGCTTCACCACCGTCATCCGAATCGGCACGATGACGTAGAGAATGCCCTGCACTTGCTCAAAAGTCCAGATCGTATCTTTAACGACTTCCCGACGAAGGGTGCGACAGTTGCCATAGGGATATAGCGGCACGACAGGCCAAAATGCCCAGGTTTGATCGCGGTCGCGGTCTTGAGTTTGAGAAGCGGGAGGTGGGGTGAAGCTGGCGTTGTCCACTCGACTGAGTCTCTCGATAGAAATCTTCGCTAAGGCTATTGCCCTAGAGTCCGGTGCGATCGCCATTGTCCCAGTAAATGGGAGCCATGAAAATCCCATCAGAGATGCATTAGCCCTTTTGAGACCAGTTTAAAGGCTGGGTTAAGGCTGGAGTAATTTCAACACTTCGCTGTGCAAAGGTTCCCCACAGGTAGACAAAAGACTGCCACCAAAGACAATATTGTGGCGATCGCCTTGAAGAGTCGTGACTTTGCCGCCCGCTTCTTCGACACAAGGAACTAGCGCCGCAACATCCCAGGGATTCATCAATGTATCGACAGCAACATGGAGCTTTCCTCGGCAAACCAAAGCATGTTGGTTGCAATCAGAGCAAAAGCGAAATTTTTGGGCTGTATGAATCAGCCGTGTCAGGGCGTAGGGCGTTTCTCCAGGATTGGACTGAATGTCGGAGCTGTGAACCCCCGTCGTAGAGGCGATCGCCTCAGTTAGATCGACAGAAGAACGCACCGTCACTCGAATCGGATCAGTGGCTTGAACCTGATACCAGCAGCCATGCCCTTTTGCGGCATACACGGTTTCCCCTAACCCTGGAAAATGAATGACGCCAACGATGGGCTCGCCTCCCTCCAGCAGTGCAACTAAAGTGCCAAAAAGCGGCACACCCAAAGTGAACCAGGCTGTTCCATCAATGGGGTCAAGAATCCACTGATAGTGTGGCTCTCCTCCAGACTTCTGTTGTTCCGTCTCTTTTTGAGAACTAGCGCCATACTCTTCCCCTAAAATATCGTGATCTGGATAGGTCTGCTCAATCAGCGATCGCATCACCTGCTCACCTTGCTGGTCGGCGATCGTGACCTCTGAACCATCAGATTTATAGCTGACGGTGTGATTGCGAAAGTGAGGCATGATGACGGCTTCTGCAGCTTGGGCAAGCTGTCGAGCAAAGTCGAGATAATCCAATCGGTGATTTACTGAAGGAGAAGGAGTCATGGGATTTATAAAGGCGGCCAATCTCATTAAAGTGTTTGATTGTAGCTACAAGTTATTTTTAAGTTTGTTTTAACCCTTGTATAGCAATCTCAAATGATTTGTGAGAGGAGGGGCGAGCGCAGCCCAACCCGCCTCTCATTTAGCAGTTCACAAGCGATTTAGTATCGCTATAGAGCATTTAAAAGTTTAATAAGAGCGTAGAGAAATGATTATGAATCAAGCTCCAAAACTGGGAATTTCACTGATGCTTTAAATATTCTCTACGCATATATAAACAGCCTTGCGGCAAGAGAATCCAGACTTGAAATAATGATGCAACAGGAATTCTCGCTATTTTCAATCATGGGCATACCCTTTATTATAAAAATTGAGTAGATAAAATCGCGATAGTCACTCGATACGTCAACAGTTAGAAAATGGTGTTCGGGTTCAATGGTTCAATGAATCATCGATGGAAAGTCACATTGCAACAGGGCTACCTGGTGTTCGGGAGATGCTGTGGGGAACTCTAACTTTAGTATCCAGAATTGTCTCCTTGCAGAATAGAAATTGTGTTGCTAGTTGCTTCACTTTGTTCTATTGCGGCTTGTTCCAAGTGAATTTTCCAGCAAGGTTTGTGTTTATTTGGTGATTTTCAGACTTCCTGACACGTGCTTTTCAGCAAAAGCTGGAACTATTGTACAAACGACAGAGAACCAAAGAGAGTTTGGTAAATTCTCACATTTAGCTAGATCTGCTTGAATCAAATTTTATATACGACCTAATCTCAAGCAGCTCACGTTTGAGTACTTGACTTTAATAACAAAGCCTATTATTTGATAAAAATATGCAAGCACCTCCTCCCCGCAACGAGAGCCAACGACTGCAAAAGTTGCAGTGCTACAACGTTCTGGATACAAAGCCTGAAGCTGCTTATGACGACTTGACTCAGCTAGCTTCTCTTATTTGTCAGACCCCGATCGCCCTCATTAGCCTGATTGATAAAGATCGGCAGTGGTTCAAGTCAGTTGCAGGATTGCATACGAGAGAAACCCATCGTGACTTGGCATTTTGTGCCCATGCAATTCTTAGTTCCGCGACGTTGATTGTTTCAGATGCGCTTCAAGATCCCCGATTTGCTGATAATGATTTAGTCACGGGAGAACCCCACATCCGCTTCTATGCAGGGGCTCCACTCGTTACACCAGATGGTTTCGTTTTAGGAACCCTGTGTGTCATTGATAGTCAACCTCGGACGCTGAGTCAGCAGCAGGTTATTGCTCTCGAATCTCTAGCCCGTCAAGTTGTTAGTCAGCTAGAGCTGCGTTTGAATCTAAAACGTCTGGCGGACGAAATTGATGAGCGAAACGGAATAGAAGCCAAACTTCTGGAAACCCAGCATGAACTCTCGGAAGCTCAGGCGATCGCACAGTTGGGCAATTGGGCAAACGTTCCAGACTCAAATTTGATTTCAATGTCAGAAGAAGCCGCAAGAATATTTGGGTTCGCGTCAGCAACGGAGCTTAGTTTTCATGACTTCATTGCACCAATTCATCCAGACGACCGCGATGCTCTCTGTCAGGCGTTTGAGCGTGCCTCCTCTGGTGCTGATTGCTACTTATTGGAAATACGCCTCTTGTCTGATGAGGGAGTAACGCGCCATGTGGCGTGTCGGGGCAAACCCGTGGTGAATGACCACGGAGAAGTGACTCAGATTGTGGGAACTGTTCAAGACATCACGAGCTACAAAATAATTGAACTGGCACTGCAGCAAGCCAAGGCCAAAGCCGAAACGGCAAGCCAGACTAAAACAGAGTTTTTGGCGAACGTGAGCCATGAGCTGCGAACCCCCTTAAACGCCATTCTTGGATTTGCTCAACTCATTGACCGAGAGCCTGACTTTCCCAATTCTTGTCGAGAATATTTGTCAACTATTTTGTCTAGTGGTAATCATTTACTGTCTCTGATTAACAGCGTGCTAGACCTATCGAAAATTGAAGCCTGTCGTATGAAAGTGTCACATTCGACGGTCGATCTATTGGAGCTGCTGGAGTCAGTGGATGCCATGCTAAAGCAGCAGGCGATCGCCAAAGGCTTGAGGCTAGAGACCAACATCGATTCGTCTTTACCTCGCTATGTCCACACTGATGCTCAGAAACTACGGCAGATTTTGCTGAATCTTTTGAACAATAGCATCAAATTTACGCAGCAAGGCTGTGTTCGATTGGTGGCGGAGTGGATTCCGCAGAGCGATCGTCAATCGACACCCATGCTTCAGATTCGGGTTCAAGATACCGGCCCCGGCATCGAACGTGAAGATCATCAGCGAATATTTGAAGCTTTTGAGCAAACAGAATCATCGAAACACACCGCGAACAGTACTGGCTTGGGATTGACCCTAAGTGCCCATTTCATCAACTTGATGGATGGAACCATCTGCCTAGAAAGTCAGGTTGATGAAGGCACCACATTTGTCGTGACGCTACCTATGAAAGAGGTCAGCAGGAGGAAGGAGCTATTCCACTACATTCCTGAAATGCCTGTTTTGCACCGAGAGCAACCTCTTACTCGACCACGCATCTTGCTTGTAGATGATCAGTCTGATAATCGTAAGCTGGTCATGAAGCTGTTGGGACGGGCAAACATCGATATTCAAGAAGCCAAGAATGGGGCGATCGCTGTTGAAACTTGGAAAAGCTGGAAGCCTGATCTGATTTTGATGGACATGCGGATGCCTGTTATGGACGGCTACGAGGCAACCCAGAAGATTCGCTATCTCGAAGCGCAAGCAGCGCAAATGACTGAAGCCAGCGAGAACGATCCAGCAAACTCTACAAAAACGAAAATTATCGCTGTAACGGCAAGTGCCTTTGCAGACGATCGGCTACGCATTATTGAAGCAGGCTGTGATGATGTGGTGTACAAGCCCTATCGCGTCAATACTCTGTATGAGGCGATCGCTACTCATCTCAATCTCGACGTAGAAGATTTACGGCAATCAGTCTCTAACTCGAACTCAAAATCTTTTGACTTTGCAAAGAAAACTACTGCTAAGCCTAAGTCCACTCCTCCCCCCTCAAAACGCCAAGGTGAAGACTTCTCACCCGTACTCAGCGGTGTCGAACTTGACGTTATGCCGCAAAGTTGGCAAGATGCCCTGTACGATGCAGCCTACTGCCTCAACGAGCAGACCTGTCGTCAGCTCATTGCCCTCATTCCTGCTTCGTCTTCTCGTCTCGCTCAGTTTCTCATTGCAATGGTTGACGATTTCCGATTTGAGCTGATTTGTAATCTGCTTCAGGAATCCAAAAAGTCTGCATCTGTATCGGTGAAGAACTAAATCTGCGAAGAACTAATTCGCTATATCGTCCCAACGACCAATCTTTACAGCCAAACGTCATTGGGTTCATCTTGGACAAAGTCTGCGAAACATCGTCAACAGCTTCTTAGACTTTGTTGTTGTGCTGTTGAGCGATCGCCATAAGGAAACCCCGGCAACACTGCCGGGGTTTCGAGTCGCTCCCCCATAGTTGAGGGATAAGCTAATTGTTCCCTGCCTTTTGCGCGGTATCCGCTTTTCTTTGGCTGTCCTCTAGATTTAGCTATAGCCATGCGCAGATAGGTTAGAACCAATAGTTGATGGAGAAGCCGGGCGGTGCGCGTCTTCTCCATCAACTATTGGTTTCAACTATTGGTTTTATATCAGTGCGTAGCACTATAGAGTTTAGTGAAAATTTGGGTGATCTGGTCGAATTTGTCTTCGCAAACCTGAGCAATAAAAAACCCCCTGTGCAGAACGCCAAAGGGGGCAGATGATGTCTAAGACTAAGCTAGCGACTTTCGGAGGGCAACGTCTACCTCTCTTGTTAGCCGTGCGTTATGAGTATTTACGTGTTGTTTAGCTAAAATATGCTCACGGTAAGAAAACCACTCAACAAAATATATTTAGAGTTGTATGGGATGTGCGAACTTTCGATCTAGCAACTAAATATCTTGAGTGGGAATGGTTCGGCAGGTCGAAAGAATAGACATATCCATATCGCTGACGGTGTCGATGGAGTGCAGACCTACCAATTGAACCTCACCCGATCCTGCACCGTTGCCTGAAGCAACCGTCTCTGTTTGGTCGAGAAGAAGTGAGTAGCTGTAGGAAGTCTGTTCGTAGCTGTTGACAATAGTTAAGTTGACTTGCTCAGGCCCAACTTCGCCGTGAAAGCAGTCGAACGATGATGAAACTTGATAAAAGGCACCGACCGCTTGACGATTACGCACTTCCATCACAGCATAGTCAACACCGAGCTGTCCGGGCTGAGGTGATCGGCCATAGACATAAATGCCATCAGCAGGAAATTCGTTGGCAGTATCAACGCCTTCTTCATCTACTGTTTCGGCAGGGAGTTCAGTCGAGGGCGTTGTCGAAGAGGCTGAGACAGAGGTGTCTGAAGCGACTTCAGACGATGCGTTCTGAGCTTCTACGGAAGGAATACTCGTCAGCAGCATACCGAACATTAGGATTAGCCCAGCAAGAGGATGCTTCAAACGCTTCCAAAATGATCGATACAAGACCCGCTCTCCCGACACGTTCTGCTGCACAATGCATCCTCCCAGCCAACTTAAGTAATCTATGGCGCGCTATTAAAAAAATCTCTACTTTGCTCTTCGCAGCCCTTCTCAAGATGCTGCAACTCAAGCTTTAGAAACTTGTAGAGAGCAAGCTGTAAGGCAGACACAGCAGTTTGCTACGCTAATCTCAGCTTAAAGGAGACTTACGGCTCGCACATCGTCTAATAGGTCAATGCCTAAACTGTCTATGGGATGAGAAAACCTCATCTCGCTTACTCCTTACAAGCTTTATATTCTTTGGTTTATAGACTTTTCTCAGTGATCCTCCGATGATCCCGATGTGATGACCATCGACTCAAAAAGTGATTTCGGTCACAAAATGATAGGTGCCGTGGCTGTAAAGAATGCAGCCGAAGTCCTCTCTGATCCGATAACCACAGGCGATCGCCCAGTTTTAATAGCAGGCTATTTTACTGAACAAACGCGAAACTTCAGCAGAATCAGCTTAGATTGCGAATTGTAACGATTTCTAGTAAGGCAGCGATTCAGATTTCCAACCCTCTGTCATATCATCTGCATCCGCTTCATCTGCGAACTCATCCGGACTTGACCAAGTAGAGACTGGCTTGAGCACAGGAGGAATAGAATCATCTGGATGAAATTCAAGCTGCGTCTCTCGCAAGCCGAGATAACCTGATTCAGCAAAGGAAAGCAGCAATCTCTGGAGAGCAATCCACACCTCGGACTCGTATTCCCAATCTCTTTCACGAGGCGATCGCCCCGCAATCGATCGCAACGCCCAAAAATAGGAGTTGCGCACAACGGAGCCTTTTTTCTTGTAAAAGGGCACATCTTCGGAGTGGATGAATACAACTTGGTTTTCGATTTTGGCTCTCATATCCGGTTCTACTAATCAAAAAATAAGGAGCTAAATCAGTCGGAGCTGATTGGCTGAAGACTCACAAACTGAGCGGCGATCGGAGACCGTCTCGTCATAGAGTTGACCAGAACCCTCTTTGAATTCAGACTCAGTTGAATTAAACGTCAATTCCAAATCATCTTGAGCAATCAACGCTTGGGCAGCCGTTAGTAAATCCGTTGAAACGTCTGCTAATTCTGGACGATGCCCTAAATAGGTTTTGAGTGCATCGAGAGGTTCTAGTCCTTGCCCCAACCCTAGTTCGGGTAAGCGAGGTCGAGCCAGCTGACTGACCAACTCTGGGTGAATGGTCGCTGTGTGGGCGATCGCCAAAGCCTTTTGAAGCTCAGCCATATTGAGCGCATCGAGCTGATCGGGACGAATTTGATAGATGAGTCGCACCACAGCATCTTGAATATCTGCTGACTGGACTTTTTGCATCACGACGGTGTGGGGATCGTCCTCCTCGGTAACATTCACACGCAGTGTTCGAAAAGCACGCACAACAAGTGGGCAAAACTCAACCTCCGCATGACCGCGCGTTACATCAACTCGAACAAAGCCTTTTTCCTCTGCTTCTTCGCCAAAATCAACCCGTTCGATACTGCCGGGATAAACGATGGGAGGCTGATCGTTGAGAACTTGATGACGATGAACATGTCCCAAAGCGACGTAGTCAAAACAGGGACGACACAGCAGCGCCATTGGCACGGTGAACCCTTTGCCCACGGCTAAAAATCTTTCCGCTCCATAGCTTGCTGTATCTGCCATCAGGTGAGCCAAGAGCACTGTTGGACAGTCGGGATCAAGCTGGCGAATCTCGCCTTCGAGAGCTACCCGCAGTCGACTCAGCAACAGTTCGTTGATTTGCGTCATCGACAAGCCTTCTGTTTCGGGGCGTGTCAGCAGAGTCGAACGATTGAGCCAGGGCAACGTCATCACCTGAACGGGGCCGCTAACGGTTTCGACCAGGTGAGTCGTCAGGCGATCGCCCACAATGACGCTAGGAACGCCCAGCGTCCGGTAAATGCAAAGACTCGCGCCTCCCTGTCCCTGAGCATATTGATCATGGTTTCCGACCAGCATTACGGTGGGAATGCCCACATCGCCCAAGCGACGAAACTCACGGGCAAAAGCTTCCTGCACCAGCGGCGGCGGGGTCGCATCTGGAAACGCATCTCCCCCGAATAACACTAAATCTACCTGATCAACGATCGCCCGATCAATGCATTGTCGCAGACTAGAGACAAAATCCTCAAATCGGGTGTTCAGACCCGTTTTAGGGTTGGTATAGCCGTGGGAAAACCCGCTGCCTAGATGAATGTCAGAAAGGTGAAGAAGTTTAATCATGCCAAGAAATCGGATGATTGAGTCCAGAGGTAAAATTCAGATTCGAAGTTTAGATTCAGAGAGGCAAGACCAGGAATCATGCACCAATCGACTGTTTATGCGAGTTAGTACAGAGGTTTTAACCTACCATATCTCGCCTTTGGGGAACAAAACAGTCCGAAATCGAGTACGGAATAGAAGAAGATAGAATTCTGAAGAGATGGTTTTGACCGATGATTGCAAAACAACACTGGCCAAATGCAGGAACACTCAATCGGGAATGCGTCTGGAGAACGAGACAAGACAATGTAAGTAGTTGAATGTCTCCAAGTCGAACGTTGTTTCAATACTCGAATCTAACCATCCACATATCATCTGCTGCAATTCGAAGGCAATTCAAGCGTTAGGGACAGAAACGGTGAGTCAAGTCAAATCTCCTCGAATCGACACGAAATTGATGTTAGAGCACTCAGGGAGGAATCGACGTTCAACCCTAAGCTGGGGTGCCGCAGTGGCGATCGCCTTAGCAAGTCTAATAGGGACATCATTTCCCTCAATGGCTCAGGAAGATTTTTTTCCGCCCAGCCCTTTGGAAATTGACGAAACCGATCCGCTGCTGCCGACCTTGATTGTTGATCGTCCCCTCAGTCCACAAGAACGGCGAGTCTTGGGTGCGGCTGTCAATGAGTTGTCTCTGCAAGGGCAGACCGAATTTGAGCAAGGCAATGTTCTAGACGCTTTTGACATCTGGTTCCGCGAAATTCGGCTGCGGCGAGTTTTGGGCATACAGCAAGAGGTTCCAGCACTAGGGCGAGTTGGAGCGATCGCCTGGAACGAAAGCCAAACGACTGAGGTGCGCTTGGTCACCGAACGACTGATCGAGATCGAGCAGCAGGTACTGTCGCGAGAGCCCGTCAACTACGACTTGCTGTTGCAGATTGCTGAGTCTTATCAACAACTGCGGGCACGCACCCAAGCCGCTCAGCTGTATGAAATCCTATTAGTGCAGGCACAAGCAGAAAACAATCTCGCAGTCCAAGAACAATCGTTGCGAGCATTGGGCGAACTGCACTTGGCTTGGTTCGATTATCCTCAAGCGGCAGCAGCATATCGAAACTTGCTGGTGTTTGTGAGAAGCCAGGGCAACAAACCCGCTGAGGTTGATGCCTTAGAACAGCTTGCCTACATTTATGACCAAGGCGGCGAGCCAGCAGAGGCAATCGCTACTCGCAGAGAACTGGTCAATATTTTTGAGCGGAGGCAAGAGATCACTGAGCTACCGGCGTTGAAACTGGCGATCGCCAATAGCTTTCTTGAGTTGGATCGTCCTGATCAGGCAGCCCCAGCTTTTCAAGAAGCGTTTGCGATCTCGCGGTCGGTTCAATATTACGGCTACGCCAGCGAAGCATTACAGCAGCTTGCCGAGCTATACGAAGCCCTCGAACGCCCCCAGGACGCTCTAGTCGTTTATCGACTTCTGCTCGATGTCGGTCAACAGTCCTATGACTACTACATCATGATGGATGCCTATGACCACATTGCTCGCATTCATCGCAGCAGAGGCGCAGCGGATCAAGCGTTAGCGGCCTATCAGCGAGGGCTAGCACTGGCTCAGCAACTCAGCTTTCGAGTCGATTACTTCGCAGCTCAAATTCAATCGTTGACGCCATAGCTCTATGGCAGGCTAACGTGCTCTAGCGTAGGCATTTAGAGGTTCTCTGATATAGCGAATATAGAGATGGCGTAATGTGGACTTCATCACGCGAGGAAGTCCAAAGTCGATAGGTACTAAATGAGAAGGAAACTTCCAGTCTGAGACAGCGATCTGTTCAGGATGTTCGAGCGGAAACTGGACATCGTTTAGCTCAGGGTTGAGCCCTAGCTGTTCTGCAGCAACCAGGGTCGGAATGGTCTCAGGAGACGCACCCAGGATTTTTGCCAAAGCTCGGTCAAGGGCGAAGACATTGGGCGATGCCGCAAGCAAATTCAGCGATCGCGGGTCGCCGCCACTGGGGCCATTGCCTTCATGGGCGATGATGCCGTCTGCAATGGTGAGATTGGGGGCGATCGCCCGTGCCGTTTCCACCAGCATTCGCCCAAATTTCTCTCGATCTTTTCCCGCTTCGAGGTGCCACCAGGCTTTCATCTTGCCTGGAACACAACCAAAGAGGTTTTTGACTCCCAACGTCAGCGTCAACTGCACATGAGACTTCACTTTGGGCAAATTGATCACCACATCAGCGGCGATCGCCTCTTTGCATAGCCGCAGATGACTAAACTCTTGACTGATGGTTTCGTAGCGCTGACCCTGAAATTCTCGAATTGGCACGTTAATCGACTCTAGCCAAGGTAGATAGCCATTAGCCTTGGCAACTCCATGGGCGCTACCGAACGCTGGACTGTCTCCCAGAAACGGTAGCCCTCCCACCTCTTGAACCATTTGAGCCACGCAATGTACGAGTTCAGGACGAGTCGTGCATTCACGAGTCGGGCGCGCACCCGTGAGCAGATTGGGCTTTAGCAGGACGCGATCGCCCGGTTTCACAAATGCGGCCATACCTCCAAACGGATCCAGCAGCGCCTCTAAAGACTGACGTAGCGGCTGAACCTCATAGGACGAAGCTCGTGTGAGGCTCACGACCGGAGCTGTGTACTCACAGACTGATTCAGAACGGTTGTGGTTAGCGCCTTGAGACGCTGACGCTGTTTTAGGTCGAGCAAGGGAATCCGTCATAAATAGAACTCTGAACGATGATGCTTCAAAACTTAGTGACCTCGGGACAAAGCCGTAACCCGATCGGCTTCGGTAAAAACGTCTTCCCCCTGGATTTGAGCCAGTGGAGGCTTAGCTTCTACTTTGATGACATTGTCTACATTAATGAAGACGCTTTGCTCAGGGAGTTGCAAAATCCACCACTCCTTTTTTAGAATGTGACGCACTTTTACTTGCAATCCTTGCTGAGTGGCTGCTCCATCTATTGCTTCATAAACGTTGAATGTTTCATTGCGACCATCAGCGTAATAAAAAGTGAGTTCTGAGAAAGTATACGTGGTTCCATCTTGACTCGATCCGCTTTGCATGATTCGTCTCCTGACATTTTCATCAGACTTTCATTGATAAACCGCATCCTAACCTCAGAAGACCGAGTCTTGGATCAGGCTTCACAGTCTTTGAAGTCGAACACTTTAGGAATCTTCAGGTGGGTTTTGTGGCTTGCAATGAAGCTGTCGTGCTTACTGACTCTTGATTCCACGAGATGGAGATAGATGGCGATCGCCCTCACTCTTGTTACATTGTTTCATGCTGGAGCTTTTGCGCTTCGTTTTCTCATAAACTGCTCTAATCCATTCAGGGAAAGGTTTTTAGCCAACCAAAAGGCAGTATGAAACGTGCAAGTCCAGACTTTTTACTTTACAAAACTCCACATATCTCTTATGGTGTTACCAGTGGAGGCAATCACTAACCTCCCAAATACATATTTCTTGAAGTAACAAGGATTTATACCTAATGACAACTACCTTACAGCAGCGCAGCAGCGCCAGCCTGTGGGAGCAGTTTTGCA
>CAKZMO010000769.1 GCA_937128595.1 uncultured cyanobacterium | reverse complement strand
CATCGCCGTGATCACCGCACACGGCAATATGGAATCGGCAGTGAATGCGCTCAAACTTTTCGGGATTGTCGCGCCTCTAGCAGGCATTTCTTTCTATATTGCTCACAATCAGAGTCTTGCTTCTGGAATTTCCAATGGGCTAATTTTTGGAGTCGGGGCAGCACTCGGTGGTGCAGGTGGTGCCGGACTCAACGGTATCAAACATTTTCTACTGCGAGTGATCTTTTGGAGCAGTAAAGCAATGCCCTGGAACTATGCCCGATTTCTGGACTATGGGTGCGATCGCATTGTGCTTCAGCGAGTGGGCGGCAGCTATGTGTTCATCCACCGCTCTCTACTCGAACACTTCGCTCAAAAAGCCAACAGAACAAACAGACTCAAATCAAAAATTAGAGAGAGCTAGAATTGAGGCTATCTGCTTCTCCCCGAGTTTGAGGTAGGTGCAGGCCGCACTCTTGCTTGAGGCCGTGAAAGCGTGTACTGCGCTCATCATCATCGTCTGCCGTCACCGGACGACTAGAGTGCCAGTCTCCTACCGTCACATAGCCCTCGTCAAACATGGGATGGTAAGGCAAAGAGTGGGCTTGCAAGTAGTAGTACACATCTCGCGAGTGCCAATTTAGAATCGGCAAGATTTTGTAGAGGCCGCTTTGCTTGCCAACATAGTCCAGGGTTTTGCGGTGACTCGTCTGATCAGCCCGCAGCCCTGCCAACCATGCTTGTGCATTGAGTTCCTTCAGCGCACGCTGCATTGGCTCGACCTTGCGAATTTGATCGTAGAGATTCAGAGACTCGACATCATCGTCTGCCCACAGTCGCCCATGAAGAGCTTCCATTCGAGCTGGGCTCATAGAGGATTGGTAGACTTGCAAATTGAGGTTGAGGCGGCGTGTCAGTTCGTCAGCGAACTTGTAGGTTTTGTCTGGCAAATAGCCCGTGTCCACCCAAATAACAGGAATTTTTGGGTAGACCTGGGTGACAAGGTGGAGCATGACGGCTGACTGGATGCCGAAGCTGGTGCTCATCACGAGCCCATCACCAAATGTTTCGAATCCCCATTTCACGATGGCTGTTGCATCGACATCGGTAAATTGATGGTTCAGCTTCTCAAGGTTAATTTCAGAGGTCTCTATGGCTGCACCTGTCATAGGCATTGTGGGATTAAAGCTCTGTAAAACCCAAACGGAGTGTTTAGGACGGACATACTGGGAGCGGATAATGATGATGGACGACTTATCCTATACTGTCTCGACTCCTGCATGACCGTTACACATTGAACAGGATGGACATTTTACCCAGATACAGACTGAAAAGCTCAGCTATTAAGACAATAGCAAAGATCCACAACTCACAGAATAACTAAAAGGTCATTTAAGATATGGCTTTCCATCGTACTGAGATTTGTCCAGATTGCCCCTGAAAGGAAAGCTTTGATGCAAGTTGTGGAACGAATCTTGAACAGAAAAAACTGCGTAGCGTCCATCCTGACGGTAAGCTTAGGGTTGATTTGCGAGCCATTGCGAAATTTTAGTGCCTGGATGAACAGAGTCTGGTGAATGAATAGTCTCTGGAGATAAATGGGGCTCCGATCCAATACTGGATTAAAATCACCCGATTGAACTGAAGAAATTTGTTCATAGTTTTGGAGTGACGACCCGTTTTGGAGTGGCAATCCGCACTGACATCACACCTTAAGTAGAAGTGGAGTAAGACGAGCGTATGGTTTCTGTTTCTGAGCGTATGAACGCCCTGCGCGATCGCGGTCAGTGTGCCTTGATCCCCTACATCACAGCGGGCGATCCTGATTTGGAGACAACAGCAGCGGCACTCAAAGTTCTGGATCGAAGTGGAGCCGACCTGATCGAACTGGGAGTTCCCTACTCTGATCCGTTAGCCGATGGCCCTGTCATTCAAGCAGCCTCGACGCGATCGCTCAGTCGAGGCACGAAACTCGAAGATGTGTTGGCGATCGTGAAACAGGTCAGTCCGGAGATCCAGGCACCCATTATTCTTTTCACCTATTACAATCCGATTTTGAATCGCGGCATCGAAGCGTTTCTCCAGACAATCGCGGATGCAGGCGTGAAGGGGCTTGTAGTGCCCGACCTGCCTCTGGAAGAGACTGAAACATTGATGAAACCTGCCCTAGAGTATGGCATTGAGGTCGTGTTGCTTGTCGCACCGACGAGCCCTAAAGAGCGGATTGAGGCGATCGCCAAACAATCTCAAGGCTTCATATACCTCGTCAGCGTCACCGGAGTGACGGGCATCCGAACGGCGGTAGAAGGGCGAGTCCAAGACTTGTTGATGGATCTAAACAGCGTTACCGATAAGCCGATCGCCGTAGGATTTGGGATCTCCCAGGTGGGTCATGCCCATCAGGTGATGGAGTGGGGAGCCGACGCAGTCGTGGTGGGCAGTGCCTTCGTGAAGCGGTTGGCAGATGGCAGCTCTGAACAGGGCTTGCAGGCGGTGGAGAGCTTTTGCCGCAGTCTCAAAGCTGCAATTACAGAATAGGAGTGGCGATCGCCGTTGAGTTGAGGTAGCTGATCACGATAGGAGTTAGGGTTTCTTGAGCGATCGCCACGGTCTCTCGATCGGCGGCTGTCCACACTCTCGGCTGGACAAACACGCAGGGTTCTAGAATGCCGATGAGCTGATCCCTGCTGTAAATCGGCGCGTGGATTAAAGCTCGATGCCCGAACTCTTGTTGCTCATACTCTCGGTTGATGACATCGGCACTAGCTGTTTCGATGTCTTCGACAAAGACAGGTTCGGCAGTGCGAAAGGCGATCGCCATCAGCGGATCTTTGGTCTCGATGTCGTCTGCCTCGATCCAAGCCGCGCCGCGCAAATCGACCCAACGGGAATCGGTGACATAGCAGTGGGTGACTCGACCTTGACGGGTATCGGGATCTCGCAAATAGAGAAAGCAGCGATCGCACTTCAGCAACTGACACAGCAACTCCATCGCTTCGGACAGAGCTGCGTCGGGGCTGTCAGAGGTATCAACAAGTTGGCGGAAGGACTGAATAGACATGATGGAAACTCGGTGAACGACTGCGCTGAATCTTACGCCAAATACTCTTTAAGAACCTCGTGAAAATGCGCGATCCCGAGTTCTCGCTCGGTTGCAAGATGAGACACCTGATAAGCACGAGAGTGAACGCCTTCCTGCAAAAGCCGACAGACCGAAAAGTCTTCGCTCATCACTTGGTCATAGTTTGCTTTGAGGCGATCG
Source organism: uncultured cyanobacterium (assembly GCA_937128595.1). Classification (GTDB taxonomy): domain Bacteria; phylum Cyanobacteriota; class Cyanobacteriia; order CAKZMO01; family CAKZMO01; genus CAKZMO01. Next base: position 4,601 of record CAKZMO010000769.1, on the reverse strand, counting down.
CGCTTCAAAGGCTGCTGCGCTTGCTGCTGAGGTGTTTGATAGAAAATCACCTCAACCTGGGTTTGAGTTGGAGAAAGGGGTTTAAGCCGAAAAATGCTGACATGGTCATCCTCTGTGTTGACCATCAGACTCGGAAAGATAAAGCCTTGGTAAGAAACATCCGCCTTGCCGTCCATCGAATGTAGGCGCTCATCTTTTGCCACGTAGTCTGCTGCGTAAGGCACAAAGACTGTGCAGTGTCGTCCGGTCAGGCGAGTTTCAATCCTACGAAAGTCATAAAAATCGAGGCTCTCAGGATGAATGGTGGAGAAATGATAGTCTTCCACGTAGTTTTCTACCACAAATTTCCAATTGACGGGTTCCACGTAATTCCACCGCATCACCTCTCGCAAGTCGTCCCAAGGCTCGTGGTAATCTTCTAGATAACCTGAAAAATCAGCCAAGTATTTTTGCAGCGACTCGCCCTCGGCATCGGGGCAGACAAAGATAAACCCACCCCAGACATCGACTCGTGCTGGTGTCAGGTGAATCTGCGATTTGTCGAGATGAGGAAATTCATGAGGCTGCGAGATTCCTAACAAATCTCCGTCGGCACTAAACGTCCACGCATGGTAGGGACAGGTAATCTTTGCTCCACATTGTCCTAAGGTATCCAACCGCTCTGGATTAGGAGTATCGCCCATGAGCAATCGTGCCCCTCGATGGGGGCAGATGTTGTGCAGGGCGACCAGATTGCCATTGGCTCGGCGTAAGACAAAGATCGGCTCGGTTCCGAGCTGCACCGTCAGATAGTCCCCCGGATTGGGGATATCTTCGACCCGACCCGCCATCTGCCAAGTGCTGCGCCAGAGGGTGTTGAGTTCCTGTTCAAAGGTTTGAGATGCGCTGTAGTAGTGTCCAGGAAGACCTAAAGAAGGAGGCGAACTAATCTGCGCTGAGTTTACAGACGAGCTAGCTATCGATTGTGGCGATCGCCCGTTTTCATTTTCACCCATAAATTCCATCCTAAATGAACACTACATCTGATTGAGCCTTTAGGTGTTCTGAGCTTGAGCGATTCTGTAAAACCCGTCTGTATCTTTTTAGACCTTGGCCTATCTATTTCAGAGGCCACCAAGAGACCTTATCCCGTGTCGCCCCGTAGACTTCCTTCATTCCTTCAGGGTCTATCACCCGTATCCAATCACCACTGGCATCAGCCGCTTTCCCCATCTTGATCAAACCCACCTGAGTCATACCTTTGAGCACCTGCTCTACGGTTCGGTGGTTGAGCTGACAGGCATGGGAAATGATGTCAACAGGTAAGTCAAAACAATAGGTTCCATCGGCTTGGGGCTGGATTCCGAGCGATCGCTCTTGGTAGATCAGCGCTCTCAGCAAGGCGGCAACCGCTTGAGGCGGGTAAGCCCCACAATTCAACAAATGATACTGAAACTTCTCCCTCAGTCCGAATAAGAGACCATAGCGGGTTCGAAAATCTCCATTCGCAGCATAAAGAGCTTGAATCACCTCTAGCGGCACTTTAACGACATCGGTCGTTTTATAAGACTCGACCAGACTGGGAAATGCCCGACAAAATTGACCGTAGTTGAAATCCAAACTTCTCATCCCAAAACATCCGCCAGGATAGGTCAGGGCGATGATGCGGTCGAGAGGAGTGCTGCGAACGATTACAGGGCCACCCGAAATCACCGCATAGAGATAGTCAATAGAATCATGGGGGCGAAATGCAGTATAGATCGGTCGGTTGGAATAGAGCTTTTCGTGTATCAGATCATGCTCAGGGCAGTGCTCGGCAATCCAATTAGGATCGCAATTGCGAAACAAAAAATTGTGCTGAGCCAACTGCTGAATTAGGCTTTGGCGCTCGTGTTGTTGGGCAGATGCCATCCTCATTCTCCGTGGGACTCAATCTGCCTTAATTTTGACATGGCTTTATATGAAGCTTAAGCAAATCAAAGATGAATCGTAAAACGATTGCAATCTTTTTGAAATATAATCGCAAAGAAGTTCAACTTTTTAGGTAGTCCTTTATGGGTGAACAGTCCTTGGTGACTCAGATCCAGCGGTGGCCCGACTGGATTCGGATCAAAACACGTAAGCACTGGATGCTGCTGTTGGGTGTTGGGGTGGTGCTGAGTTTGGCGATCGCTCTTGGGGCTGCCATGAGGGCATCGGGTTTCCTAAGCACGATGACTTGGCAAGGATGGCTCACCATCGCCGTGACTGTGGTCGCTTTTCTCCTCAATGCTTGTACCCGTCTCTCTCCTGAGATTGTGTTTTTGGGAGCTTTGGCAACTCTGTTTGTGACGGGGGTGCTCAGTCAGGATGACGCTCTAGCTGGGTTTAGCAATGCAGGCATGGTGACCGTCGGCACCCTCTATATTGTCGTCACCGGGATGCAGCACACGGGCGGACTGTCGTGGATTTCCCAACAAGTTTTGGGACGGCCAAAAGGGTTGACCAGAGCGATGGTGCGGCTGATGGCTCCGATTATGGGCATGAGCGCATTTCTCAACAACACTCCCGTTGTGGCGATGTTCATCCCTGTGGTGAGCGACTGGGCCAGACAACTGCGCTTGAGTCCGTCGAAGCTAATGATTCCTCTCAGCTATGCCGCCATTTTTGGAGGTATCTGTACTCTGATTGGAACAAGCACAAACCTGGTCGTCAACGGACTGCTCATTTCCGAGACGAATCACCCAGGGTTAAAGCTTCTTGACATTACGGCAGTCAGTTTGCCTTGCGCGCTGGCAGGCACAATTTTCCTAATCATTGCCCATCGCTGGCTGTTGCCTGACCGAAAACCGGCGTTGGGCGATGAAGACGATCCTCGCCAATACACCCTTGAGATGGTAGTCGAACCAGGCAGTCCGATGAGCAATCAAACTATTGAGCAGGCTGGGCTGCGTCACTTACCGGGACTGTATCTAGTTGAAATCAATCGCGAGGGGCAGGTGATTCCTGCCGTTGGGCCAAAGGAACGGCTGCGAGAGCAGGATCAGTTGGTCTTTGTTGGAGCTATCGACTCGATATTAGATGTGCAAAAGCTACGGGGATTGAGTCCTGCGACGGATCAGGTGTTTAAGCTGGATGTGCCACGCTCAGAGCGATGTCTAGTTGAAGCGGTGGTGTCAAACACCTGTCATCTGGTGGGGCGCACCATCCGCGAAGGTCAGTTTCGCTCTCACTACAATGCGGTGGTGCTAGCAGTCGCCCGAAACGGTGAACGTTTGTCAGGAAAAATGGGTGACATTCGCTTGCAGGCCGGAGACACGCTTTTGCTAGAAGCACCTCCATCTTTTCTAGATCAGCGGCGAGTTTCACGAGATTTCTATTTGGTCAGCGGCATTCCCGATTCTGAACCGTTGCGCCATGAAAAGGCTCCGTTGGCGATCGCCATTCTGCTCGTCATGGTCATCCTGGCGGCGTTTGGCATTATGGATATGCTGAAGGCAGCAGCGCTAGCTGCCGTGCTAATGGTGGTGACGGGCTGCTGTGCGCCCAATCGAGCGCTGCGGAGTGTGGAATGGTCAGTGCTGTTGGTGATTGCGTCGGCACTAGGTTTGGGAAAAGCCCTGGAAGTGACCGGAACGGCTGGGGCGATCGCTTCTGCTTTTGTCAGCACGGCGGGGGACAATCCCTGGCTAGCGTTGGCGGCGGTGTATGGCATCACCACGATTCTCACGGAACTGATTACAAATAATGCAGCGGCAGCACTGATTTTTCCGATTGCGATCGCTCTATCCGAAAGTTTAGGCGTTAGCTACATGCCGTTCATCATCTCGATTATGATCGCGGCATCGGCGAGCTTTTCGACCCCGATTGGCTACCAGACGAACCTGATGGTCTATGGCCCCGGAGGCTACAAGTTCACTGATTTCATGCGGGTTGGCATTCCGCTCAATCTCTTGTTTTGGCTAATCACTGTTTCCATCGCGCCGATCGTTTATCCTTTCTAGAGCAATAGAGCGACGAAATAGGAAACGCGATGAAGGGCTGGATCAGCATAATCGTCACGACCGTGGGGGCGATCGCCATTATTTCAACAGGGGCGATCGCTTTTCTCGCGTTGGCTCAGCCGTCTCAAGCTCTCACCTGCAAAACGCTCAACAGTCACGAAATTTGCCTGCTCAGCGTCAAGCGCAGTGCCAAAAATCACTGGGAATATCGCGCCTCGGTCAGTGTCGATGGGGTGACTCGTCCGGTTGAACGCTACAACTGTCGCGATCGCCGTCGGACTCTGGCTGATGACGGCTCTACTCAGGCGTTTCAGCCCGACGGAGCCGGAACTCTGATCTGCTCGTTACTCAACTAAACGCAGTTTCTAAAGTTGGTATAGCAATGCGCAGATAGGTTAGGACAGATATTGATGGAGAAGCCGCGCACTGCGCGGCTTCTCCATCAACGGTGTTGCACAGCATGGAATGATGCGGAAAGATTCAACTCATGAATGATCTTGGTAGGGGCATCGCATTGCGATGCCCCTACCAAGATCATTCTTCGAATGTGCAACGCCCCATAAACTATTGGTTTTATATCAGCGCGTAGCACTATATATCTGTGATTTCCCTAATCGTTGTTGTCATCGTTCTGATCAT
>CAKZMO010000768.1 GCA_937128595.1 uncultured cyanobacterium | reverse complement strand
GGCGGGCGGCGGTGCGGTTGGCCTCTACCACCTGGTCGATCACCTGGGTGATCTCGAAGGTCTCGTGTTCCAGGTGGCCCTGTTCCTGGATGCGCTCCAGCGACAGAATATCAAAGATGATCTTTTCCATGTGCTTGGCAGAACCGGACATCTGCCCGATGTAGTCGGTGAACATCTCCCGCAGGTTATCTGGCAGATTGCCCACTTCCATTTCCATGAGTTGCATATACCCCTGCACCGCTGATAGCGGGTTACGCAGGTCATGGCTGGCAATGCGGATCATATCGCTCTTGAGTTGTTCTAAATCACGCAGTTGATCGTACAGATCGCGCAATTGCTGAAGCTGGGACTCCGTCTGCGCATAGAGGCTGGCGTTATCAATGGCGGTGGCGATGCGCGACGCGATCAGCTTGACCATATCAAACATCTCTTCGTCAAACCAGCCTGTGCGGTCATCTTCGACGTTCAACACGCCGATCAACGTATCACGCGAGACCAGCGGCACCGCAATCTGTGAGCCGGTAGAATCTCGCAGGGGCACGTACACCGGTTCAATGTGGGTATTCGGCGCGTGCTGCGGCCTACTGGTGGCGATAGCCTGCCCAACTACGCCGATACCCTGGGAGAGATAGCGTTCGGCGACCTCTACCGGGTAATCCCCGACGATTTTGGCGACTTGAATCACGCCATGATCACCAAGCAAGCCGATGAACCCGGTGGCGGCCCCGGTCAGGCGCATGGCGGAGTCCAACGCCATTGTCGCCACATAATCAACATCCAGCCGATCTGCAAGTTCTTCATCGACCTCGCGCAGGGTCATTAACTGCTGTACCCGCCCGGTGAGGGCTTCTTGCGCTTCCACACGCCACGTCACATCACGGATAATGTTCTGAATATGTGACGGATTATCGTCGCTATCACGGATGAGGGCAGTCGTCACTTCCCCGTAGAAGGTTGCACCGTCCTTGCGCTTAAAACGACGCACATAATTGGGGATGTTTTCCCCACGTAGTAGGTCAACCACCTGGGCCTGCGTATGATCATCATCCGGTTTTGCCGTGTAGCGATCCGGTTTGGTTCCGACTAACTCCACCTGAGTGTAGCCCAGCATACGGGTCGCTTTTTCATTACAATTTTTGATCGTCCCGTCTAAATCAAGGAAGAAAATGGCGTCATTGCTGCGTTCAAACAACCCAGTGAGTTGCTGAGTCTGCTGGATCAACTGAGTTTCGGCTGCTTTTTCCGCAGTCACATCCCGTGCGACCACCATCCCGGCCACAATCTGCCCGGCCTCATCACTGACGGGCACCACTTCGGTGGTGTAGTGATAGGTATCGTAGGTGTTGGTATAAGTTGTTTGTTTGCCGGCGAGGGCTGCGCGATAGGCCCTTTCCAACTGATCCCGGCTTTTCCCTTCCGGCAGCACCTCATAGAGTGTGCGGCCTTCCACCCGTTCCGGTGTGAAACCCTGTTGGGTCAGGGCATCGCCTTCTGCCATAAAAAAACGCAGATCATGATCAAAGAACAAGATGCCCGTCTTGGGCAGATGACGCGCTAGCTTACGGTGCAAGGCGACGATGTCTGCTGGGGCTTGAATGTCAGTCGAGGATGATGGCTTGGGAGACATAAATACGACCTTAAGCTATTAAACGGCAGAAGCCACGGATGATGGTGTCCATATCATAGCATAGGCTGTACGGGGAATTACAAATAGGCTTGTAAAATTTGGCTAAATGACCGCCCCCTATTGAGTAAGTGGATATTGGTGGGACGCCCATTCAGGCGTCCCTTGGCATGATTGCAGATCAATCTAATGGCGTGTGGTGTTCTTGATGGTACGCAGTACGGAAACAACGCGGCCCTGTACATGGCAATGGCGGGCGTCCACGTAAATCGGGTCCATTGTCGGGTGGGCGGGTTGCAGGCGAATGCGTTCACCCTCACGGAAAAAGTGCTTGAGGGTAGTCTCACCGCGCTCATCCAACCACACAGCGACCATCTCGCCGTTGTTGGCGGTGTTGGCGCGTGCCAAAACCGAAATATCACCATCCTGGATCATCGCGTCAATCATGGAATCACCCTTAACGCGCAG
>CAKZMO010000767.1 GCA_937128595.1 uncultured cyanobacterium | reverse complement strand
GATAAATTGCAGCCCTAATTTTACCTTAGAGTTGAGGTCGTTCCAGTCATCCCACAGGCCGATGCCCGCTAGCACGGTGCCACTGAGCATTACTGCGAACAGTTCCGTTAGCGTAAGCGTATCATCCAGATTAGAGGAGTTTGATACGGCCAGAATACCTGCCAGCAGCAACAGCGCACCTGTCAGGGCGATGTACAAGGCCACACCGCCCATCAAGGGCGTGGCTTCCGTGTGTAGACGGTCTTTTTTTGGTGCGGCCACAAAGTTAATTCGTAACGCTAGTTGGCGTACCAGCGGCGTCATGCCGACGGCGAACCCCAGCGCAATAAGCAATACCACAATTGTCATGAGTGTTATCCTACCTTCTGCCCTTGCCCGCTGAGTCTACCGAACCCTAACCAGATTGCAAGGGAGGGGTGAAATCAGTGCCAGGTTTGGAGTAATGAGTAGAACGTGATGAGGTGCCGATAGAATTGCTGTAATATGATTGCAATAAACGGTTAAGTGGAATTCGGATGATGGATAACTTGCCCCTATCTCCGGTTGCATCAACTGCCCACATCTGCGACACTGCACCCATGACAACTGAAACCCTACGCCAAAGTGACTTTGTACAACGCGCACCTGTATTTTACGGGTGGGTAGTCTGGTTCGCAGCGACGGTAGGCGTGATTGCCACCGCACCGGGACAAAGCTTCTCCGTCTCCCTGTTCATCGACCATTACATCACTGATTTTGGCCTGGATCGCACCAGCGTTTCGGGCTTATATAGTATCGGTACCTTCATCGCTGCGTTGGCCCTTACCTGGGTTGGCCGCCGCATTGATCGCCAGGGCAACCGCCGCATGAGCATCATCATCGCGGGTTTGTTTGGTGTGGTACTGCTGGCCTGCTCGCTCGTAGTTGGCCCCTTCACCATCTTGATCAGTTTTATCGCCATCCGTGGATTGGGCCAGGGGTCGCTGGGTCTGGTCAGCACTACGGCGATTGCGCAGTGGTTTCAGCGGCGACGCGGATTTATGGTGGGGTTATCGCTCGTGGCGTTCGCGCTGTTTCAGCGCATCTACCTACCGTGGATGCAAGACTACATCACCACCTACGGCTGGCGTGCTGCGTGGATCCTCAGCGGGGTTACGCTGCTGCTATTGGTCACACCATTACTCGGCCTGCTCATACGAGATCGCCCGGAGGACTTCGGCCTGCAACCAGATGGCGGCCCGATGTTTGATGACTCCGGTATGGCGGAGGATCTACCATTTGAGGAAAACTGGACACTTAGCGAAGCCCTACGCACACCGGTGATGTGGGCGTTTACATTCGGGCGGGTCCTGGTGGCAGCCTGGGGCACCGCCTTGATCTTCCACCAGATTTCCATTTTCGCTGAACAAGGCTTTGACGCGCAGGTTGCCACCGCTACCGTCGGCACCGCCTCCATCGTCACGGCGATATTTACCTTCATTGGTGGGTGGCTGGTGGACCGGATACAACCCGGTGTCGTCATCGCGCTACAAATGGCCGGGTTGATCGTCGCCTGCATCCTCGCAGCCACGATGAACTCCGACGGATTGCTGTTCGCCTATGCCCTGGCCTTTGGCGCGTTTATGGGTATTGGGTCCGTGTTTGACGGCACGGTATGGGTGACGTTGTTTGGGCGGCAAAACCAGGGTGCGATCCGTGGCTTTGTCACCACGTCGATGGTCGCCGGGACGTCGCTCGGCCCGGTGATCTTCGGCTTCTCCTTTGACAACCTCGGCGGCTACGGACCAGCCATCATCCTGGGGATTGTGCTAGCCGCGCTAGCCGCCGCCGTCGCTTTGCTCGTCCGCCTACCAGATCAACGGCCTACGCCTGCCTAGCACGTTGCAGATAGGCCCGCACCACAGGCACCGCCGCCGCTCGATAACCGGGAACATGGCTCAACTGCGCCTCGTAGATCGCCAGCAGATCTACCGCCGCATCCAGTGGATCACGTTGTAGCGCGGTGTTAAGCTGCGCGGCGACATCAGGAAATGCCCGCTCAAAACGGCGAAAATGATCGAGATCATCCAGATGCACCCGCTCACCATCCGGCAGATGACGTGCTAATAACGACAGCAGATGACCAAGTGCGTACTGTTTGATCACCGCATGGGCACTCAGCACCTCACCCCGCGCATACCGCCCCGCGCCGACCACCAATAAACTCAACACCATACCCAGGTCGCGGGTGGTGGTGTCTTCGGTGCTAGGAACAGGCTTGGCGGCGATTTCTGCCATCAACACACCCACCGGACCCCGGTCAAACAATACGAGGTAATCATTGGCACGGGCCATGTGTAATTCTTCCGCATCGAATACCGCGTATTCCAGCATATGCCCGTTTTGATACAAGATTTTCAGTCCGTGGGCCGTCTCGCGCACGGTTAATACAATGTCCGTATGATCCGGTAGCCACTCAAAATGTGTGCGAAACCATGCCTGCTGATCATGCTCGGTGATCACGAAAAAATCATGATCAGACCATTCATCGGGTGCGTGGCTTATATCCGCCGTTGATCCCAGTAAAACCAGGCCAAGCACCCGCTCATCATCGACCAGATTTGCGTGCAGTTGATCGGTGAAGGCATTATAGGCATCTCGTTGCATGTGATTATCCTCTCGATTCGATGTCAAAGGCCTGGATTATACTTCCAGGCTTATGTCTTTTACGCCTCCCAACTGCCTAGAGTTGCTAGATTGCCACCCCACATCTATAACAATATTATGTACGAAAAGTTGGCTTATGATGATAGAGATGCAGTACGTATCACAACAGATATGGGGACAGAATGATAACCTGTGTACAGGTCCAGATGTCTAATCACCAGCGGGGATTATATCCAGATGATATATAGTACCAACGTTTTAATTGATCCACATAGACTGTTTCGCTTAGAGTTATTACGAAACGTAATTTATCGGAGCGAAACACATGATACCTACACGCAATGCACCACACACCACAATCCAGCATGGAGGCTCCATAATGACTGACGCACACATTGTCATGGAAGACGTCCGTAAAAGCTATAGCATGGGCAGCACCACCGTCACCGCACTGGATGGCCTGTCATTGGAGATTAATCAGGGTGATTTCGCCGTGATTTTAGGGCCAAGCGGCTCCGGTAAGACCACGTTTCTGAATGTCCTCGGCGGGTTGGAGTCACCTACAAGTGGGGCTGTGCGCGTCGGCGGTGAGGACATTGCCAGCTTCAACCAGCAAAAAGTGACCCAATACCGGCGGCATCAGGTCGGCTTTATCTTCCAGTTCTTCAACCTGTTACCGACCCTCACAGCGGAAGAAAATGTCGCCATGTCCAACGAGATGGTGAACGGCAAAGGTTTCGATCCGAGTGATATGCTGGCCCGCGTCGGCCTCGGTGACCGCACCGATCACTATCCAGGCCAACTATCCGGCGGGCAGCAGCAGCGGGTCGCCATCGCCCGTGCCCTGGCCAAAAAACCCGCCCTCGTCCTCGCAGATGAACCGACGGGCAGCCTGGATGTGGAAACCGGCATCGACGTGCTGAAAGTCATGCGGCAACTCAACCGGGAGACCGGGCAGACCTTTGTGGTCGTCACGCATAATAGTGCCATCGCCCAAATCGCAGACCGCGTCATCCGCGTGGGTAGTGGCAAGGTCCACAACGTCATCGTCAACGATATGCCCTTTGAACCAGAAGAAGTAGATTGGTAGAGGGAAACGATCATGCTAAAAAGCTTACGCATCAAGACGATCAAAGACTTACAGGCTAGCCGGGGCCAATTCCTGGCCGTATGGTTCGTGGTGATGCTGGGTGTCGCCTTTTACGGTGCGATGTACCCGGCAGGCGTCACCCTGGTCAATTCTATCGAAGAGACCGAGCGCGAACTCAACTATATGGCATTTCAGGTCAACTTTGATCCGGCAGAAAACAACCTCACCGACGCTGCCCTGGCTATCGATGGGGTGACTGCCGCTGAGGAACGTCTGATCGTCGAAAGCGGCCTACAACTGGATACTGATAGCCCGCACCGCATCAGCCTGCGCATCGTCTCCGTACCGGATGACCGCGCCGCGACGGTCAACGACAATGAGATCATCGATGGCGAGGACATCACCGTTGATAACGAAATCCTGCTGCTCAAGGCTTTTGCTGATCATCACGGCATCAATGCCGGTGATACGCTGCGCGTGTGGATCAACGGTGAGATGCAAGAACTGACCGTCGCAGGCACTGCCTTCAATCCGGAGTTTATGGTCGCCGGGCGCAGCGTCAACGCGCCGTTTCCGTCACTGTCTACATTTGGTGTCGCCTGGATGCGCTACACACCACTGGCTACTGCCGCTGACCTTGAGAGGCAGGTTAATCAAGTCGTGGTCAGCACAGCAAGCGAAGATGATCGCCGCGCGGTTTCCAGGATGTTCAAGTTTG
>CAKZMO010000766.1 GCA_937128595.1 uncultured cyanobacterium | reverse complement strand
GGGCGGTTAGCTCAGTTGGTAGAGCGCCTGCCTTACAAGCAGGATGTCACTGGTTCGAGTCCAGTACCGCCCATTTGTCGAATAACTAAACCTTTATCATCGGCGTGTTCCGATTCAACTGCCCTGCACCGTAGTCAAAACGGTGCAGGGCAGTACTAATTTTTTGACTTTTTTTAGCCAAACTTCCTTAGACAAAATGAACCGAAATCCCTATTTCGGGAATTTTAGGAATAGACTAAGTGAGTCGGTTTGCCTAGGAAATCACAACAATTTTTATTTCTATCCAAACCTAATTTGAGCGTTTAAAAAGAATCAGGATTAGTTATGGAATTAACTGTGCTGAGCGATACGATTTTCAAGTTAGAACCCATCCAGTCTACAGACCTGGGAGAAGACAAGAAGCTGGTGATTTTAGCGGGTCGTAAGTTTGAAATTATTGAGCACGAGCGGGCACCCGCTAAGCACGTCAAAGCCAAAGTTAAAGACGAACAAGGCCAGATTGGTACATGGTTTGTTTTTACAGGGCATGTTGACATTCAAGGAAAAGAGCCCGGCAACAATCCAGTTGATGACGAAGATACCGGGCCACCCAAAACTGGGCCATTCAAGCTCCCAGGCTATAAGAGCACGTTTTACTTGAGCGATCCAATCCTCAAAGGTGGCAACTTTACCTGGTCTGAAGCGACGAAGAACGGTACTCGTATTCCTGCAAACAAGCAAGTCGTATATGGCATTCTGAAAATTGCTGATGTGATGCAAGAAGTCAGGGCACATGTAGGCGATCGCCCCATTACAGTGACCTCTTGGTATCGCGATCCGGTGACAAATAGTCGTGTTGGGGGGTCTCGCAGAAGTCGTCATATGGTGGGCGATGCAGTCGATTTTCAAGTCCCCGGCATCTCTCCTTTTGAAGTCAACAATCGTCTTGAAGCTTGGTGGGGATCTCGGGGCGGGCTTGCTAGTGCAAGCAGCTTTACCCACATTGATGGACGGGGCTACAAAGCTCGCTGGCGATACTAAGAACGCTATAGTTGCGGTCTGAAATGAAAAAGCAAGAAGGGGAGCGATACTGCTCCCCTTCTTGCTTTTTTTCTGCGCTTAGAGCTCCAGCCAGTGCGGAATGTAGCGCCATGCTGTTCGCAGTTCATGGTCGAGCTGACGATAGTCAGATTCATGCTGCTCTACCAATGCCCAAAACTGTTTGGAATGATTGAGGTGAATGGTGTGACAAAGCTCATGTACTAGGACGTAATGGACGAGTTCTGGGGGAAGAAACAAAAGCTTATCGTTGAGATTGATATTGTGTTGATTGGAGCAGCTTCCCCATCGAGTTTTTTGACGACGAATGGTGAGATTTTGATAGGTCAAACCACACTTCTGGCTCACATCGTTTAGCTGACGCGGAAGGTGATGTTGGGCATAACTGCGAATCCACTGCCCTAAAACAGACCGACACAGAGAAACGTGTTCGACATCACCCGTGAGGGTCAGTTGGCGCGGAGCCGTAACCTTCGCTGTGACACCTGGCAAAGACTCAGGACTGTAGCGAATCTTCCAAGTTTCATCGATACTACGCAAGCAAGCTTCATGGGGATGTTCTTGGTCGGCGGGAGTGCTCGTTTGAGCTCGTTCCGCAAACATGCGATCTTGGGTTGAACGGATCCATGCTTCCCGCTTGTTGAGAATGTGGGGCACTCGTTCCTGATCGAAGCCAACGGGTACGACGACTTCAACTTCACCCCAAGTTGAGATTTTGATCGACACATGTTTTGCGCGGCGGCTTTCTCGAACACAGCAATCTATGCCATCAAGCCATTGAGATGAGGGCTGTTTGTCGAGCTGTTGGGGGTGCTTTTTGTTTGGGGTTCTATTTCGTTTAGGTTTTGCCATTGCGCAGATTACAGTGATAGCTCAGTTCAGTAATTTGCAGACGTTGCCGATCGCACCTGACAACAACGCGGTAACCATTCGGCCAGCGGATATCGCCTGTCGCTTCACAACAAGGCGTGAATTAGGCCACGTCTTAGCGTTATCGACTGATGAGTTCGAAGAAGCCGTCATCCAGTTCGTATCCCAACATCGTTGTCATTTGCTGGAGGCGATTGCGCCCAGCAATGTTGTTCTGCTTCATCCAGCTTTCCAGCACAAATGTCTTTTGCATGACAAAAATTTCTAGCGCCTCAGGGTTGTATTGAATGCCATCAGTTTTAGTGAACTGATGGGGGATCAACATTGCTGTATAACGCGCCAGTTCGCCAGCTTCCCAATCGAGGAGATAAGGCATCCACGGATAATAGGAATCTAAGCGAATGAACCATAGTCTAATCTCGGGAATTTCGGAGATTTCCCGAGGATCGGTGGGTTCGCGTTCGTAGCTAATGTCGAACTGGATATCGGATGCATGATCGGCGATCGCTCCAGATTTCAGCCACGGAACAACCTGATCTGTCACGGGGGAGAGATCGAGCTGATCTATAGATTCTGAATTTAGCGGTATGGAAACAGTCATATCAAAGTCACATCAACGGATAAGGGGGCCTGAGCGAGAGGTTTGGCAGAGGAGTCGCTCATCATCTGTGGAAACAAATTGGACACAAAGTTGACAGTAGTTAAGTGCTGCTACAGCCCCGACCTGTCGAGGATTGAGAGTTCGTAGACATCATACGAGATTCTACGTTAACGTGTAATTTATAAAGTAAAGTTGAATTGAGTTCGGATAAGCCTACCTTCAATTCATTGACCTATTTCCCAAACGTTTTTCTCGAAGATGGCGTAGAATTTCTGCCGTATCACCTCAACATAAGCTTTGTTAACGAAAAGAGCTTTTAGAACGTTTCCTGATCATGACTTAAGTAAAGTTCTATGAACACTGACGCTGTTTCTCAATCCTCAATGCCTCAAAGCGCAGCGCAAAAACCGATCCGCTCCTTGGACGATGCGCTGGAACGCTGTCAGTTTCTAGGAATGCGTTTGAGTAAACAACGACGCTACATTTTAGAGCTTCTATGGCAAGCACAAGAGCATCTTTCAGCTAGAGAAATTTACGATCGCCTCAATCGCCAGGGTCGCGAGATTGGACATACCTCGGTCTACCAAAATCTAGAAGCCTTGTCTAACCAAAATATTATTGAGTGTATCGAACGCTCAGATGGTCGTCTCTATGGCAATATCAGCGATTCTCACAGCCATGTGAACTGTATGGATACCCAGCAGATTATGGACGTTCATGTCAAGCTGCCAGAAGAAATTTTGAGGCAAGTTGAAGCTGCAACTGGAGTGTCGATTACGGAGTATCGCATCGAGTTTTATGGTCATCATGCTGATGCAGCCGCAGTAACGGCTGACCCTTCCTAGCACGCTTTTTCCCCATCTCAGGTTGTGTTCTCCCATGCCTGTGCGATCGCCCTTCTCTGCTTTGACTGCTGTTCTGCTTGGGTTCGTCTTCGCTCTCATCATCGGGGGGCTCAATTTTTCAGTCATGGGGCAGGTTCAACCTATTTCTATGGCTCGTGCCACTTGGGATACGGGCTGGTTTCAAGCGGAGGGCTATCGGCAACTCCTGCAAGAACTGGGCTACTCGGTGGG
>CAKZMO010000765.1 GCA_937128595.1 uncultured cyanobacterium | reverse complement strand
TGAGGCCGAAGCAAGTCAACAGCTTGATGAGTGGGAAGCTGATCTAACGCAAGCAATAGATCGACTGGAAGCAGAAGCCGAACAAGTCGCTTCTGACGTCGCCGATATTGTTGCAGCTACGGCAGGTGTTATCTTTGTCATCCTCTTGGCCGGTGTATTTGCGGCTGCGGCAGGTGGATTTGTTGGTGGATCTCCCAATCAGCCGATGCCCGTCAGGGAGCGTAAGGTCGTGACACAGCGTAAGTCAGACGTGGTAACGTCTCCTGTGTAGTTGTAATCGCATTCGCTAAATTATAAGCGTAACCACCTCACATGCCGAATTCGGCATGTGAGGTGGTGTATCTCCAAATCCCATCCTCTAACGTCATCCTGAGCACCGATGCTACGCGATGTCGATCTATTGTAAAAACCCATTGGAAAAAGAAAAGGATAAGCAAATAGCCATGCGCAACCTCATCATTGAAATCGTTGACAGACTGAGTGCGAGCTACTGGTTCATCCCGATCACGCTATCGGTATTAGCTATCATTGCCGCAATCTTCACATTGCAATTGGATATTCGGTATGGTGATGTGCTAACAGAAATACTTGAGCCTCTTGGTTTACTGAACATCCAGGCAAGTGATGCGAGGTCTGTGCTCACTGTAGTTGCTAGTTCTATGATCACCGTCGCAGGAACGGTTTTTTCGTTGACTATGGTTGTACTGACGCTGGCGACACAACAATACGGTCCACTCGTGGTCAGCAATTTTATGCGCGACCGTATCAATCAGTTTTCCCTGGGGGCGTTTGTGGCGACGTTCATCTATTGTTTGATCCTGCTGCTTGGTGGTGGCACCGCAAGCACCGCGTCCGTACCGGCATTCTCCGGGCTCATCACCGTTGTGCTGGCGATGTTCAACGCCTTTCTGCTGATCTATTTTATTCATCACGTCTCACAATCTGTGCAACCAAACTACATCATCAATAGCATTGCTAGTAAGCTGATTAGTGCATTAGATGAAATATTCCCTGCCAGAGTTGGCATTGATAGCCGAGAAGCATCAAACGAGATCACCTTACCTTCAGATTTTGAGGATATGACTCGCTTTTATCTTATGCATAGCAAGCAATCCGGCTATCTACAATTCGTCGATGCAGATGAAATCATTAAGTTAGCATCTGAAAACGACCTCATCCTGAAATTTGACTACCGTCCGGGTGTTTACATCATCGAAGGAGAAATCCTGGTGTGGGTTTATCCGAAAGAGCGAGTAACTGGGGCTGTTTTAGACCAACTATACCAGTCTATTTCGCTCGGGGCAGAGCGAACACTGGTGCAGGATTCCGAGTTGATGATCACCCAACTAGAGCAGATTGCGCTGCGTGCAATCTCGCCAGCAATCAATGATCCGAACACCGCGAGCTTGTGCATTGATCAACTGGGCACCGCGCTGGCAAAGCTGGCACGCAAAGATCAGGTGCCAAGTGCTATCAGGTTAGGTGAAGACGGGCATGTGCGTGTGGTTACTGATCCATTGGATTTCCGTGAATTCTTGGGAACTGCGTTTGATGAAATCCGTCATCACGGTGTAAATGATCCCATGATTGCTGCACATCTACTGCATACTTTAGAGAAGATTGTTCCAAGCCTCAGCATTGATAATGAACGGCAGTACACCTATGAGTATGGCGCGACGATCTGGCAGCTTTGCAATGAGGCTCCGTTAAAAGCCCCTGATTTAAAACGTGTTGCCGAGCGGTTTGAGGCGTTAGGACGCGCCTTGCAAGACACGCCGTTGCTCGAATCAGCTATTCGATAATCTCCATTGTCGTGTAACAATATTCGTTGTACCTCAGCGATTATCACAGCGAAGAATATTATTCGCCGTGACTGCGTTTGCGTAGTGCGACACGATAGGCAATGCTCTTGACCGCTGCTTCCAGTGATTGCATTAGCTCGGACCCAGCGGAATAATCGGCTGCGGCCAGATTCTCGACCCGTCTATCTTCGTGGATTTCATCATAACCACGCCAGTTCTCAAGCTCTTCTGCAAGCACGACACCAATTGCGATGCCACCTACATCTTCCATCATGGAAAAGGCAGACATATCAGAGCCACCATCACCAACATAAATCATCTGATCAAACGGTATGTAGTAATCTTCAGAGGGTACATCCCGATAAATGTTTTCTGGTTGTAGAGAACCGTCCAGATGTAACCCCTTTGCCAACTGCGTCAGATAACGGCGTTTTTCCGGATGAGTGATGATACGCTTGACGAATACCAGCTCACCTTCCTCGTTAAAGGCACCAGCACCACCCCATATTTGTTTAAACTCACTGGCAATTGCTGTAGCCTCTGGAATTTCCGCCAAACCTGCGGTGAGCATATAGAATTCGACCGCTATGTCGTCTATGATTTCCTCGGCCCATCTGCGCACCTTGTCGAACATTTCAGACGTATGGTCAAATAGCGGGAATTCCCTGCCAAGTTGGGTCATGAACTCCTCGGTGACGCGGTGACCGTTGTTGTTAGACTCACGTATCAAACAGTGATAGCGTGCCAGGATCTTTTCCCATCCGCTATCTACCATTGGTTGTACGTGCATTTTTTCAAAGTCCTGTGGTGCCATTCCCAGCTTAGAAAGCATGAAATGGAACGTGGATGGAGCCAGTGTATCGTCAAAATCGAAGATTAGTGCGATGCGATTACGATATAATTTTGTTGCTCTTGTCATGAATGGTCCTCATTTGCTGATCGTACAGATTGTGTTGATTGTCCGCTTACCCACATGTCATCGTTCCATAGGGCAACCCAGCCTCCGCCAAATTCCATCGGATCGTGTTTGCCTCTTATGAAAGACAGACCAATAATCGCTATGGCCGCCAATAGGTTTGTCACCAGTGCCAGATTGCTGTAACCCAGCAATACAGTAGAAATTAATATCCAGATCCCGACGCCAATATTCACATAACGTACTGAACGTAACACTTCCCACAATGCCATCACCCCAAACGCAACCACCAACGGGCCAAAAATACGGTTATTGTTAGCCGCATCATGGGAGAATGTTTCGACGATAGCGGGTGAAGCCATGAGCCAGATGCCAATCATTGCGTTTATTGCAGTTGCCCACATTATGCTGTCACCTCTATCTGTAATTTGTTCTGGTCTATTTTTTGGTAGTTAGGTGTTTCCAGCCCCCAGAATGCACGCCAGATAGAGTCACGACGGTTACGGACGCGCTTCAAATACTGTAGGCTGACTAACATCTCATCGAGGGCAGGGCCGATCATCACCAGGGAAATCACTGCTGAGGCCAAGCACAGTGTGCACCAGCTATCGAGCAGTACAGGCTGCAAGATGACCAAAATAATGCTTACTGCACCTAACGGGCCAACGGCCAATCCAAAAATAATGACAATCCACGGCATAGTACGCCAGCGACTGCGGCCACCAATTGCACCGGAGACAGCGTCAATTAAATAGGCGATTGCGCCCAGCACACCATCAGGAATAGGCAATACTTCAGATACACCTGAGTTCAGGATTGTCTTACTCCCATCACCGAAGAACGGTTCCCAGACGGTATCAAAAAAGCCCAGTTGATATGCCCCCAGGTACGAGGCAATTGCCAGCCCGACCAATGCCAGTACGATGATCGGGATGCGTTCGCTCCACTCTGAGGGATTGGTGTACCAGCCGGGTGGCATATTATAATCCTGCTGATTTTGATTGTGGTCAGCCACTGGTCTTTTCCTTACGCTGGTTCGTGCCAAACATCGCGACTGCCCCAGTGATCATGGATCCGATCAAAGCCAATGGGTTGCGATTCTTGACAATGGGGATGTACCAACTATCGTCACGGGCATTGTCTCCAAAAGCACCGTGTGCGCCATGATCCTCTTCATCGTCTAGTGGATGGTAGAGATTATCCGGCTGGCTTTCATCGTATGGTTGATCCGCCTTTTGCGCGTCATAGCCATTCTTTGCCAGGTACCAATCACCGATATTCGGGAACAGCTTATTGCCGACGATGGCCTGCGCTGCGGGGAAACCTGCAAACACTTCACGACGTTTGTTGTGTGCCGCCCACACAATTGCATCTGCAACAACTTCCGGTTGGAAAATTGGTGGAACGGGCTGACCATGATGACCTAACTTGTTACGTACCCATCCGAATTGTGGTGTATTTACAGCTGGTAGATGAACTTGCGTAACGTGAATATTTAGTTTGTCGTGAAGGATTTCAGCACGCAGTGAGTCCGTAAAACCTTCAACGGCGTGCTTTGATGCGCAGTAGGCCGCTTGCAACGGAATACCACGATAAGCGAGTGCCGAACCAACCTGCACAATCGTGCCCCGGTTACGTTTACGCATACGCTTGAGCGCGGCGAGCGTCCCGTTGACGTAACCGAGAAAGTTTACATCCATCACACGTTTATACTCTTCTGGTGTAATTTCCTCCGCACGGGCGAATACCGATACCATTGCATTATTCACCCAGATGTCAATCGGGCCGAATTCATCTTCTACTGTTGCTGCTGCTTGCTCGACCTCTTCCGCGTCGGAGACATCCGCTTTAACGATCAGTGCTCGTCCACCATCATTTTCTACGTCCGCTTTTGCACCCTCCAGGCCAGCTTGCCCGCGTGCCAGTAACCCGATAGATGCACCCAAACGACCAAAAGCCTGTGCGGTCGCCCGACCGACACCGGCGGATGCCCCGGTAATGACGACTACGGGTTTACTATTGTATTCTTTGCTCATAAATGCTATGCCTCGGTACCTTAATAATTCGTGTATAACCGAGTATATCGGTTGAGATGAGAGCCTTAATCACCGGAACCGCTTATATGAATAGGGGTCAACCGACCCATTATGAACCCACATTATTTCGGTAGCCTTTTGGATAAGCACATCACACGAATGAATTACTGCAAAGGACACTCTATGCGGCCAGAAGATCTATGGTATAAGCGGGCAATTGTCTATTGCCTTGATGTTGAGACATTTATGGATAGTAATGGTGACGGCATTGGTGACTTTGCCGGTTTATACGATCGATTAGACGAAATCGCCAGCCTGGGTGTGACATGCATCTGGCTACTGCCGTTTTACCCCACGCCAAACCGCGATAATGGCTACGACATCAAGGATTATTACGGGGTGGACCCCCGCTTAGGCACCCTGGGAGAATTTGTAGAGTTCGTACACCTTGCGGACGAGTACGGCATTCGCGTAATTGTTGATCTTGTCGTTAACCACACGT
>CAKZMO010000764.1 GCA_937128595.1 uncultured cyanobacterium | reverse complement strand
CGTTGCAGGTCATATTCGAAACTGAACGAGGTCTTCAGGCCAAGTAGCATTGGTGATGGGATAAGGAGTTTCTTCTAAGGAACGGTGTTTTCAACAGATTTACTTGCTGCTTATCGTCAACTTTGTCAACAAACGTTGACTGTTGTAGACGTCGAGACAACTGGACTATATTCGCAAAGTGACCGAGTCATCGAACTTTCTGTTGTTCGTGCCAGTCTCAAGGACGGCATAACTGAGTGTCGCTCCGATCTGGTTAATCCAGAGAGAGAGATTCCAAGCGAGATTATGTCGTTTACAGGCATTTCTCAACAGATGGTCGATGAGGCTGTTCCTGCTTCCAAGATTTTGCCGCAGTATCTAGATACTCTAAATCAGGGGATATTGACAGCTCATAATTTGGAGTTTGACTTTGCATTTATTCGGGCTGAGTTTCAGCGACTAGGACTCGATTATTTGCGATCGCCATCGCAACAACTCTGTACGGTCAAGCTTTCGCGCCTAATGCTGTCAGATTTGCCTTCTCGAAGCCTACCTAAGCTGGTCAAACGATTTCAGTTTGATGTTGGGCGATCGCACCGAGCCGAATCCGATGCGATCGCCTGCTGGCTTTTGGCCGAGAGACTGCTGACTATCATTGCCAACGAAGATGACGAGACGATACTGGCAAGATTTGGCAAGGAGTGGATTCCGATTCGAATTGCGGCTCAAATTCTGAAATGCACTCAAGCTGAGGCTCGTACCCGACTCGATCAGTTAGGAGTTCACTATCGAACGAGTCAGCGTAGAACAAACAAAATTCCTATGTATCGTCGAGGTGAGGTTGAGGCGATCGCATCCCAAGGTCAGGACGTGCAACAGCTTTCCCTATTGTGAAGGCTCGAACTTATGTCAGAGGGGTTTGCTTCGACGATGAATGCTCCACGGATACGCTGCTTTCGAAGCCTAGACGTTTGTGTAACGGCGAACCAGATGAGAACGGAAAGTAACTCATTAAGGCGGTAAACCTTAATGATCTCTCGGGTCTCTAGGCCGTGTAATTTTTGACTCTCATTTTGGACTGCTCATGACACCTGCTGTTTGTCTTCAGAACGTACATAAGGTTTACAACAACTCGGCAGTTGTTGATGACCTCTCGCTGAGTATTGAACCGGGCGAAATTTTTGGCTTGCTTGGGCCCAACGGGGCGGGTAAATCGACTACTATTCGGATGTTGACAACTCTAACCCAGCCTACACAAGGCGATATTGTTGTCGCTGGTTACGATGTGGTGCGACAGCCGATTGGGGTTAAGCGAGCCATCGGTGTTGTTTTGCAGCAAACAAGCGTCGATATTGACCTTACCGTTTGGGAGAACATGGAATTTCATGGTCGAATGCACCATATTCCCAATCCCAGAAGACAGCAAGAAATTAGTCGCTGGTTAGACTACGTTGAATTGGTCGATCGCCGTGAAGACTTGGTCAAAACTCTGTCGGGAGGAATGAAACGTCGTCTCCAGATTGCACGAGCATTGCTGCATCAGCCAGAAATCTTGTTCCTGGATGAACCGACGGTGGGCTTAGATCCTCAAACGCGACGGCGAATGTGGGAAATCATTAAGGGTTTAAACAAACAGGGAATGACCCTTCTGATTACCACTCATTATATGGAAGAAGTCGAGTATCTATGCGATCGCATCGGCATTATGGATGGGGGAAAGCTCATCGAAATAGGGACGCTGGAAGAACTGCGCGATCGCCACGGTCGAGGGCTGGTTATGAAGCAAATGGATGATCGGTGGGATTACACCTTCTTTCCAACGCTCGAAGAAGCGGAAACCCACATGTTGAAGCAACCTGATCATACTGGGCTGATGGTTCGCCCTTCCAATTTGGAAGATATCTTTGTTGAATTAACGGGTCGCAGTCTCGATTAGACAACTCCATGAGCTTCTCAGGGTTGAGTTCAGAAGCTTTAATGTCTGGGCAGGGAAACACTAGACTTGTTTCCTGATAATGGTTACAGCTTTTTCACGCTCGATGTTCGCTAAGACTCAGGGATTTGACAACGTGATCGTTGGAAGCCTCAGACTGTCACACGTCTCTGCATGAAGGGACTGATCTTTCGATACAGTATTGAGTGAAGTCGAGTTGTACGGTTGAGTGGCATCTCTTTACTCTGATATCGAAAAGATGTTTGACACAAGCTGAATTCGCGATCAACAGCTATTGTGAGGAACTGTACACTAGCAAAAAGAAAACCATGAAAACATGACAAATCCTTGTAGGGCTCAGGTGCGATCGCACAAATTCCAGTGCTGGGATGTGAGATATGTCTCTTTCGAAAAAGATAGAAGCTATTCTGTATCTAAAGGGTAAACCTTTAACGATCAGTCAACTGGCAGAATACGCTCGATGCGATCGCAAGTCAGCTGAAGAAGGCATCATTGAGTTGCTGTCTGAGTATGCGGGTCGAAACAGCGCTCTGGAAGTTGTAGAGACTTCCGATGGCTATTGCTTACAACTGCAAGAAGACTATCGCGATCTCATTGAGACCCTAGTTCCTTTAGACATTGGAGTCGGCGCATTGCGAACCTTGGCCGCGATCGCACTCAGAGGGCCACTCGCTCAAACGGCTTTAGTCGATATGCGAGGCTCTGGGGCTTACCAACATGTCCAAGAGTTGGCTACGCTAGGATTGATACGCAAACGCCGACAGTCAAACGGGCGATCGTACTGGATACAGGTAACAGACAAGTTCTACCAATATTTTCAAGTGGATCAGCTGCCTCAGCCCTTTGACAAATCTGCATAAATTTCTAGTCCCGATACCATTTTTTGTGTCACCTACTACGCTTTCTGCGATCTCACCTAGAATGGCTTTGCTAAGGTGGTGGGTATAAATGTAACAATGGAGCATAGAAAAAATAGAGCAAGCTTATGGTTTTTCCTCCAAACAGCACCAGCTTTTTTGATAATCACGATGAGAATGAACGTGTCAACCAGCTTTTGCAATATATGCAGCATCAGTCACCTGAAGTGCTAGCGATGGTTGCAAAGTCAGTGAGCCCAGAGATTAAGCAAATTATTTCTCAGAATGTTCAAGGACTGGTGGGAGTGCTGCCAACGGAATCTTTCAATGTGCAAGTCACAACTGATCGGGAAAATCTAGCTGGGTTGCTGGCATCAGCAATGATGACCGGATATTTTCTCCGCCGTATGGAGCAGCGAATGGAGTTGGAAGATAATGCGGCCACCGCTGTATCGTTGCGGCGCGATCGCAAATCTCGTTCTTCTGAGGATTCTTCTGACCCTTCAGATTCTTCTTGCCATTAAAAACAAGGTTATAGTTCTGTGTTGTTATAGAAGCTGCCAGTTTTGTTTATCGGCTGTGCGAGTTAGCGTCTGCAAGCTAGATCCTAGAGAAATTGGCAGTGGTTTCTGGTTAAACGAATTAGTCCACTAAATTTACATAGCCCACCACGGCTGTAAGCTCAATCCAACCGGATTGAGCTTACAGCCGTGGTGGAACTTCTGGAGCTTTAATCCAATCTACGAGGACTTGGAGCAACGCCCGTTTTTTTAGTCACGAATTGTGCTGCGAACGTGATGCAGAAACGTCCTTATCCAAGCTGTTCAACCGGAAGGAGGGTTGGACGCAACTCAATCATGACCGTTTCTTCACCTCGAATGACCTCAATTTCCAACAGATCCCCGATGCGACTACGCTCCACTTCTTCTTGAACATCAGATGCGGTGCTGATTTCGCGATCGTTCACCTTTCGAATAATGTCGCCTCGCTCAAGCCCTGCTTCTTCGGCTGGGGTTCCTTCCATGACTTGCATGATCAGCACTCCGCGATCTTCTCTAATGCGGAATCCCAGGCTGTTGTCTTGACTTAGCTGATTTTTGGTTTCGGGTGTCAGATCGATCATCTGAATGCCGATGTAGGGATGCTCTACTTCACCGTCTGCGAAAAGTTGATCGGCAATACGGGCGGCTGTTTCGATCGGAATAGCGAAGCCTAGTCCTTGTGCATTTGCTCGAATGGCAGTGTTGATTCCAATGACTCGACCCTTGTCGTCAAGCAGGGGGCCGCCTGAATTGCCGGGATTAATTGCTGCATCGGTTTGGATAAACCGGACTCGCTTGTCTGGAATTCCAACTTGAGAACTGGACCTTCCGATCGCACTAATAATGCCAGCTGTAACCGTGTTGTCGAGACCGAGGGGATTACCGATGGCGATCGCCCATTGTCCAGGCACAAGGTCTTCGGAGCTGCCTAAAGTTACGGTTGGTAGGTCTTCTGCGCTGATCTGGATCACGGCAACATCAGTAATGGGGTCAGAACCCAATACTTTGCCCTCGAATGTCCGTCCGTCCTTAAGCGTGACGCTTACCGTGTCTGCACCGGAGACGACATGAGCATTGGTAATTAGTCGGCCGTTTGTACTGAGGATAAATCCAGAACCCGTACCCCGCTCAATTCGCTCTGGATCAGGCATCTCTTCGTCGCCAAAAAAACGTCTGAAAAATGGGTTCTGAAAGGGGTCACCGATATTGCCTGACACTGATCGGGCTGCATCAATTCGAACAACTGCAGGGCCCACCTGTTTGACTGCATCGGCAATAAAATTAGGATTGGAACGATCGATCGGAGGGAGACTTTGGATTGCTGTCTGTTCTTCTTCTGCACTAAACGCTGTGTTTGCAGAAATGGATGGCAACGTGACCTGTGGTTCTGGCTGATTGTTGTCTCTGAGGATATAGCCGCCAGTTAAACCTGCCCCGCCCCCGACTATAAGGAATGCGATGTAAGCGCCAATTTGTTTCAGTGAGAAACCCATGATATTGCTCTAATGAACCAATTTTCTTGGAGATAGTCTAATGGAGCAGGATCCAGAAACCGCATACCTACGGAATCCAAAGCTGCGACTCGTATACGCGTTTTCCTTTTTTCCAGCTGTAGTGACGGGCTTTGAGAACAAGGTCGCATTTCAGGATTTTGAGAATATGCTTGCTGAGATTTTTCTCATCCACTCCTCTAATCTAGCCGATGAAGCTCTAGTCGATGAAACGGGGGCTAAAAATTTCTGATTTCTCCGAATGCTGATTGGATTATTTAAACTCAGATTATTGAGTGCCATAAATTGAGTGCCATAAATAGCTGTGCCGTCGTACTCCACTATTTTGACAGGGTCAAAGACTGATTGCGCTCAATCTTGACCCTTTTGACTTACTGACACGGTACTTCCAAAAACGGTACTCCCAGAACAAGACCCAGTGCAATGCTGCACCGTCAGTGTCAATGCTAGCTGAATATCAGTTGATGCCTAATGGTAAATAGAATTCGGAAAAATCAAACGCGGCAAATGCAATTGCGATGGATAGGGTGGATGTGTGTTACCGGTCTCCTGTTCATTGGTGATGGTTCTGCCGTTCAGGCCCGTGGCAATGTTGATTCTCCTCAAACTTCTTCTGCGAAATCTGAATGGCTTTTTCTTCAGCACCAGAGAGGAGTAAAACAGTCCGACGATGAGATGACGCGGTCAGAAGAGAGTCTAATAGAGTCGCTGTGTCAGCCTTCGGTTCTTTCAAGACTTCAACGTCATCAAGTGCAGCCAGGAGAAACACTAGAGTCTGTTGCTGCAAGCTATGGCCTCATTCCCTCAACGCTTTTGGCCTTTAACACAGCCTTAGTCAATAGCTCACCGACTCCTGGACAAGAACTTGTCGTGCCTCCTTATAATGGGGTTCGGGTACAAGTTTCTCCAGGAAAGACGTGGCAAAACTTAGCTGACCAATTTAACGTGCGGGCTGATGTGTTGTTTGAGTTGAATGGCTGTGGAACAGTGCCGCAAGTCGTCTTTATCCCAGGAGCGAGCGGTTTCACGAGTCCAGCAGAGCAGCTTTTACAGGAAACGGCGACTGGTTTGGATGGATTTCCTCTGCCAGCGATCGCCCCTGTGTCGCGTGACTATGGCTGGCAGGCTTTACCTCAGTCTGTAGAGGTCGAATTTCATGGTGGAGTTGACTTGTCTACTGATATTGGAACTCCAGTGCTCAGTGTGGGAGACGGCGTAGTTGCGTTTGCTGAGGAGCAGGGAAATTATGGCAAGCTTATTGTCATCAACCATTCCCAAGGTCTTCAGACTCGCTATGCTCAGCTGAGTGAAATCTCGGTTCAGCTTGGACAACAGGTAAGTGCGGGTCAAGTTTTAGGCCAATCAGGAGAGACAGGGCTTGCTGCCAGTCCTCATCTGCATTTCGAGATACGAGCTAACTCTGCGATGGGTTGGGTTGCGCAAGACCCGTCTAACTACCTTGACCACATGCGCATGTTTGAGCGATAGAGCACCGATAGCAGACTGTCGACAGCAAACTCGTACAAGAATGGTATCGATGATAGGTGGAACTGCTCCTGTATAAAGCGGGTCTTATGCACAGTGGGTGAGTAGATGTGACACATCTGCCCGATATACTGGTTCCTAGAAGATGAGGTTCAGAGAGGACGGGCAGGGATTGTCAGGGCGAAAAAAGACATCCTAAAAAAAGACATTCCAAGCATTTGGAAACGTTGTTGATTGGACGATTTCGCTCAGCATTGCCGCACATCAAAATGTTGTGCCAGATGTTCAGGGTTGAGACATGGATTCTCTTGTTGGAAAAACACTTCAGCTAGGCAAATATTCGTTAGACGAGCCTCTAGGTGAAGGCGGCTTTGGCGTAACGTTCAAGGCGACGCACCGCTCCCTAGATCAAGTCGTCGTCATCAAAACTCTGAAGCCATTGTCTCAACTTCCTCCACAGGCGATCGCCTCCATCGACACCGAAGCGGTGAAGCGGCAGTTTCAGGATGAGGCCCGACGACTAGCGCTTTGCACTCATCCTCATATCGTGCGGGTCAGCGATTTCTTTATCGAAGACGAGATGCCATTTCTGGTCATGGACTATGTGCCAGGGCGGACTCTCGATGCGGTTGTTTTTCCTAACCATCCGCTGCCTGAACCCTTAGCTGTTCGCTATATGCGGCAGGTGGGTGAGGCTCTCCAAGTCATTCATGAGCAAGGGCTGTTGCACCGAGATGTCAAGCCTCAAAACATCATTGTGCGAGAGGGAACTCATGATGTTGTGCTGATCGATTTTGGTATTGCCCGTGAGTTCACTCCAGGATTGACCCAAACTCATACGAGCTTCTTGTCCGAAGGCTATGCTCCGGTGGAGCAATATTTGGCTCAGGCGCAGCGATCGCCCGCAACTGATGTCTACGGCTTAGCTGCGACGCTGTATGCTCTGGTGACGGCTCGGGTGCCTGTGTCTGCCGTGTTGCGCGATCGCCAATCGTTGGTGGAACCCCGACAGATCAGGCCGCGAATGCACGCGTCTCTCAACTATGCGATTTTGCAAGGCATGGCAATTGAGCCGAAGCATCGCCCCCAGCAGGTATCAAATTGGCTAGCGCTCTTGCCTGATTTGCAGTTTGAGGAAGCGCCTCATACCCTGCTTGATCCGGGTTCTGTGGGGAATGAGGAAGACGGCTCACAGGCCAGAAGTCAGATCCCTAATCCAGATAGTCATGCTGCAACGGTCGCAGTCGCTCCTCCCTTGCCTCTAGGTCAGCGATCGCCCAATGGAAGAGTTGCACCCAGTCAGACGGGTGAGACATCTCACCCTGAGTTGCGGCAATCTCCGGCTGCTCATCCGGGTTTAAGCACGGGTGAACCAACGTTGGCTGTGAGTCCTGCGGCTCCCCCTGGTGCTAGAGAAAGGGCGACCGATCTAGGGGGAACAACCGAAGTTGTTCCAGTCAATGAGCCTCCTAAGTCTTCCAAGCCGCGCCGTTCTAATACGTTGCTTGGGTGTTTGCTGGCTCCATTTATTGTGGTTGGAGTGCTCGGCTTATCTATCGTTGCAGCTCTGTGGTGGCGATCGCAGCAACCTGAGACTGCGATACGACGTGACCCGACGGAGGTGGTTGACCCTGAGGGGATTGGCGATCGCCCCTCATCTGAGGAGAATGTCGAATCAGACCCTGAGGCCGAAGATTCTGACAATGAATTACCAGAGTCTTCTGAGATGGAGCCACTGCCCCCCTCGACCCAAACTCCCATTCCTGAGCGTCCTTCTTCTGGTGAATCGTCGTCCAGTTCATCGGACTCTTCTGCCAATTCGTCGTCTAGTTCGCCAGGTTCCTCACAAAATTCGGGCTCTCCTGCGAGCCGTCCATCCAATCCGCAGAACCCATCTTCCGGTTCAACGAGTTCTTCCGGTTCTAGTCGTCCTGAGTCTCGAAATTCCAATACTCAGAACCCGAGAGCCATTCCGCGTATTCCAGGACTGCCTGTGGGAACGTCAGAACAAACCGTGCAGGCTCAACTCGGAAATCCTGACCAGAGTGGCACAGGCACATCGCCAGGGTCTCGCTATGCCCGCTATGACCTCGTGCCAAACCGTGTGAGTCTCACCTATACCTACGATCGCAATAACCAAGTTCGCCAAACAGAAGCAACCTTTTCACAAGGAATTGACCCTCTAGTGGTTCGTGTTGCCGTCAATGGGATGACTCAGGGAGGCTTGACCCCTGAGGTTGAGCAAGGGTTGAACCGGGTACGCCAGGGACAGGCCGAGCAATACACTTTCAGTCGGGGGGACATTGCGGGCACTATAGAGAGACAGGGGAATCGAGTTCGTATCAGAGTGAATGATGTCACCGCCAACTGAACCTGTGAAGCGTTAAGATCGAAGCAAAATCGAACGAATTTATTGTGTGGATGGATAAGTTTCATGACGAATGCCATTCAATCTCCTAATCGAGAGGAACAAATTTCAGTCTGGCTGAGAGGTCTGTCAACGGTTGCTTGGGCGGACGGGCACTTCGATCCCGAAGAGCAAGAGATGATTGTCAGCCTGACTCAGAGTGAGGTTGCACCTAATGCCAACATCGACTCTCTCGAAGTCATTTCGCCAGAGGATCTCGCAGCAACCTTAGGGCACGATCCCAACCTGGCAGAGAATTTTCTCCGCACTGCTGTCATGGTGGCGATCGCCGACGGTGTCTATTCGCCGTCAGAAGACAAAGTTCTACATGAGTTCTGCGATGCTCTGGAGCTCAATTCCGATGTGCTGCAATCGCTGCGCTCGACTCTAGTATCTGAAGACGGAGAATCTCAGGCAACTGAATCTGGTGCGGCGACCTCTCTAACTCCTCCTAAACAGCATGGTGACGGAAAGGCGGTTAAGCCTCTACGCCCAGTTAAAGAGTGGCTTGACCAAGTTGATATTCACGACCCCAGCATTGCCCGATTTCTTTGTAAAATGATCCCGCCGCAATGTCCTTTTGAGCGAGATGTGAAACTTTTTGGCAAAAAGGTTGTTCACATTCCTCCTCTCTGCAAGCTCAATCCTCTATATGAGCAACTGGTCGGTATTCGCTTTCGGGCGCTGACTTACTTAGCCGATGAATGCAACGAAGATGTTACTCCTTACTGCTAGTATTTCGTTTTGACTGTGATAAAGCATGGAGCATCTCACCACAGATGTGCTGGTGGTTGGTGGTAGCACAGGCGGAACAGCAGCAGCAATTCAGGCCGCACGATGCGGTGTTGATGTCATTCTAGTCAGCGAGTTCACCTGGCTCGGTGGAATGCTGACGGCTGCTGGAGTTTCGGCTCCCGACGGTAATGAGCTAGTGCCGTTTCAAACTGGCCTGTGGGGCGCATTTTTACGAGAGCTACGGCAGCGACAATTCGGTGGGCTTGACCAAGGCTGGGTGAGTTTCTTCACCTATCACCCTGCGGTGGGAGCATCTATTTTTGCAGGCTGGGTAGAGGCGCTGCCAACCTTGACGTGGTTATCGGGACAAACGCCGCTAGAAGTGTTGCGAAGGGGCGATCGCCTCACTGCCGTAAGGTTTCAAGACAATACCATCGAAGCTCAGATCATTATCGATGGCACAGAACTTGGGGATCTCTTGGCATTAGGAGAAGTCCCTCATCGCTGGGGATGGGAATTTCAGTCTGAATGGGGAGAGCCGAGCGCTCCGATTGAGCCTAATGCTTTGACAGAGAACTATCCAGTGCAAACGCCGACCTGGGTTGTGATGATGCGTGATTGGGGCGAAGGTGCGATCGCCCCTGAAATACCAGCGCCACCGTGGGACTGTGGAGATGCTTTTGAGGGAGCCTGGAGTGGCTATGACCCAGAACATTTCTTGAACTATGGACGGTTGTCGGATCATCGCTTCATGATCAACTGGCCGCAACAGGGCAATGACTATGGCGATCGCCTCCAGCGCCTGGTGGAATCGCCAGCAGAGCAGCGTCAGGTTTTACAAGAGGCTCAATGGTTTTCTCAAGGGTTTGCTCGATACATTCAGACCCATCTGGGACAACGATATGGTCTAGCAAATGATATGTTTCCTCGCGGATCTTCTGCTGACTCAAAGACGCTGCACGAGGGCCTTGGAGGAGGAGCATTTGCTCTGCAACCTTACTATCGCGAAAGCCGTCGCTTAGTGGGTGTGGCAACCGTTCGAGAACAAGACATCTTGCCCATCGAGCACCCATCTCTGCTATCGGATTCACTGTTCAATCCGGTGACTCAGAGACAAGTTGCGCCTTTACCGCTGTTGTCTTCTGGGTCGTCAGGGGCGATCGCTCTAGGAAACTATGCCAATGATCACCACTATCCTGCACCCTATGCTCAGCAGCTAACTCTCGCACCCAAATCATTACGCTGGGGGGGACGCTGGACGGGCACGCCTTTTTCCTTGCCCTACGGTTGCCTCGTGCCAGCCGTGGTTGATGGGCTGCTGGTCTGCGAAAAAAATATGTCAGTGTCGCATATTGCGAATGGTGCAACGCGACTTCAACCTGTGGTGATGGGAGTTGGACAGGCCGCAGGAGCGGCCGCAGCTTTGTGCGTCCAACAGGGCTGTCAGCCTCGTGAGATATCGGTGCGATCGCTGCAAGAGATGTTGTTGACCGATGCGATCGCTCCATTAGCGCTGGTTCCTTTGTTTAACCTTTCTCCTCAACATCCAGACTGGCTTAAATGGCAGCGCTATTACCTAGAGAATCCTGCGGATTATCCTCGGGATGGATACGCGCCTGTGCAAAGACATCTTCAATCCGATTGTGGTGTCAGCACTTCTGATGCAGACACTGATACCGTCGTTTTTACTGGGATCTTTCATCGGCTCGATGAGCAGCGCTATGAAATGGCGATCGCCACTCCTGCTCAATGCAGTGACACAACAGCTTCCCTCGTCACCCTAGACAGTCTTTGGGATGAGATGCTGTCACGGCTCCCCTCTCCTTGTCTGATAGAGGTACGAGGACGTTTCAATCCTTCAGGAAAATGGATTTTGGTCGAACACATGACAGATAGCTTCACCACAGGAAACTCAAAATAGTCTTTGGATCTGAAGATGCTTCCGTTCGGGCTTTTTGGGTCAGGACGTTGAGATATAACGTCAACGGATAACACGGATAACAAAGCAGAACCTGGACGCTGTTGACAGCTATTGCGTAATTCTACACACTTTTCTTGTAACTAGAGGCGGCCCCGGTTGATGGAAGTTTCTCAGTGAAGGTGAGCTGTTTTCTATTGGGCTGTCGTAATATTGCTGCGTTTAGGACTTCATCATCGGCTGATGTGGATTGCCGAATATTAGCCACGTAGAGGTTCGGCAGTAAATAGATGCTTTTTCGTCGATTTTTGCGATGTATTTTCCTGATGCTCTTGGGACAAAACGTAACAGGAAGTATAGCTTCTTCCGTTACGGGACTTTATATGTCTTTTTATACCTGCCTTCTGTCAGCGGGGTTGGCTCTTGGCACGCTGAGTGCATCCTTCCTTCCCCTCCCAAGCTTACTCAACTTTGATACTCGACCTTCGGCGCATCAGTCTGAGACCGATGAGATGGCCGACAAAGGCGATCGCTCCAAGACTACTGTTCATCTTGCTCATCGAGGCAGCGGACGCCGCGACGGTGCCGACTGTGCAGCGTCCGTATCCTGCATTCCATCTAGCTAGCGGTGCAAGTTAGGCTCTGCTCCTTGCAGAGGGGTTGTAAACGCTGCTTTTGCTCGTTACCCCATGGCTTGCTCTTCAGCCGACGCTGCTTCAAATGCATGGACTTCGTTGATCCGGGCTTCTAAAGGGCCTGCTGTGATGTAGTTGACGAGTTGAGCCAAACGTTTTCGCAACGTTTCGAGACCGAGGCGATCGCTTGCAGAGATAAAGACGGCTTCTGGATAAGTGGTTTTGGCGATCGCCAAAGCCTCGCTGCTCACCTGATCAATTTTGTTGAAGACCACCAGCGCTGGCCCTGGCACGATGGGCATAGATGAGAGAATGTGAATGACAGCCCGTACCTGGTCTTGCCATGCGGGATGGGAGAGATCTACGACGTGCAGTAGCGCATCGGCTTCTGTGACTTCTTCTAAGGTGGCGCGAAATGCGTCCATCAAAGAAGGGGGGAGTTCGTGGATGAATCCGACAGTGTCTGTAAGCACAACTCCAACCGTGTCGTGGGTGTCAGGATCGCTCACCGTCAGTCGTCGTGTGGTCGGATCGAGGGTTGCAAATAGCTGATCTGCTGTGTAGACTTCGGCATTGGTGAGTGTATTCAGTAACGTCGATTTGCCTGCATTGGTGTAGCCAACCACGGCAATGGACGGCACATCTTGCTTTTGTCGCTGTTGGCGAAGACGAGATCGGTGCGCCTGAAGCTGGTTGACTTCTCGTTGTAGCCGAGAAATACGCTGCTGAATCCCTCGACGCTCAGTTTCAAGCTTGGTTTCACCAGGCCCTCGTGTTCCGATGCCGCCACCGAGTCGAGACATATCTCGACCTCGACCGATGAGGCGGGGCATCAAATATTCAAGCTGTGCTAGCTCTACCTGGAGCTTTCCGGCGCGAGACTGGGCTCGCTGAGCAAAGATGTCAAGAATGACTTCAGTGCGATCGACAACCCGCACTCCAATATTCGTTTCTAAATTGCGGACTTGAGCCGGGGAAAGATCGTGGTCGAAGACGACTAGATTTGCCCCCATGCTTTGGGCTGCGAGGGCAATTTCCTGTACCTTGCCTTCCCCAACGACGGTTTGCGGGTGGAGTCGATTCCGTTTTTGATGAATCGTCTCTACCACTTCACCCCCAGCCGTGTCGATGAGCCGAGCAACTTCCGCAATGCGATCGCCAAAGGCTTGCTTTGACAAATCGCGGGTCATGATGCCAATCAGCAACGCTCGATCGTGGTCAAGATCGACCTGCTGTGCAACATATTCGCGCTGAAATTCTGCTTCCAACCCTTCGGTCAGATCCAAAAAGTTCTGAAGGGCGATCGCATCTAAGCTCAGAGGTTCGGAGACCGTCCATCCAGGATCGGCACGGGGGATAAGATGAGCCAGGTAGCCATGCTGAATATAGCCAGTGCCACCACCGCCTCGTCGCTGAAAACCTTCTCCCGAAAGAGACAGTACGACCAGGGCATCAAGGCGTTGCACGGCCATTGTCGTCAGCGTAGAAGTGCTAGGCTCTTGATCCTTCGTTTGAGTCGAGATGCAACGAATTCCACACAAACGCTCTGCACCGTATCGAGGCAGTTCGAGCGGTGGAATCTGGGTTTGTTGTGGAGTCCCAACTCCCACCCGAATCACATGACCCCGGCGGTTAACATAGGCGCAAACGGCTTCATCAATGCTTTGACTCACTGCTGCAAGACGTTGGGCAAACTCAGGAGTCGTGATGGCGTCAACAGGTAAGCGCTGATGATAGAGCCGTCGGATTTGCTTGAGCTGGCTCGGTTTTAATCCTTGAAGTTGGCCGTAAATTGTTTCGATAGGCGATCGCCAGATTTCTGGCTCTTGAACTCAACATTAGATTTATTCTAGCGAGCTACCGTTTTTTCTCGCAGAGTTAGCGCCTGAAGGTTACAAGATGAAGGAATGATAGGGCTGTGAGATAATTCTTGTTGCGTAATGTTACGCGAAAGATGAGGCTCAGTTTTTACGCGTCGCATCCATCGCTATAGGCATCGCGTCGTCTGTGGAGAGTTCTGGCTACGCCTCCTTATCTCTACCACGAGTGTTGACCGCTAATCGAGGAACTCTGAATCATGGCATCTGATCCTAATCGTGTGCTGCGGCGGCTGCCGATTGTCGTAGGGGCGATCGCCGGATCCCTTCTAATGCTCAATCGCTTGCTAACGCCTACCTTGACCGATACTCAATCCCGATCGGATGCTTTGGGAGTGATTTTGAGTGCGTTTTTGATTCTCACTGGGCTGTTGTGGCAGCGGGTGCAACCACGTTTGCCTGAGTCCGTTGAGCTAGTTGGTGAGCAGGGATTTGAGCTGACTAATGATTTGTCTGAGTCTGCAAAAAAAGAGCTGGCTTGGGCTTCCCGTCTGCTGCTGACTAACACGGTGACAAAGTCGATTGTGGTTTGGTATGGCGATCGCGTGCTGTTGCGTCGTGGGGTTCTTGGAACATCCACAACGATATCGCCAGGAACAATCCTCAAGCGAGTGATGGAGACTCAAAAGCCCGTTTACTTGGTGAGTCTCAAGCTGTACCCAGGTCGAGTTGAATTTGACTATTTGCCCGAAAATACTCAGGGAGTGATTTGTCAGCCCCTAGGCGATGAAGGAGTAATGATCTTGGGAGCCAATGCTCCTCGCAGCTATACCAAACAGGATGAAGCCTGGATTGCAGGGATAGCAGAGAAGCTGGCAGATACGCTGAGTTCTCTACAGACTTAGAAGAACCAGCCGTAGCTGTGTAGTCCCTTCCCTAAGATATTGACTCCCAGATAGCAGACCCATACGACTAAAAAGCCTGATGCTGCAAGAATGGCGGGCTTGCGACCTTGCCAGCCACGAGTGATCCGAGCATGAAGGTAAGCGGCAAAGACTAACCAGGTAATCAGTGCCCATGTTTCTTTTGGATCCCAGCTCCAATACGATCCCCACGCTTCATTTGCCCAAACGGCTCCTGCAATGATGCCGATGGTCAACAGCGGAAAACCGAGGCCGATGATGCGATAGCTGATGTTGTCGAGGGTGTCAGCTAGAGTGAGTCGCTTAGGAGAAAGTTGAGGAGTTGAGGTGACTTCCACTGCGTGATGTAGAGGACTCGACGACGTCGGAGAAGGGACTTCGATGCTGACTGTTCCGACTTTTGCTGCGGTGGCTGCTTTTTCCAGAACGACCGTAGCCTGTTCGTTTTTGAATCCGGGAGCGGCAGTTGCGATGACGGGCTGAACCGGATCGTCCGGCTCATTGTCAGCACTATTTTCAGACGTGGGAATCTGAATCGGTTTTAGCCGATCGCGCACATTCCGAAAACCACCAGTGCCAACCGAACTCCCTTTCAGCTCGATCTCTTGACCACGGGTGACGACGAGAAAGGCGATCGCCATCAGCGCCCCCACCATCAGCGCTGCATAGCTGAGCAACATAACGCTAACGTGCATCATCAGCCAGTTGGACTTAAGCGCTGGTACCAAAGGCTCAGAATGCTGCATCGCGTCTGGCAGTGTTAGAGCTGCAAACGCCGTGATGCCCATAACCACAGGAGTGGTTACCGCGCCAACTAATCGACTCTGGCTCATGCGCTCGGCTAGCAAATGCACGGCTGTGATGCCCCAAGCCACAAAGAAGAGAGACTCGTAGAGATTGCTCAGAGGAAAATAGCCTGCCTCGATCCAGCGGGCACTCAGAAGGGCTGCGATACACAGGTTGGCGATCGCCATGCCTGTTGTTCCAATCGTTGATAGAGCCGGGATTTTGGGAAAAGCCACACTTCCCCAGTAAACCAGCATCGTCAAAAACAGAACAGCAAATGAGGCGTTGTCGAGCCACCCTTGAAGCGTGACCAAATCCATAGAACTCTCTCCAAACGGCAAGGCTTTGAAATACGTCAAGTCATCAAAAGACATAACGTATCTTTCCTTACTATCCTATCGACTCATGGGGCGTTAGGGGGAGGGGAGATTCTTGAGGTGATGTAAAGAGCGTTCGATCTGAGTACTTTGCATCCGGTTTCGGATGGCTTGTTACTAAGCTCGTCGTTGAGCTAGAACCTCGTAGAGATTGCATTCCCCAGCCCAGACTGTGGCGAGTAAGCGCAGCCCTCTTTCGGTCAAAACGGCATCTTCTCCCTCAAACGTGACGTCGTAGGGAGTGCCACCAGCCGCAATTATCAAATCAGTCATCCACTCTGAGCAAGGCATGGCGATCGCATCTTCGTGCAGCAAGCACTCAATGCGGAGCCGACTGGGTAAATCTGATTGTTCCAAAAGATAGCGAAGGAGTGGAATGCTTGTACGCTGCTCGACTCCTCCTGCGACCTGCTGAAGATACCATGAAGCTTTTTCTGAGGGGAGCTGACGAAGCTGACGCCGAATCAAGCGTAAAATCCGCTCCACAAAGTTAATTTCCAAGTGCTGATGCAGTGTGTCTACGGCTTGGCTGTCGTCCACTTCTACGCACTCCGCCAGATTTCCCCAATCTACTTGGGGATAGGCTTGCTGGAGAAGGTACAGTCCATGGTCGGTAATGTGACAAGATTCCGAACTGAGATCGCATGAGAAGTCTTGACCTGGGATCGCGCCTGCCTGAATGAGCAGTTGCACAAGGTGCAGAGTTTCTTTTTGCATAACCTAGAGAGAATGGACGACAAATGAAACAATTTTTAATATTCTATGCCGCCAAGATAGCGAATGAAATTCGTCGTTATTGTGATCTGTGTAACAGAAGTAGGAATCGTAAGGAGGATTTTTGTTGGGCGCTTGTGTGTATGCTTCGATGAATTCTAGATCTGGGTTGATCGGTATCGCGTTTAGGATTCACTAGGTGGCGATTCACTGGAGCTGGAGTTGTTTGTGATCACGGAGATGTCGTAGCGCAGTTGGCGATCGCCCTCAACCACTGTCGTCACGCCGATTGCACGGATGGCGTTGACGATGGCAGTCTGTCTTTCCGGAAACTGCGGCACCGGAATCTGGTCGCGGGCATTGTTCAAGGCTTCGACATTGGCAAAAAATAGGCCGCTGCTGTTGTTGAGAGAGGACTGAGTTGCTTTCCGGTAAAGTTCGTTATCTGCCAAGGGTTGATTCGGCTGAGGAAGCATCGACTTTGTCGCATCATTAAACGCTAAAAACGCAGTGGAATTGTTGAGCCAGCCTCGCGTAATGGTGAGCGCAGCAAAGCGCGACTGCCAACTAGTGGCTTCTTTCCCACCAATGGTGACATTGTTGACTTGAAACTGAAGCCGATTCTCCATCGCTTCATCTAATCGGGTGAATGTTTGTTTTGCTGCCTGCGGGTCATTGGCATCCACAAGAAAGACTAGCCCAGCGGACTGTAAGGCTTCGGATTCAGATGGAATGAGAGCCAGAGAAAACCATCCATCCATCCAAGCAATGACATCAGCTTCTAAGTTGAGGCCAAACACGTTCTGGAAAGCGGCATCGATATTTTTAGGGGCTAGCAGACCTTCCGTT
Source organism: uncultured cyanobacterium (assembly GCA_937128595.1). Lineage (GTDB taxonomy): Bacteria > Cyanobacteriota > Cyanobacteriia > CAKZMO01 > CAKZMO01 > CAKZMO01. The sequence goes on along the minus strand of CAKZMO010000764.1, from coordinate 17,012 downwards.
GTATTTCCAGCGCGATCGCGATAACCATCCCAGAGATCCTTGAGACTGGCTCCAGAAGCCATCAGCATCGTTTCGGCAGGTAATCGTTCTGCCAATGGAAAGCGGTTGTGATTCGTTGTTGAGATCGGTGGACTGTCTTTCGTTAGCCATGTCGTTCCTTGAAGCCGCAGTCCGTTTGGATTGAGGGAAACAGAAGCAGCGATGCCTTGGTTGTTTTGCAATGGTGCAAGAGAGCGGGTGCGTCCCGCGCTGGTTGTGTTGGCAGCGGCGATCGCCTCAGCGACTTGGGAGTTGATGTAAACTTTGGCAAACGATTGGGGTGCGGTTATGGTGCGGATCGCTTGTCGGTAGCCGGGAGCATCGACCACTGAGTCCTCGCCGCGATAGGTGTCAATGACTTGCTCAATGGCTGCGGATTCAAGCGACAGGGCGACAAGTTGGCGATCGAAAACAACTGCATTCAGCATGTCTCCCTCAGGGGACTGAAATGTCTGAATTGTTATCCCAGCGTAATCTCGCTCTATAGGTGACGAGCCTGACCCAGTGATCTGAGTGAGAATCTCTTGCGCTTCAAGCGGCTCAGCAATGGGTAGAAATAGGACAGCAGATTGAGTTTGGCTAGGGTCAATCAAATCAGGATTGAGCACATCTGAGGAAGTCGATTCCTCATCTATGGGTGGATTTGAGTTCTCCGAGCTTGTGCCATCGCTCTCTTCAGAAGAACTTCCGTCGTCTTCTGGTGGCGGTTCCGTCAAAATCTCATCCGAGTTGAACTCAGACTCTTCATTCTCAAAAGTTTCTGAGTCAGATGAGGTGGATTGCTCATTCCCCGATTCTGGAGTCGAGTCTGAATCTGGGGAAGGGTTATCTGGAACGGCAAGCGGTTGAGGAGCCATGATTGCAATCGTGACCTCTTCACCTACCCAAGGCTTGATGTCTTCGGCGTAGGTGAGGCCATTGGCTGTGAGCAGGCGATCGCGCCACAAATTGAGATTTTCGCGTAGCAGAGCCTGACTCTCTGAGGTTCCTAAGTTTTTCAGCTGACTCCACTGATTTTCATCAGTCGAAAACGTGACTGTCATAAAGGCATCGTCAGGGGTAACCTGTGCCCCAGTGGGCATCTCGCCTCCAAGGCTGGGCGATCGCTCAAGCAACCAGTAGGCAATGCCGCCGCCAACTGCGAGTACTCCTAACGCGCCGCCGATGAGGAGACCAATGGGCTTTTTCTGTTTGGATTTAGTAGATGAAGATTGAGGTGCTGCCACAATAAGTCAAGGTAAAAAAAGTCAGAGTAAAAGGGAGCGATCGCGAAGGATTTGGAGTTTGTGAAGCAAATAGAGCCGATCGAGGAGGTGCTATCGGCTCTCGTGTGCTGGAAGGGACGGCCCAAGAAGATGGGCATCGCCGGGGAGTTCCGTGGTGTGAATGCTCAATGTGTAGCGCCCCTGGCTGTCATAACTATAGCCATTGGCAATCACTCGATAGGTGCCGTTGTCAGGAAGGATGATATTGAGGGTGGCATTGAGATTATCTGAGCTAATGTCGTCATGCCGCGCCAGGATGTCACCATTTGGGCCTATTAAGATCAGGTATGGGTCAAATTCTGAACTCTCCAAGCTAATCGTGAGATGCTGTCCTGATGCGCCTTCGATTGGATATTCGTCATAAAGACTGCCATCTTGAAAGGCGACTTCATCTCCATCTTCCAAAGTGCCCTGCGTCTGAAGCATGAGATGACGGAATCCAGAATCACTGTCGCCATGATCTAGAGGGATGTTGGCTGACGAGTCGCGAGACTGAGAGGGCGTTTGTAGCAACAACAAGCCTGCGAGATCGAAACTTGATGTTGTTGGGTTGGCTAGTGCTATGGGCGTTTGGGCGATTGCTCGCTGCCCTGAACAGGTACTGTACCCCAAGACAATCATGCAGACCATCCCCGCACGAATCAGGAACGATAGGGGTGTTGGGCACAGCAGAAGATGAAGGCGGCTGTAGCGTAGCTCTTGCTGAAGCATGGTGCGATCGCACTCCAGGCCATATCCGGCATAGCAGTTGTGAATGACGCTCAGAAGACTGCCTTCAGTGTACCTGCTGAAATTAACATTTCCGCGTTGCTATAGGACACCCGTGACTTAGGGATCAGCGGGAGCATCTCCAACTGTAGGTAGGGGAGACGAGAGGGGTGTTGTAATTGTTCCGAGCTGGGTAATGGTTCCGGTGTTCCCGGAGGCTTCTAATTCAAAAGTGCCTCCAGCAGTATTGTCGAGTTCGAAGTTTGTTGCCGCTCCGGCAAGGTTTCTGGCGGCATTGTTTTGCAGCAGCATCCGCAGAGTGGCAGTGTTGCTGGTCGTTGCAGCGGTGAAGCTATCAGTACCATTGACATCCTGAAACGTGTTGCCCGTCAGGGTGAGATTGAGCGTATCGGAACCGCCAACGCTGATATCCATCGCGTTGCCTGTAGCCCCACTGCCTGAAACTAAGTTGCTGTTCATAAGAACGTTGATGGTAGTTGCTGCGCTGGTATTGGTGAGTAAGGTAACGGCCTCTTGCCCAGTGGAGTTTGTGCCCGCTGGAGCAATGGGAGTCCCAAGCTGATTGTTGAGCAATCGCAGTACGCCCGTTGAGGTTCCCTGGAATTGTGCTCGCAGAGCCTCAAGCTCCACAGTTTGAATAACGTTGGTTGCGAAGGTCAGGTCTGCATCGGTGCTGCCAACGAAGTCAGCATTGATCCCTATTTGTCCTGAGTTGGTTATTGCAGAATTTCTGACATTAGCAATCAGCATGCCGTCGGATGCCGCATCGTCGAGAAATGCGATCGCCCCGGCTTGTCCTGTCCCGTTCATGACGTTTTCTAGGTCGGCTCCATCAATGACCGTACGAATGGAAGCGGTATCTTGCAGAAGATAGCGAATTCCGTTTTGACCATCGGCTCCCTCAGCATCCCTGAGATTGGCATTCTCGATGATGGTGACGACTTCACTCGCTCCGGCAGCAATGACATCAATGCCGTTGCCGTTCAACCGTTCAAAGTTGTTGGTGTTTACGATACTTGCGTCACTGGCTTCAAGGCGAGCACTGTAGGTATCGGTGGTGCGAATTGCGATGCCTGTGTTGTTGGTCGCGCCTGTGGCTCCTCGAAATTCGCCTGAGTCTACGGTCAGGGTTGCGGCTGATGAGCCTGACCCCCACCATTCGACTCCAGCGCGATCGCTGCCGATATCGAAGACGATGACTGAATCGAGAAGATTATTCGCTCCCGAAATATCGACGAGTTGGATGCCGTCGCCGCCCATAAAACCGATGGTGGCTCGAATGTTGAGATTTCCGGAGACCGATCGCACGTCAATTCCATCTCCTTGAGTATCGAAGAGACTGCCTTGATTGAGCGTGAAATTACCTGAATTATTCTTCAAGAAAATGCCATCGCCGTCGCCGTCGTTCGTCGGCCTTCCGTCAAGTAGGGTTTCAGCGATAGTTGTAACGGCTGCATCGATCGTCAGAGTTTCGATATAGACCTCAGCAGCAGAATCTTCGATCCGCAAGCCGTAGCCGCCTGCCCCATTTTCGTTGAAGTCTTCGATATTTTTAAAGGAGACAGAGCCGTCTGTATTCTCAATCTGAATGCCTGTGTCGTTTCGGTTTTGGACGAATAGAATACCGAAGTCAATGTCTGATCCGGCTCCCGCCTGGTCAATTTGAACGCTGGCATTTGCCGCATTACTCACGGTTGTGGTCGCAGCAGAGGCTGTGGCTCCAAGATTGAGAGCAACCGCAGCTCCAGTGGCAGAACCTAACCGAATGCCCTCTGCTCCAGCGTTTGTGATGTTGATGTCACCGCTGATATCGACGCTAGAACCATCCGCTAATTCAGTCAGCCTCAGTCCTTGAATTGTGCTGTCTGTGCTGTCGAGGGTGGTAAAGCTGAGATTGGCAAAGACATCATCCAAATTCAGAGCGGCTCCATTCGTTGCGGCGATCGCTCCCTCTGTATTAGTGATGCGTCCTCCGCCTATCGCAGTCAGAGCCGAACCATCGCTGCTGGTGACGTTGAGGCTGTTGAAGACGAATGCTGTACCGCTGTTGTTGAGCAGTTCGACTCCAGTTTCGCTGCCACTGATATTGGTGTTACCCGTGACCGTTACAGTGCCGTCTGTGGAGTTTTGAATGGCGATCGCCGCTCCACCATTACTGGTCGTTGTTGTCAAAGTGCCAAACTCAGCATCTAAGCTACCGCTGTCTAGATCCAAAATGCGTCCAGCGCCCGTGATGTTGACATCGCGCACTGTTAAGGTGCCAACCCCTGTTCCCGCCATGCCTGCGCCACTGGTGTTTCCTATATTTACACCGTAAATGCTGTTATCTCGCCCCAACGTAATGCCGTTGCCGCTCCCGTTGATGAGGGTGGGTGCGATGCCACCAAGTGTCGGTAGCGCCTTACTGTAGTCGGGCACAGTCAGTCCGGTCAGAGTGGCGAAGTCTCCGCTGGCTCCCTGTCCGACGAGGACTTGTTTGTCTCTTAGGACAAGACCATCAGTATAGCTGCCGCTGCCTGTTGATAAATAGAGAGTCGCGTTATCGCCAGGGTTGTTGCCAGCGCCATCATTGACTGCGTTGAAATTCGCAAGAGACGTAAATGGATTGGTGAAGGTGCCGATATTGGTGCTGGTGGCGGCGCTGTTGTCGATAAACCAGAGAATGTCATCGATCTCGATGTCAATTTGACCGACTTCTGTCCCCAAGTTGTTTTGGATGGTGTAGAAGAAGGTTTCGGTACCAGTGACGCCAACCCCAGGAGTGTAGTCGAAACTGCCATCGGCGTTGAGTAGCAAGGTGCTGCCGCTAGCGGTGAGAAGCGTATTGCCTGTGAGAGTGTCATCAGCAGTGGCGAGACTGTCGCCAAAGCCTACTAAGGTAATTGCGCTACCAGAATCGTTTGCTAAGATGCCTCCTGTTAGATCAACGTCAATGCCGATGTTGCCAATGGAACTGTAGATGTCATCTACTGCAAGGGGGCGATCGCCAACTGCCAGAGTCACTTCCGCTGTGGATGTCGCTGGACTACCGTTCACCGTATTCTCAATCTGATAGAAGAAACTATCTAGCCCCACGAAGTTGTTGATGGGGGTGTAGTTGAAGCTGCCATCAGCATTGACGATGAGAGTACCGCCTTGAGCGGTGGTTCCTGTAGCCCCAGGAGTATAAGTGGTTACCATGTCCACTGTGTTTCCAAATCCAGTCAGTGAGGCTGCTTGGAAGCCGAGCGTATCGTTGGCGAGCAGATCGTTTGCTCCATCTGCCACCGTTAGCAGGGTGTTGATATTGGTGTGATAAGGATCGTCTGTTACAGCTACGATTCCATCGTTGATGGGAGTGCTGCTTATAGCGACTGTGTCATTTGTAGCCGTTGGGGCTTGTTGTACCTCAATGGTGACAGATCCAATGTCACTGCCAATGCCGTTATCGAGTAGATAGTTGAACGTGTAGCTGCCGGGTATTGTGGGATTAAGTAGAGAAAAGCTGCCATCCGCGTTAACGGTGATGGTTCCTCCTGCGAGGGCAACGCTGTCGCCTGGAGCGTTGCTGCTAGCATCTCCGCCTAAATCGCCACCGCCAAAGCTGGCGATATCGGTTGCGGGTGTTCCCGGATTGTCGTTGTCGAGCAAGTCATCGGCATCTCCTGTAACGCGAGTGAGAGTTGTATCGACTTCAACGGTGTAGCTGTCGTCGCTCAGGACTGGGGGCGTTTCAAGGGTAACGTCTAGGCTTACGGTATCGGTGGCGACACTGAAGGGGCGAGTGCCTCCAGTTGGGGATATATTGACCCCAGTTGTCCCCGAAGGATTGCCGTCGGTGGTATCCCAAGCATGGAAGGTGAGTCCATCAGGGATAGAGCCGAGATAACTGCCATCAGGTACGAAGCGAACCTGAGCGGTGCTGGTGAGTAAGGTTGCGCTGGTCGCTGAAATGCTTCCAAATGCTGACCAAGTGGTTCCGCTGTCGATGGAATATTCCCAGGTTCCGTGACTGTTATCAACAGCAATGACAGCAATGCCTTCCACCGCTCCTGCATCTGGATCGGTGATGGCATCGGCTAGACTACCGCTAGTCAGCAGGTCAGCAACAGAAGTGCCAACGGGATTGGTGTCGTCTTGATTCACATTAGCCAGCATCAGATTGCTGGAGGCATCTAGAATCGGCGCATCGTTCGCCGCCGTAATGCTGAGGGTTTGGGAGACGGTATTGCTGTCGTCATTACCATCGTTCACCGTAAAGCTGAGCGTGCGATCGCCCGTGTTGGGACTCTCTGAGCTATTGGCATATCCAATCTGTTGGAGGGCAGCAGTATAGTTTTCCAGAGAGGCACTGCCCGTAAGAGTGATGCTGCCGCTGGTAATGTCAAAGCCTGTGCTGGTGATGCCATCAGGAAGATCTCCTATGACCGAGAGCAGATCTTCGTCGGCTTGATAGTTGCCAGTGATGTGGACAGTGGCGCGTTCGATCTGCGTGTCGTCGGCATCGGTTATACCTAGCCCAGTGGGACTGAGAATTGTTGCCAGATCGTTCTCGTTGTAGGTTGCAGGAGGGGCTGCCGCTGTGAGTACGGGTGCGTCATTTGTTGGAGTAATGGTGACCGTGATGGTTCCATTGTCTGTTAAGACAGTGCCACTGCCTTGGTCGCCTGTATTACCGTCGCTGAAGACAACATCAAGATCCACCGAGGCCGGAGGAGTATCGCTACTGTTGCTGTACTCGATGTTTTGCAGAATGGCGTTGACAAGAGCAGTTGTCGGAATTTCGCCATTGGCATCGGTGAAGGTGAGCGTGAGACTGCTGCCTGTAGCAGTAATGGTGGCGATCGCCACTCCTCCACTCTCTAAATTTGCTCCATTGATCGTGACTCCTGCCCCGATTCCTACGGTGAAGCTGTCTTCGGCATTTGCTCCGCCGCTGCGGCTGATTGTGACACTAGCTCCGCTGTAGTTGCCCGCACCGTCATTGAGGACATCTAAATCGACATCCCTGAGGGTGACATCTCCATCGACGATTACCGCTGGGCCATCTTCCGTAAAGGCGATCGCTCCACCCAAATTGGTGAAGACAGGCGCATCATTGATAGCGGTGACAGTGATAGAAGCTGTTTCTGCATCTGAACTGTAGGCCGTTGTGTCGCCGTTTGCTGAGACGTCAACCCCGGTTCTTCCTGAAGGATTGCCGTCTGTGATATCCCAAGCGCGGAAGCGAATACCGTCTGTGATATCGCCGTTGAAGTTGGCGTTGGGTACGAAGCGAATGAGAGCATCAGCATCGAGCAGAGTCGCTTGAGTATCTGACACCACTCCGAAAGCCGTCCAGTTTGTCCCACCCGTGGTCGAGAACTCCCAAATTCCGTGAGTGGTATCCAATCCAGTGACAGCGATACCATCCTCCGCTCCAGCATCAGGGTCAGTAATCGGATCGCCTCCGGCACTGGCGAGGAGCGCTGCGACCGTATCTCCTAAGGGATTTGTCGCATCTTCCATCACCGTGGTCAATACCAAATTGCCGCTGGTGTCTAGAGTGGGCGCATCATTCTGGTTGACGATAGTGAGGTCTCGGCTGACAGTGTTGCTGTTGAGGTCGCCATCGTTCACCGTAAAGCTGACCGTGCGAGTCAGAGGGCCGGGACTATTGCTGGCGTTGCGATACCCAATCGTCTGTAGCGCGCTGGTGTACTGAGCTAGAGTGGCCGTTCCGGTCAGCGTCAGAACACCGCTGGCAGCGTCAAAGCTGCTGGTAATCCCATCAGGCAGAAGGGCGATCGCCACTAATTCATCTTCTCCATTGATGTAGCCGCTGCTAACGGTGACTGTGGCGCTAGTGATTTCAGTGCTATCGGGATCAGAGATTTCTAACCCTGCTGGACTAACGGCTGTGGCCGGATCATTTTCGTCATAGGCGAGGCTGTCTGCCGCTGCAGTAGCGAGAGCCGGAGCATCATTGACTGGAGCAATGGACACAATCAGAGTTTCGACGGCCTGAAGAGGAGCGCCACTGCCCTGATTGCCTGTGTTGCCATCGTCGATCTCCACCTGAAGCTGCACTGCCGCTGGAGGATTGTCGCTGGTGTTGGCGTACTGGACGGATTGGAGAATGGTGTTGACGAGAGCCGTGGTCGGAATGGTGCCGTTGGCGTCTGTAAAGCGGATGGTTAGTCCTCCGCCCGCTGTGGTGAGAATGGCGATCGCCGCACCACCGACTTCAAGGCTGGAGCCGTTCACCACGATGTCACCCATTGGACTGAAGCTGTAGACATCGTCAGCAGAATCGCCACTAACTCGTTCAAGGGTGAGCACCGCACCGCTGTAGTTGCCTGCACCGCCATTGAGGGTATCCAGTTCTACGTCACTGATTGTCGCGTCAGCATCCAAAATGACTGGGTCGGCTTTTTCAGTGAAGGTAGGGCTGTTGTCTAATCCAGTTAGGACAGGAGCATCATTCAGCGGATTGACGGTAATGCTCGCGGTTTCCATATCAACGCTAAAGGCCGTTGTGCCACCGTTTGGGGTGGGGTTGACCCGCGTTCCTGCTACGGAACCATCGGTAGTATCCCAGGCGCGAAAGGTGATGCTGTCGAGACTTTCTCCAGTGAAATCGGGCGCTGGAATGAAACGAAGGCGATCGCCTACACCCAAGATGAGAGCACTGGTTGCCGACACATTGCCGACTGTCGCCCAAGTTGCTCCATCGTCCAGAGAAAATTCCCAAGCTCCCTGGCTTGTATTGATGGCGATGATGGCAATCCCTTCGACTGCACCCGTATCTGGGTCGGTAATAGGGTTGCCGCCGTCACTATCGAGAATTTCTGCGACAGTATTGCCTGCTGGATCAACAGCATCTTCTAGCACTGCTGTCAGCGTCAGATTTCCACTATTGTCCAGAGCTGGAGCATCGTTGATTTGACTGATCAGAATGTCGCGACCAACGGGGGCACTATCCACATCGCCATCGTTGACGGTAAAGGTGACTGTGCGGGGCAGATCGACGGGGTTGCCGCTGATGTTTTCGTAGGTGATTTGCTGGAGAGCGGTGGTATAGTCTGCTAGGGTCGCGGAACCTGTCAGGGCAAGAGTTCCACTGGTTACGTCGAAACTGGCAGTGATGCCCATCGGTGGAGTGGCGATCGCCAATATATCTTCTCCAGCTTGATAGTTACCTGTAATCTGAACTGTGGCGCTTTCGATTTGGGTATCGTCAGAGTCGCTGATGCCCAAGCCGTCAGGGCTGATGGTAACGGTGCCATCTCCTTCGGTGTAGGAGAGATCTCCTGCTGTGGTAGCGACGAGAGTAGGCGCATCGTTAGTCGGCGTTACCGTCACAGTTAGGCTAGCTGTGCCCTGCAAGTTCCCTCCGCTGCCCTGGTTGCCCGTGTTGCCGTCATCTAAAGTAAAGATGAAATTCACGTCAGCATTTGGGTTGTCGGAACTATTGCTGTACTGAATAGCTTGGAGAATTTCGTTGACCAGAGCCGTGGTTGGAATAGTGCCGTTGGCGTCGGTCAAGCTGATGCGGAGTAAGTTGTTGGCGCTGTCGAAGGTGGCGATCGCCACTCCGCTCACTTCTAAATTTGTTCCGTTTACAGCAACGTTGCCCATTGCGGCAAAGCTGTAGGCGTCCTCGGTCGTTCCGCCTCCCGATCGTTCAACGGTGAGGACTGCACCGCTGTAGTTGCCCAACCCCCCGTTGAGAGCATCTAGTTCTACGTCAACCACCGTGGCATCAGGATCAAGTCCTACAGCCGTCTCTCCTTCGATGAACGTGGGAGTATTGTCGAGACCGACGAAGCCGGGGGCAGTATTGACAGGCGAAACTGTGATTTGTACGGTCTCGGTAGTGGTGCTGTAGGCTGTGGTGCCGCCATTGACCGAGACATCCACGCCTGAGGTACCGGAAGGATTCTCATCGGTGGTATCCCAAGCGCGGAAGGTGAGACCGTCGAGAAGAGTCCCATTGAGGTTTGCCGCAGGAATCAAGCGAATCTGAGCGGTACTGTCAAGCAGGGTTGCACTGGTGTCAGATACTGTTCCAAAGGCTGTCCAGGAAGCGCCATTGTCCAGAGAAAATTCCCAGGTGCCATAGGTTGTATCTAGGCCAACGACTGCGATGCCCTCAACAGTGCCATTGTCTACATCCATGATGGGATTGCCGCCTGCACTCGTCAGCAAATTCGCTACTGTAGTTCCGGCAGGTTCAGAGGCGTTTTCGGCTACAACAGGTAGGGTGAGGTTCGAGCCAGAACTGAGCACAGGGGCGTCATTACTAGCGGTCAGAGTTACGGTGAGAGTGCCAGAGTCTTCCAATGCTTCTCCAATGCCCTGATCGCCTGTGTTGCCATCGTTGAAGGTGACCGTCAGATCAACTGTAGCGGCAGGATTGTCGCTGCTATTTTCGTACTGAATGGCTTGGAGAATCGCATTAACCTGTGCGGTGGTGGGAATTTCACCATTGGCAGCGGTGAATGTGAGGGTCAGCGTGCCGCCTGTAGTTGTGAGGGTGGCGATCGCCACTCCACCCACTTCCACATTCGCTCCATTGACTGTGATACCCGCTATGGGACTGAGGCTAAACACGTCTTCTGGGTTTGCACCCGTTGACCGTTCTACAGTAAGACTTGCTCCGCTGTAGTTGCCGAGACCACTGTTTAACGCATCGAGTTCTACATCCGCGATGGTGGCGTTGTCATCCAAAACGACGGCGGCTCCTGCCTCGACGTAGATGGGGGTATTGTCCAGTGCTTCTAAGGTAGGTGCGTCGTTTAGAGGACTGACTCGAATGCTTGCTGTATCAGTGGCAGTGCTGTAAGCGGTCGTAGTTCCATTCACAGACACATCTACGCTTGTGGTTCCTGAAGGATTGCCATCGGTGGTATCCCAAGCGCGGAACGTCACCCCTGTGGCGATATCGCCTGCAAATCCTGGTGCAGGAATGAGACGGATGCGATCGCCACTGTTGAGAAGAGTTGCGTTTGTGTCTGATACTGCGAGATCGAACGCTGTCCACGTCTCCCCGCCATTGGTCGAAAATTCCCAGCTTCCCTGACTGCTATCTAGACCGACAACCGCAATGCCTACCAAGGCTCCTATATCAGCATCTGTGATCGGTGTTCCACCACCGCTAGCGAGTAGATCCGCAACTGTATTGCCTGTTGGAGCAGTCGTATCTTGCAGCACAGCAGGCAATGCTAGATCTCCGGAATTGTCCAGTACTGGAGCGTCATTGACTGGAGTGATGCTGAGTGTAAAGGTTCCTGCCACAGGCATAGAGCCATTGGCTCCACCATCGCTTAGAGAGAACTGAAAGCGATCGCTGGCGGCTTCAGATCCGTTGTGGACGTAGATGACCCGACCGTTCACCAAATCATCTTGGGTGAATGTCGTGATAGCAACACCAGGATTGTCAACTTGTTGGAGCTGACCGCGGATCGGGGCTGTCGTCACGCTGTAGGTAAGAGCGGTGTTGGCAGTGTCGGGATCCCTGCTGCTGAGAGCGGTCGTTGTGAGCGTGACGGTCTCTCCTTCTAGAACCGTAGCACCTGTGTTGACCGTGAGCTGAGGATTATCGTTTTGAGGCGTAACGGTAACAGAAACGGTTGCTGCTGTGGGCAACGCCCCATCTTCGCCACCATCGGCCAACGTGAAGGCAAAGCTATCAGCCGTATTTTCGCCGCCGTTGTGGATATAGCGAACTTGGCCGTTGTTGATATTGGCCTGGGTGAAGCTGGCGATCGCCACCATCGGATTACTCGCGAGAGCAATGCGCCCATGAGCAGGTGGAGTGATGATGCTGTAGGTTAGCTCCGCTGCCGTGTCGTCCAGGTCAGTGGCGCTGAGTTGAGCCAAGGTTAGGGTGACAAAGTTATTTTCAAGAACCGTGATTCCTGTATTCGTGATTAGAGCGGGGGCATCGTTGACCGGGGTAACGGTTACTGTTGAGGTGACGGTGTTTCCAAGTGATGTTCCATCGTTTGCCGTGATCGTGACCGCGCGATCGCCCGCTGTTGGATCATCACTGCTGTTGTTGTATTGAATCTGAGCGATCGCCTGTCCGTAGTTCGCTAAAGACGCTGTTCCAGTTAGGAGCAACTGCCCTGTCGCTGGATCGTAAGCAGAAGCTGTAATTCCGCCGGACAAGACCCCGTTGACTGCCAGAGATTCAGTCGCGCCATCAGGACGGGTGGTGAGCGTTATTGTGACTGAGGTCAGTTCCGTACTGTTGGAGTCGGTTACGGTAATATCGGTGGCGATCGCCACTGGGCCTCCATTCTCGATGAAGGTGACTTGAGTTCCACCTCCCCCGACGCCAGAGCTGTTGTCAGCATCTAGATCCAGAATTGGTAAGTTACCTGTGGGGTCGATGACGATGCCAAACGAACCGCTTTCTCCTGCAACCAGACCGTCACTCATTCTGAATCGAAACTGATCGGAGGTCGTGAAACTGCCATCGTGGACATAGACAATCTTGCCTGTGTTGACCTCGGCTTGAGTAAAAGACGCAATGGCGACACCAGGAGCGTCAATGCTCTCAAGTTGACCGTGAGTCGGTTGGCTGGTGAGGGTATAGCGAATGTCGCTGGTTCCATTGTCCGGATCAGTGGCAGAGAGAACCCCACTATCGATGATGGTTGTGTCACCCGCTGCGATGGATGCCCCTCTGTTCGTGATGATTTCAGGAGCGTCATTCACAGCACCAATGTTGATCAGAACCTCAGCCGCTGCCGTCATGCCATCGCTGCTGATCACCCCATAAGTGAAGCGATCGCTCGAATTCTCACTGCCATTGTGGCGATAGGTGAACGTTCCATCCGAGTTCAGAACAAGGGAGCCATGAAGCGGCCCAATCACCACAGGATTGACGGACAACGTGCTTTTGGGACGAGTGGTGCCGAGTTCTCCTACAACGGTTTGAAAGTCACTCCCTTTGACGAAGGTGATGGCATCTTGCTCTGTGGCTGATGCGATGTCGTTGTCGAGCAGTGTGGTGGCATTGGTGATGAGGCGGGAGGTGCTTGCCCCCTCCTGTACGAAAATGCGATCGCTCACAACGATCGGCTCAATCAGCCCTGATGTGACGCCAACCAAGGTCGCCAACACTTCTCCTGTCTGTTGGACGAGAATCGCGGTATTGCCGCCGTTCGACTGAAATTCAAGGTCTTCAAAGCTGAGGTTTCCAGATAAGCCAATGGAGTCAATCTCTGACTCAAAATCAAGAATCAGATCTTCCCCTTGGCCCCGTGCTAGGACAAAGACATCATCGCCTCTGCCCCCTGCTAAGACATCGCTGCCACTGCCGCCGATTAAAATATCCCGTGCTGCACCGCCCCGAATCGTATCGTCACCGCTTCCTCCTTGGAGGGTGTCCTCCCCTCCTCGGCCTTTGAGGACATCGTTGCCCTTGCCGCCCTTGCCCCGATCGTTGCCGCCGCCGCCAATGAGGGTGTCGTCTCCGGCTTGTCCGACGAGCACATCATCATCTCGTTGCCCAACGAGGCGATCGCCATCTTTGCCACCAACGAGGCGATCTTTGTCTCCTCCTCCTTTCAGGGTGTCAAATCCTTTTCCACCTTTGAGTAAGTCACGTCCCCCATTTCCCCGCAGGAGGTCATCACCATTTCTGCCGATGAGAACGTCGTCGCCGCTCCTTCCAATTAGTATGTCGTCGTCTCCACCTCCGGCAAGTCGATCTCTACCCGCACCGCCGCTGGTTGTGGCACGACGTTGTAGGAACTGAAAAGGTTCAACAGAGTCTAAGGGAGATGAAACACGTAGCGGATTGGATGAAGATGAAGTAGATGCCGAATTGCCAGACATGGTGGATTACGCAGCACTGATGGGTGGAAAGCTTGAGATGAGGCGATCGCCAATTTTTGGCTTAGCAAAGCTAAAAAATTGCAGTCGTTGCTACTAGAGTTCCCTGTCGTGAAGGACGTGTTAACGTTTCCTCAAAAACAAACGAAACAATAGGCTATGGTTTTCCGGATGAAATGGTGATGAATTGAAAACATTGGGATCACAAGCCAGTGTTCTGCGGTGCGCTAGAGTAAGAATGGATGTAATTAGTACATGAAAACTACTTGCCCGTTTGATTTCTAGCTGCTGCGACGAGTTGAGGCGCACCACAAGAGATGGCTGTTTGACCGATAATTGACATTGACCGTTCGAGAACCGTCAGCAACTCAGGGTTGTTTCTTTGAACGGGTTGCTTCACTAGTGTTTTGGGTGGGTTGCAGAAGGAGGCTTCTTTTTAGTGCTTGATCTGATTGGTTCGTGGCTTATTTCGGTGTGGCCTTATTCCCAAGAAATACAGCCACTTCGAACCTCTGCTTTGTCAGGTTGGGTGGAGGCGACTGATCCCAAAGTGTTAACACAGCCTCAGTTCGCGCTTGATGAAGGAGCGATCGCTGCTGTGAATGCTCATCTAGAGGCGCTGCAAGTTAAAGGACTTCCTGCTGAACGGCAAGGCGTTTGGGTGCAGTCTGGGCGAACTGTTCTGGCCACTCACATGGGGACTGAGCCTCTTCCGGCGGCCTCATTAACAAAAATTGCCACGACGCTGGTTGCACTCGATACCTGGGGAACCGAGCATCAGTTCACCACTCTGATTAGCTACACCGGAACCTTAAAGGAAGGTGTCCTTCAGGGAGACTTGATTGTACAAGGCGGCGGCGATCCATTTTTTGTGTGGGAAGAGGCGATCGCCCTATCGAATGCGCTAAATCAGGCGGGTGTGGAGTCAGTGACTGGAGATCTTGTGATCGTCGGCTCGTTTGCCATGAATTTCAAGGACAACCCGCTGATCGCAGGACGGTTGTTGCAGCAGGCAATGCACGCACCGCTGTGGTCGACTGCTGCTGAAGCTCAGTTTGCGCAGATGCCGCCTGACACTCTTCGTCCGCAGTTGCCAATCCAAGGAACCGTGCGAACGGTGGAACCTGCGGTATTAGAAACCCAAACCACAACGCCATTGCTGCAACACAAATCTCTTCCGCTGGTGGAGATGCTGAAGCAGATGAACATCTACAGCAATAATTTCATTGCTGATGCGTTGGCTGATTTGCTAGGAGGGGGAGGCGCAATTGCTCAGCAGGTCGCGTCAATGACGCAGGTTCCGATCGAGGAAATTCAGTTAATCAATGGTTCAGGCTTGGGCGCAGATAATCGACTTTCTGCCCGTGCGGTGTGTGCCATGCTGATGGTTACCCATGATATGCTGTCGGACTCTGGTTGGACGGTCTCAGACGTGCTGCCTGTTGCGGGAATTGACACGGGCACGATTGAAGGCAGACTTTTGCCTCAGGCGACAGCGGTGAAAACAGGCACCTTATCCGTAGTAAGTACTTTGGCTGGGGCGATGCCGACCGTTGACAAGGAGGTGGTCTGGTTTGCAATCCTCAATTGGGGATCTGACTTAGATGGCCTTCGGGATCAACAGGATCGACTGCTGTGGGACTGGATCTCGCTTTGGTCGTTGGCAGACGAAGGAATAGACGCGATCGCTCGTCGGCCTCTGGTCTCTGGGGAGACGGTACAGCTGGGAGAACCCGATCGCAATTCGATTTTGCTTGAGTTTTAGGTTTGCCTGGACGTCCGAGATGCCAACGTACGACTCTGGATTCGCTCAATCTGAGCTTACGTCTGACTTGAGTTTGAACTCACGTTTTTTTAGCGCTAGTTCGTTGTCATATAGTGCTACTAGTGCTACGCGCTGGATATAAAATATCTGTCCTAACCTACCTGCGCATTGCTATACCAACCCCGTCATCGGAATGTGAAACGATACACTTGAATGGAAACTCAGTTTCGAAGTGTTTTAAGATCCAAATCCTGTAGCGATAGTGAGTCACATTTGCCAATGGTAGCCTGGACTCTTGATCGACGAGACATGCGCGCTTTCATTATCCTGGCCATTTTCTTTGGTCTGCTAGTGGCGATCGCGGGGTTTTTTCTAGCAAATCGCGCGGCTAAGGCTGAACGGGTGAATCGGCTTCTGAGAACTCATGAGTGCAATCATTGTGACCTCGATGGAGTCAGTCTTAGAGGTTTAGATCTGAGCGAATCTGAGCTGGAGGATGCGAGCCTGAGAAATGCTGATTTGTCTAATACGGTGTTGAGCAGTGCGGTGTTAAAAGAAGCCGTGTTGAGTGGTGCCAATATTGATGATGCGGATCTCACGGGGGCAGACCTGAGCAATGCCGTGTTGAGTGGTGCGATCCTATCCGAAACGGTTTTAATTGAGGCAAACTTGCGAGGCGCTTATATTGGTGACGCCACTCTCGAAAAGACGATTCTCAACAATGCGACGTTGGGAGATGCTATTTTGAGTCGCTCCAATTTACAAGGTGCGCATCTCGGTAATGCTGATTTTCGTCGAGCCGATTTAGATAAGGCTGATTTGCGGGGGGCGCACCTGCTAGGCGTGAAAATGGCTCGTGCCAATTTGGGTGATGCGGATCTGAGCGATAGTGATTTGCAGAATGCCGATTTACGCTGGACGGATATGCGCCGCGCGAATTTCTCAAGGGCTAATTTGCGCGGTGCCAACCTGCGGGATGCCAACCTAAACGGTGCTGATTTGTCAGAAGCTGACTTAACGGGAGCGCAGCTATCTCGGGCATTTTTTCGAGATGCTGATCTGAGCGGCGCTAATTTACAAGATGCAAATCTCAGCGGAGCGACCCTTCCCGTCGTCGATCTAACAAATGCAAATTTGCAGGGCGTCAATTTGAGCGGCGCTAATTTACGACGAGTGGATCTAACCGGAGCTGATTTAACAGGTGTGGATTTGAGCAGAGCGAAACTGTGCGAGACGACATTGCCTGATGGCCGCATCGTCAACCGAAACTGTCCATAATTTAATTTATGGCTATGTTTTGGGTTGCCTGAGTCAATCTTTCCGAATCTTGGCTAAAAGTGATGCCATTCGAACCAAGCCAAGCTAGTTGGTTTTCTCAAGACTGTGCTCAAAGTTTCTGTGCTCAA
>CAKZMO010000763.1 GCA_937128595.1 uncultured cyanobacterium | reverse complement strand
CGGTGCGCGGCTTCTCCATCAATATCTGTCCTAACCTATCTGTGCATTGCTATAGTGCGTGCTCTGACTAATGGTTCCATAAAGTCATGGAATTTTGAGAGCAGAGACCTATTGGCATCTCTCAAAAATTTGCTATTATTATGCTCTAGACCAGGAGAGGTGGCTGAGTGGTCGAAAGCGGCAGATTGCTAATCTGTTGATAGGTACGTAAGGCCTATCCGAGGGTTCGAATCCCTCCCTCTCCGTTTGATACGACACTCTGAGTGTTCCATCTGATACCTTTTGGTGAAAGGTGGAGAGCGATGCTGTCGGATTCTTTTTGCAGCCACCACTCTACGGCAGGCGTCGTTGCATAGTCCCTGATCCTTGCTGTTGGTCACTGCTCCACCACGCAATCCGCATCCAGCAGAATCAATCCCCGCTTTCTCAACATCGTGCAGCGACGAGGGGCATTGACTTGCCTGGGCCTAGCCCATGTCGCCAACACAGGTTGCTCCTCCCCTTTCAGCACCTCTAACGCATCATTCACTTCTTGTTCATAAGGCTGAATCCAAGGGCGATCGCGCACATAGGCGGGTTCAAAAGCACGTCGGTCAAGCAGCCACATGTCAATTCCGTAGCGCTCAATGATCTCCGCCAGTTCTGAGGCATCAGTCGTATATTGTGCTCGAATCAGATCCTTTACCCGCTGCCGAAATTCGGTGTAGTAGCCCTGATGGTAAGGAATCGCATATTCGTTTGCCGCCAGCACCGATCGTTGGGTGAAGCTGGGCAGATTATCGGTCTCGTCGGATAAGGAAGCGATGAGCGCCTCTGGGGGCTGGGCTTGCAGCAATTCGTAGAGTTCTGTTGCGGTGCCTGTTTGATAAGCCGTGATGGGAAACTGAGCGGTGAGCGCAGGATAGGCAAGCACAAGGATCGTTAATGCCGCTGTGATCCCCAAGCTAGCGATCGCCTTTACTCCTGTGATTCCCTTGGAACGCGGAGATTCTGACAGCCCCCAGCGCAGTGCTCCGTCGATCAGTAATCCAAGAGCGATCGCCGCTGCCAGAGTCACCACTACTCGAAACGAGTGCTGAGTGTAGCGGCTGGGAAGATGTAGCCGAAACAGCAGTATATGCGCTGCTCCGAACATTACCAGTGAAGCTGCCAGCATCTGGGGCAATAGGGCGATCCGGGCTACGTCAAAGCAAGCCACCGTCTCTCGAATCTGTCGCACAAGGGGAAAGGCTTTGGGCAAGAGCATCAGTCCAGGTAGGAGCAATCCCAGCACGTTCGTGGCAGGGGTCAGTGCCGTTGCAAACCGGAGACCACTGCGTCCCTTTAGCCAATAGGTTGCGGGATCATCGTCGTAGAAATAGCGAGAGCGACTGCCTTCTAGGGAAAATTCTGGTAACTGTCGGGCTTCGGCAGCGGTGAGGGTGGGGCCGAAATCATTTGTCTGAAGCGCATAGGGCAAGAGGCTAAGGAAAGCGACGCCAATGCCGATTAGCACAAGTTGGCGATCGCCTCGACTCTGGGTGAACCACAGCCGACCATACTGCCATCGCACAAGCTGAAACGGCAGCATTGCCGCTGAGATAAACACCAACTGCGGATAAAACAGTCCTTGTAGAGCGATCGCCACAGCCACCCCCCAAGGAGAGCGCCGCTGCATGACCCACAGAAACAACAGCAGCAAGGGATAGACAAAGGCTTTGGGGGTGGCAGAGACAATGGCATCTGTCAGTCCTAGTCCCTGACCGAGCAGCACTGTGGCGATGAAGGCGACAAAGGGGATGGGTAAAAACTGGAGGCTGACCCCAAAACAGAGAGCCGCAGTAATCAGGTTCAGCCCAATGGGTAAAATTTTGTGGAATGCCAGGGGATCGATGCCGACCTGTGCCGCGACCCAGTACACCGTTTTATAGCCTGCAGGTGCAACGGATTGAAAATAGTCTGCAATCAAATCTCCGGGAAATAGGTCTGGGTTGATGAACCGCTGCATCCAAAACACATGCTGACGGGCGTCGTCTTGAATCACGTAGTCGGCAGTACCTGCCTGCTGCCATGCCATGAGTCCGTAAGCAAGAGCGATCGCCAAACTAAGCGCCAGCCAAAAAAAGGTTTGAGGTGCAGTCAGCCGTTGACTGGGTGAAAGCAGCCCCCTGTGCAGACGAGACAGCAAACGGTACATCATGAGCAGCCCCTTCCTCAGCAAGCATGACCCTACGCGACATCAAGCCAGTATCTCACTATTCGCGATTCTGAACGGTGGGCGCAAAATGGTTAGAGAATGGTTAGGAAATATCGGAAGCGGTGCATTCCATTCGTATGGTGATGTAGTCACAGACTTTTCTTTTGCTGCGGACTTCTGTGTGATGTTTTTGTATGCGTTCTTGGAAGTCTTGCTCAAACTCTCACTCTTAGTACTGTTTCGAATTTCGGTTTGAATCCCAAACGAAACTTGTTGTTTACCCTAATTTCCCATGTATTCCATTAGCAATGAAGCCCAGCAGTACGAAACTTACATCTTGACGGATTCAGATCATCAGGCTCGGCTAGAGGTTGTGCCGGAACGAGGCGGCATCATTACGCGCTGGCAAGTCAAAGGAAAGGAACTGCTCTACCTGGACAAAGAGCGGTTTGCGAAGCCAGAGATGACCGTACGTGGCGGCATTCCAATTTTGTTTCCCATCTGCGGCAATTTGCCCGATGACACCTACACCTACGATGGCAAAGCCTACAAGCTAAAACAGCATGGGGTTGCCCGCAATTTGCCCTGGGCGATCGCGCAACAGTCTGTAGACGATGGAGCAAGTCTTACGCTTAAACTGACGAGCACTGATGAGACCCGCAGCGTTTATCCTTTTGATTTTGAACTGTTATTTACCTATCAGCTAAAGGGCAATCGTCTAACGCTGATTCAGCGTCATACCAACCATTCTGATGTGGCGATGCCTTTCTGTACTGGACTGCACCCCTACTTTGCCGTTGACGACAAGTCTCAGCTCCAGTTCGACATTCCCGCAACGACTCTACAGAACCAGATGACGCAAGAAATAGCTGAGTTTGATGGCAGTTTTGATATGAAGCAAGACGAAATTGATGTTGCCCTGCGAGACTTGTCGGCGATGTCGGCGTTGGTGGGCGATCGCCAGCAAAAAACGACCCTCCGGCTCGACTATGATTCGACTTACCCTGTGCTAGTGTTTTGGACAATCAAAGGCAAGGACTACTACTGTCTAGAACCTTGGAGTGCACCTCGAAATGCCCTCAATACAGGCGATTGTCTGATTCATCTAGAACCCGGAAAAACCCTGGAGAGTAGAGTGAGTCTCAGCGTCGAGGTTTAGATTGGGGACGAGGCAGATTTTTTTTTGTAGTTAAGCGGCTCTCTGTAACGTTTCTGTGTTAATTTAGAAACTGGCTTTTTGCCTACACCTTTCCGCTTTACGTTCTCCGAACGACTGGTAGATTGAGCAGTCAAATAGCCTGAGCAGCTTGTACAGTCAACGAGCAAGCTGGTTAACTGGGTCGCTAACTCAACGGTAGAGTACTCGGCTTTTAACCGAATAGTTCTGGGTTCGAATCCCAGGCGACCCATATTTTCAGTCCATATGTCTTCTGCATTCTGGCCTTATCAAACGCCCGGTATTTCTGACCATCTGTTTGAGCGCCTTCCAGGCATTCCCATGAGTCAGCGAGAGATTCGCTTGCTGATTGTTTCCCAACTGAGGCTAAAAGCGGACGCTGTTCTGTGGGATATTGGCGCAGGTACAGGCACGATTCCTGTTGAGGTTGGTCTCTTGTGCCCTGAAGGACAAATATTCGCGATTGAGCGCGATGAGGATGTAGTGGATCTGATTCGCCGCAACTGCGATCGCTTCAATGTCAGTAATGTGAATATCGTCATGGGCAGCGCTCCAGACTGTCTCAAAGAGATTGCGACGACCCCAGATTGCATCTGCATCGAAGGGGGGCGCGATGTCAAGTCAATCGTACTAGACGCGTGGAAGTATCTCCAGTCTTCTGGACGGATTGTCGCGACTGCCCAAAGTTTGGAAAGCCTGTATCGGATTTCGGAAGCTCTAGCTGAAGTTCGGGCGTGCAACATTGAGGTGGTACAGTCTGCCATCAATCGCCTCGAAACTCGCGGCAACAATCAAGTCCTAGCCGCCACTAATCCAATGTTTGTCCTCAGTGGAGAGAAGGTTGATTCGCTGAGATAAAGATGGATAAGAGCGTTGGATTGCCTGGGCGTAGCTCATATCACCAATCTTTAACACGAAAAGGCGATCGCTCTCGCAACACACCTCCCCACCGTAAGATATATCGTCTCGCCGCATGGTAAGGGCGAATGACCATTCGCCCTTACTGAGGCTTTTGTCTTTTTGCCGCTCTATGACGAGTGCCTTTATTGGGCTGGCGTCAGCACTCTCTCCTCAACCGAGCCTTGGTTGCTGGCCTCTGGCGTATCGGCTTCAGACGGAGGAACAACCTGCCAGAACTTCGGCAGGTAATCCGACCAATCGTCTAAAATAGCCTTCGCTTTCGCGCTACCCGTGCGATCGAGGTGAGCTTCGATTAGCCCTTTGAGCTGTTGCTCTCCAGCCTCAGTTGACACTCGTTGAAGGGTGACAATTTCAGGATTTACCTTGTCAGGGATTCCATCCTCTTCATCAAAGAAGTAGGCTAAACCTCCAGTCATGCCTGCGCCGATGTTGCGCCCAGCTCGACCCAGAACCACGACGACGCCACCTGTCATGTATTCGCAGCAGTGATCCCCTGTGCCTTCGATGATGGCCTGTCCCTTGGAGTTGCGAACGGCGAAGCGCTCTCCCGCTTGTCCATTAGCAAACAGAATCCCTCCGGTTGAACCATACAAACAAGTGTTGCCAACGATGACGTTCTTGGCAGGATCAAAGGTAGACGCTGCAGGAGGCTTGATGATGATCTCGCCACCATGCATTCCTTTGCCGACGTAGTCGTTGGCTTCGCCTTCAAGCCGTAGAGTCATACCAGGCAGAATAAACGCGCCAAAGCTTTGACCAGCGCTGCCCGTCAGGTTCAAGGTGATCTGCCCTTCGAATCCAGTGTCGCCATACTGCTTGGCGATCGCCCCGGCAATTCGAGTCCCGACTGTGCGATCGGTGTTGACGAGCTTCAGATTCTTCGTGATGCTGCCCTGGTTGGCGATCGCCTGCTGAACATCGGCATCGTTGAGCAATTCGTCATCTAGCACCACGCCGTTGCTATGAACCGGTTCGTGGTTGAGCCAGCTCCGATCTTTTCGAACGTCTGGCAGATCGGTCAGGCAGTCCAGATTGAGCGAATCAGTCTTAGTCAGATTGACATTTTCTCTCGGTTTGAGCAGATCTGAACGACCGATGATCTCGTTTAGAGATCGATATCCCATTCGTGCCAAGAGCGATCGCACCTCTTCTGCGATGAAGTAGAAGAAGTTAACCACATGTTCTGGGGTACCAGAGAATCGCTTCCGCAGTTTTTCCTGCTGAGTCGCGACGCCGACCGGACAGTTGTTGGTGTGGCAAATTCGAGCCATGATACAGCCTTCCGCAATCATGGCAATAGAGCCAAAGCCATATTCCTCTGCACCCATGAGGGCAGCCATCAAGACATCCCAGCCTGTTTTTAGACCACCATCAGCTCGAAGAATGACGCGATCGCGCAATTTGTTTTGCAGCAACACCCGATGAACTTCTGTCACGCCCAGTTCCCAAGGGGTTCCGGCATGTTTGATAGAGCTGAGGGGCGACGCACCCGTGCCGCCATCATGTCCCGAAATTTGGATGACATCGGCGTTGGCCTTGGCGACTCCAGCCGCAATGGTGCCAATGCCGATCTCTGCCACCAGCTTCACAGAGACTTTTGCCTCTGGATTAATCTGATGCAGGTCAAAGATCAGCTGAGCTAGGTCTTCAATCGAGTAAATATCGTGGTGGGGAGGCGGAGAAATTAGGGGAACTCCGGGCTTAGAACGCCTCAACATGGCAATGTATGGACTGACCTTCTTACCAGGAAGCTGACCTCCTTCACCAGGCTTTGCGCCCTGCGCCACCTTGATTTCGAGCTGCTGTCCGCTCATCAAATAAGCGGGAGTCACCCCAAAGCGACCCGACGCAATTTGCTTGATGGCCGAACTCGCAGTGTCTCCATTGCGTAGCCCGTGGAGATGAGGCATGAGCTGCGACTTACCATCGCCGTTCACATCCGACAGGACTTTATAACGAGTGGGATCTTCGCCACCTTCTCCCGAATTAGACTTGCCGCCAATCCGATTCATGGCAACAGCAAGGGTCTCGTGAGCTTCCCGTGATAGGGCACCCAGAGACATTCCCCCCGTGCAAAATCGCTTGACAATCGCTTCGACCGACTCGACCTCGTCCACAGGAATAGATGAGCGATCGCCCTCTAAGTCGAGCAAATCGCGCAGTGCTGTCGGCGGACGACCTGCTAAATGCTGCTGATAGAGTTCGTAATGGTCTGGATTCTTATCAGCGACTGCCTTGTGGAGAGCCTTCGACATCTCCGGGCTGTTCATGTGATACTCACCACCCGGTCGATATTGGATGAAGCCAAAGTTTTGTAGCTTCTTCGTATTGAGTTCAGGAAAAGCTCGTTGATGAATGGCAATATTTTCTTGAGCTAGGTCGGCCAAGCTGAGGCCACCCACACGAGAAGTCGTTCCTCGGAAGGCCGTTTCCAGCAGATCCATGCCAATACCAATAGCCTCAAAAATTTGCGCCCCGTTGTAGCTCGATAGCAGAGAAATTCCCATCTTCGAGAGAATCTTTAACAACCCAGCTTCAATGGACTTGCGATAGTTGGCTTGGGCTTCCTCAATGGTGAGAGACTCCATGCGCCCCTTCGACATCATGCCTTGAGTCTTCGAGCTAGCCCACCACTGACGCACGGTTTCCCATGTGAGGTAGGGACAAATGGCGCTGGCACCAAAGCCTACCAGGCAAGCAAAGTGATGGGTGCTCCAACACTGAGCGGTGTCAATCACGAGAGACACTTTCATCCGCAGCCCTTGCTGAATCAGATGATGATGCACAGCCCCCACAACGAACAGCGGGGGGAGATACGTATACTCTTCGCTCACGCTACTTTCAGAACCGTCAGGGAGAAGGCGATCGCTCAGGATCAAAATTTCGGTTCCCTGCTTCACTGCAGCATCCGCTTTTTGGCACAGCTCATCCACGGCTTGCTTCAGGCCTGAGGGGCCATTGACCACTGGATACAGGGTTGACAAGGTAGTTGTGCCCAAAGCCGATTGCTTCAACTGCTCCAGTTCTGACTCGCTGAACAGCGGACTCGAAATCTTGATTTGGCGGGCATATTCTGGCTTCTCGTCCAGCAAATTTCCCCTCGCTCCCAACCGCATAGCTAGCGACATCACTAAGCTTTCTCTCAGGGGATCAATCGCTGGGTTTGTGATTTGGGCAAACCGCTGCTTGAAATAATCGTATAGAAGGCGAGGCTTCTCAGACAGAATAGCCAAGGGGATATCGTCACCCATGCAAAAGGTGGGTTCTTTGCCCTGAGCCGCCATGGACTCGATGATCATCTCCACGTCTTCCGTGGTGAACCCAAAGGCAGATTGCTGTCGAAGGACTGCATCGCTGTCCATCTGAGGTTCAGAGAGGTAGGCTCCAGCCTCCAGCTCTTGGCGGTTTTCAGCCAGCCACTGTCCATAGGGCTGTTTTTTTGCGATGCGCTGTTTTATATCCCAATTCCGCAAAATTTCGTGGTTTTCCAAATCGACCGCGATCGCCTGTCCAGGGCCAAGACGTCCCTTTTCGAGCACGTCTTCTTCCACAACTGGAATCACGCCAGCTTCAGACGCAACAATAACGCAGCCGTCGTTGGTAATGACATAACGAGCGGGGCGCAATCCATTACGGTCGAGCGAAGCGCCTACCGTTTTTCCATCGCTGAATACGAGCAGGGCTGGGCCATCCCAAGGTTCCTGAATACCGCCATAGTATTCGTAGAAATCAATGATTTCAGGATAGTTATCTAGCTCTGGCCGATTTCGATAGGATTCTGGAACCATCATCATGATGGATTCGAGAGGCGATCGCCCAGAATTCACCAGCAACTCCAGCACGTTGTCGAGGTTAGCCGAGTCGCTGTTTTCAGCCCGAACTGTTGGCTTGAGGATGTCGAGGCGATCGCTCCAAGTTGGATGTTCTAGATCCGCCTCCCGCGCCATCATCCAGTTGATGTTGCCGACGAGAGTATTGATCTCGCCGTTGTGACCCAACATCCGCATGGGCTGAGCCAATGGCCAACGAGGCATGGTGTTGGTGCTAAAGCGACGATGGTAAAATGCAAACGGACTTTCATAGTCAATGTGGGTGAGATCGGCATAGAACTCACCGAGAATCTCAGAGCGCACCATGCCTTTGTAGACAATCGTACGACTTGAGAAGGAGCAGATATAAAAATCTTCTAGCTCTTCTGGAATTTCTTCTGCCATTCCAAGTCGCTGATCCACCGCCTTGTGAATTTGACGGCGCACGAGAAAGAGTTCTTGCTCAAACGCATCGCCTGTCAAGACGACTCCATCTCGTTGAGGCGCTTGTACCAAAAGCTGTTCGATAACAGGCTGGTTTTCTTTTGCTTGAACCCCTAAAAACTCTGGGTGAACAGGAACAGAGCGCCATCCGAGAACAGTCATTCCAGCGTCGCTAAGCACTTCGTTGCTAGCCGTCCGTGTTAGCTCTGCCAGCGACTCATCTTGGGGCAAAAACACCATTGCTACGCCAAGCTCGTCTTTGGACGGAACTGGTTTTCCTTGCTCTTGAAGCCACGCATCTAGAATTTTCCGAGGCAAAGCTGTCAGCACGCCCGCCCCATCGCCGGAATCACGGTCAGCGCTACACCCTCCTCGATGCTCTAAGCAAGAAAGCGCTCCTAGAGCCTTTTCGACCAAGTCATGGCTTGATCGTGCTTGCAAATCAGCGATGAAGCCGACACCGCAAGCATCTCGCTCTTCCACAAGCCATCGTTGACCGTTGTAGACCTGCGGTGCGCTTTGACGCAGAATGTCCCCCTGTTGATTCGCGCTCATGTTGTTCATAGATACCCGTCTCATTCACACACCTTGAAAATAAATTTGAACCTTAAAAAAATAATTCTCAGAGAGAAATGCTAATTGAGCTGCTGATGGACAACAGAAAGGCTGAAGAGATCTGCAACGTTGTGTCGCATCGCACGCCCAATATGCTCAATGCTTGTCTAATACTTCTCAGTTTGTTGCAAGTTTGATGACGAAATCGTTCGCCATGATTACTTTTGAATATAGACGAAACTAACTGATTGTGAATACGTCTTTTTATTTGGCCTGACTCGTAAAGGAAACGTTCCTTAACAAAGAACGAGATTTGACCAAGACGATGACACTTGATCCGGATTAGCCGCTACGCCCAAAGTTTTTTTCAATTGTGGCGGTATGCATTTGGACTCAAAGCATTGTGAATAAGGTGCTGAAAATATTCTCCCTTCCACAAGTTTTGATTGAATCCATGCCATAGCCGGATTAACCGACATCGACTTGATCTAGCTCAAACCCAGATTTTCAATAGCTTCTATTGCTTCAATCTGCAGAAGTATTTAGCGCAAATGTATTATAGAGATAGCTTCGACTCTCTGGTGTATGCCCTCGAATTGAGCCGAGAACCTCTTGAGCCTCATCGACGTGTTGCTCTGAATCGAATTCTTTGAATAAGTAATTCTTATCCTATAGCTTTCTTTTCTCAAGATAAAGGGGACTGATGCTGATAAACCAGTCACTGCATCACGGTTTGACTTTATCCCTTCGCTCGAAAGTCCAGAACAAATGCCCTTTGCAGCAGTGCCGATGACTTTATTGTCAACTTCTCTAGAGTGGCTACCCAAAGCAATAGCACGAGTATGACCCCAGAAACTCCTAAATCTTTGAAACCGGGGAGATCCCGGTCGGGCGATCGCCATCGCGTATCAAGTTTTGGGCGATCGCCCAAAACTGCTCGACTTTGGCTACTGTTGTTTGCAGCCTTATTGATTGTGGATATGTTGCAGGGACATCAGCAAGTTCCAGCAAAGTCATCCCAAGTCGCGCCGGACTCATCAGCAACTTCGAACTCGAATCCAAACGCGCCGAACCCGAACGCATCATCAGCTTTCGCAGGGAGTGTCTCGCCAGATACGCCTGTGGTTTCGTCCACCGTTCCATCAGGACTCAACCCGATTCGTCGTTTGCTCACGCAAAATACGCCTCAGCAGGGAACTCGTATTCAGATCAATGGCCGCGCTGTTAGTGGGCGCTGGACAAAGCAGGGCAATCGCATTCACTTAGCAGAATCGACGCTGATGCAGAGCGTTGGCCTCGATCTACTGAGTACCGAGGATCCCTCATCCCAACCGATTCAGTGGTTTTCAGATGAGACTGTGTCGCCACTGCAACTCGATACAGATTTTGACGGAACGGGGCGCGCTCTCAATCTGGAACCGCTGGCTCAAACCCTCAATTGGCGAGTCCGTTCCCAGGGCGACATACTGGCGATCGCTACTCCTCCTAGCCAAGTTGTGAGTCTCCGTCACGGCAACCAATCATGGGGCGATCGCCTCGTCATCGACTTAGATCAACCTACACCGTTTCAAACGGACTTAAATTCAGGCAGCGTCTCTATCACGCTAGACGCTCGTGTCGCCAGCGCTTTGCCAGTGCCAGAGCCTGATCTCACCAATACACTTTCTTCAATCTCCCTAACTCCGCAGGGGGCGCAGACTCGGCTCGATTTACGGTTCTCTAACCGCTATCAGGCGCGGGTATGGACGGTTCCTTCGCCTCCGCGCTTGATCGTGGACATCAATCCAGGCTTCATGGAAGCAAAAACGATTCAGTGGCAGCCTGGGGTGTGGTGGCGGCAGGGGGTGATGAATTTGGGCTCTGACCAGTTTCCGGTGGTATTTCTGGAGATTGATCCCCGCCAGCCCAATGTAAGTGTCAAGCCAATCTGGACAAATCCATCGGCCATGCCAGGAATTGCTTCGTTGTCTTCTACAGCCCAGCGCTGGCAGGCTACTGCAGCCATCAATGCAGGTTTTTTCAATCGCAACAATCAACTCCCGCTGGGAGCCATTCGTCGAGATCGAGAGTGGATTTCGGGTCCCATTCTCAATCGAGGGGCGATCGCCTGGAATCAGCTAACCGATCTGAGTGTTGGGCGTCTTGCACTTCGTGAAACCCTTCAATTAGATAGCGGCCAGTCTTTTCCTAGCCTCCATCTCAACAGTGGTTATGTGCAAGCAGGACTGTCTCGCTACACGCCGAGCTGGGGTGCAAGCTACACTCCACTGACGGATTATGAAAATTTGATAACCGTTCAAAATAACCGGATCGTTTCTAAGCAGCTAATCGAATCTGCAGGTTCTTCGTCGGTTGCTATTCCACGAGATGGCTATGTTTTGGCAGCCCGATCTTACCGAACAGCGGCAGATGCAATGCCTATTGGGTCAGAGCTACAGCCAGACTCTGTCTCTGTCCCTCCGATCTTCGACCAATACAGCCATATCGTAGGAGCGGGCCCTCTGCTGATTCAGAACCGCCAGATCGTTTTGAATGCAGAGGGTGAAGGGTTTTCATCAGCATTTGCCCGTCAGGGCGCTGCCCGTAGTGCGATCGCCAAAATGCAGTCAGGCCATATCGTGATGCTGACGATTACTCGACGAGTCAATGGTTCTGGCCCTACCCTTTCTGAGTTGGCCCATATCCTGCATCAAATGGGTGCTACCGATGCCCTTAACCTAGACGGAGGGAATTCAGCATCTCTAATTTTGGGTGGACAAATGATTAATCGCCCTGCCAGTAGCGTCGCTCGTGTTCACAACGGAATTGGCCTCTTTATCGCTCCCTGATGTCTGTAACCGGGGCGATCGCCGTTCGGATAGCCCAGTGCAAAACATTAATACCCTAGTGAAACCGTCTCTAAATTACGAAATTCGTGTGAAGTTCAGTCGAGGTGGGATGACGGCTTTTCTCCTCAATTGATAGAGTGGCCAATAGTGGAAGCACAAAATAGAATTATTTTCAAATTAGATAATTCGTCAAAAGCTGTGGTGGCGTTCAAAGTGAGCTTTGTTGCCTGTCCACGAAACGAGGAATAGAGAGACTCAAGGCTCGAGCTTTTCAGTCACTTTTAGTCCTCACAGTGTTTAAGAAAGTGTGGCCTATCAATTTCTGTACCAGTTGACGAATGCATGTAGCCGACATGCTACCTGTCCTTATTTTCCGGGAAAGCTAATAGTAATCTCGACTTTGGGCAAGCTAGTCTCACTCATTCGATACCGTTTGACTGCATCAGTTTTTTCTTAGCCTAGAGTTTTGACCGTCTTGACTTAGATCCTAAATTGACAATTGACCAGGAGAAGTGATCGTGGTTCAGTCCAAAGAAGCAACTACAATTAATTCTGACAACCATTCCAGTTCATCTATTTCAGAAGCGCTGAAAGGTGTTGCATCAGTCGAACAGAGCGTTGCCGCAACAGAACTTCGTCCTTGGGGTTCATTCACGGTTCTAGAAGAAGGACGCGGATACAAAATCAAGCGTATTGAGGTAAAGCCTGGACATCGACTCAGTCTTCAAATGCACCATCATCGCAGTGAGCACTGGATTGTCGTATCTGGAACAGCTAGAGTCACCTGCAACGAAAAAGACACTCTCCTTAGCAGCAACCAGTCCACGTATGTGCCTCCTTGCTCCAGCCATCGACTAGAGAACCCTGGAGTCCTTCCCCTGATTTTGATTGAAGTTCAAAACGGGGAATATCTTGGCGAAGATGACATTGTTCGTTTTCAAGACGACTACGCCCGCGCGAAGTAGACTAAGGTCTTAGATGTCGATGCGTTGCATTCGCTGATTTCTTCAACCATAAACACCTTCGAATTCAGTTTAAATCGGGTTAACTCGAACAGAGTGAACCCGGTTTTGCTTTAATAGTCACACTATGGTGCGATGAGACTGCACCTCGACACAGTTCTAGACAAGCGACTCTCATGATTCACTTTACTCCTGCAGCCCGACGGGAAATTCGGCGAATGGGCGATCGCCAATCTATCCGAGATCCAAAAATTCGAATGAATATTGGGTCTGGAGGATGCTTGGGACTGTACTATCAATTGTCTCTTACAGAAGAAATCCAAACTAGTGATCAGATGTGTAGAGACGATGACTTATGCATTCTCATTGAGCCTGGGAAGCAAGGCTATTTGCAAGGTCTCATCATTGATTACTCTGAAGACCTGATGGGCGGGGGATTTCGATTTCAAAATCCGAACGTGACACAAACCTGTAGCTGCAGTAACTCTTTCTCTGTGCTGCCAGTTGAGGCAGAGACCCCTTTAGGGGCAAAAGCGGTATGATAGATTAGGTCAGGAATTGACAGGTAACAGCTAAGAATGCTAATTTCATAGACTGTTGAAATTTTTCTGACGCCCTGAACGGAATGCCAGTTAAAGCGCAGGGATCAACCAAAGGAAAATAACTCAAAGAGTCAGCTTCTATGCCAACTATCCAGCAGCTCATCCGCGATGAGCGCAGTAAAGTCACTCAAAAGACAAAATCTCCCGCCCTAAAAGGCTGCCCTCAGCGCCGAGGAGTATGCACTAGGGTCTACACAACCACGCCCAAGAAGCCAAATTCGGCTTTAAGGAAAGTGGCTCGTGTTCGCCTGACGTCTGGTTTCGAGGTGACTGCTTACATTCCAGGAATCGGTCACAATTTGCAAGAACATTCCGTTGTTATGATTCGAGGTGGACGGGTAAAAGATTTGCCTGGGGTTCGGTATCATATTATCCGTGGAACGCTAGACACGGCAGGTGTGAAGGATCGGCGACAAGGACGTTCGAAGTACGGAGCTAAGCGTCCTAAAACCTAGGATGATGGTTTCTGCTCTGCCGTCCAACAACGCTTATATTCTGAGTCACGTAGCGTCAGCTACTGTCCTTGGGCTATTAAGGTTTGCCTGTTAGTCAAAGGCTGAATCTTTATCGAAGCTGTTCTAAGTCGGCTGAACGAAACGCGTAAAGTCTTTACATCACGTTTTAGAACGGGGTTTATCTCATAAGATGTCTCGCTTCAAAAATTTTCAGCCGATTCCAATTTAGAATTATCTCGCACGTACATACACTCTTAACCTACTCTGATAAGTCATGTCTCGTCGTACAGCAGCCCAAAAGCGTCGCATCAACCCCGATCCTGTTTACAACAGTCGTCTTGTAAACATGATGGTAAGTCGTATCATGAAAAGTGGTAAGAAATCAGTTGCCTATCGCATTATCTATGATGCGTTCAAAATTATTCAAGAGCGTACTGGTTCTGATCCCCTAGAAACGTTCGAGCAGGCAGTCCGAAACGCAACTCCTTTGGTCGAAGTTAAAGCCCGACGAGTCGGTGGTGCTACTTATCAAGTGCCGATGGAAGTTCGCTCTGACCGAGGTATTGCCTTAGCATTGCGTTGGCTTATCCAATTCTCTCGTCAGCGTTCAGGACGAACGATGTCTATGAAGCTGGCTAATGAATTGATGGATGCTGCGAACGAAACGGGTAGTGCAATACGCAGACGAGAAGAAACCCATCGAATGGCTGAAGCGAACAAAGCATTTGCCCACTATCGATACTAAGAAGTCTGTTTTTTAATGGTTCGGAAACTCATTCCCCAAGGAGCGGTGGTCTGACGAACACAGATAATAAGTCTAAAAAGTGTCGTTAGGGCAACGGTAGAGGCAAAGGAGGTAAATGTGGCGCGTAACATCCCGCTCACACGGGTACGCAATATTGGAATCGCCGCGCACATAGATGCGGGGAAGACGACGACCACAGAAAGAATCCTGTTTTATTCTGGTGTGGTTCACAAAATCGGTGAGGTTCACGAGGGAACTGCTGTCACAGACTGGATGGCACAAGAGCGTGAACGTGGTATTACCATCACCGCAGCAGCTATCAGCACCAACTGGAGAGATCATCGGATCAATATCATCGATACCCCAGGACATGTCGATTTCACAATCGAGGTTGAGCGCTCTATGCGAGTGCTGGATGGGGTAATTGCGGTTTTCTGTTCCGTCGGCGGGGTTCAGCCTCAATCTGAAACAGTATGGCGGCAAGCTGACCGCTATCACGTACCTCGCATTGCGTTCGTTAATAAGATGGATCGCACTGGAGCAAACTTCTACAAAGTTTACGACCAACTGCGCGATCGCCTGCGAGCGAATGCAGTTCCCATTCAGTTGCCCATCGGAAGCGAGGATCGCTTTAGGGGAGTTGTTGACTTGGTCAACATGCGTGCACGCATCTACAACGACGACCTCGGCATGGATATGGACGATGTCGAGATCCCTGAGGATGTTTCTGAACTAGCTCAAGAGTATCGAACAAAGTTGATTGAATCGGTTTCTGAGGCTGATGATGAGTTGATGCTGAAGTATCTCGAAGGTGAAGAATTATCTGTAGAGGAGATCGTTGCTGGTATTCGCAAGGCAACCAACACCGGAAAGATGGTTCCGCTACTGTGTGGTTCCGCCTTCAAAAACAAGGGTGTTCAGCTGCTTTTAGATGCTGTAGTTGATTACATGCCCGCTCCGATTGATGTTCCCCCTATTCAGGGGCTGTCGCCTGATGGCAGCGAAGTGGTTCGTCATTCCTCCGACGAAGCGCCCTTCTCAGCACTTGCATTCAAGATTATGTCTGACCCATATGGTCGGTTAACATTCATTCGAGTGTATTCAGGTGTGCTTTCAAAGGGAAGCTACATTCTCAATTCGACAAAAGAACAGAAAGAGCGCATCTCTCGCTTGATTATTCTCAAGGCTGACGATAGAAGCGAAGTCGATGAGCTGCGTGCTGGAGACTTAGGCGCAGTGCTTGGATTGAAAAATACCTTCACTGGTGACACGCTTTGTGATGGTACGTCTCCGGTCATCTTGGAGTCTCTCTACATTCCAGAACCTGTTATCTCGGTTGCAGTTGAGCCCAAAACCAAGCAAGATATGGAGAAGCTCTCAAAAGCTCTTCAATCTTTGTCTGAAGAAGACCCAACATTTCGGGTAAACACTGATCCTGAAACAAATCAGACAGTTATTGCGGGTATGGGAGAGTTACACCTTGAAATTCTCGTCGATCGGATGCTAAGAGAGTTTAAGGTTGAGGCGAATATTGGAGCTCCCCAGGTCGCGTATCGGGAAACCGTCCGGAAATCGGTTAGTGCTGAGGGTAAGTTTATCCGTCAGAGCGGAGGCAAAGGGCAGTATGGTCATGTTGTGATCAAGCTTGAGCCTAGTGAGCCGGGAAGTGGCTTTGAGTTTGTTTCAAAAATTGTGGGAGGCACAATCCCAAAAGAGTATATCAGCCCTGCTGAAGAGGGCATGAAAGAAGCCTGTGAGTCTGGTATATTGGCTGGGTATCCGGTGATCGATCTCAAGGCGACTCTAGTGGATGGGTCTTATCACGATGTGGACTCTTCAGAAATGGCTTTTAAGATTGCTGGTTCCATGGCAATCAAAGAAGCCGTCATGAAGGCATCACCTGTGCTTCTTGAGCCCAAGATGAAAGTTGAGGTCGAAGTTCCAGAAGATTTTCTGGGAGACGTCATGGGTGATTTAAACTCTCGTCGGGGGCAGATTGAGGGCATGGGTTCCGATGGGGGGATCGCTAAGGTGACAGCACAGGTACCCTTAGCGGAGATGTTCGGATATGCAACCGACATTCGGTCTAAGACTCAAGGTCGGGGTATATTCTCGATGGAGTTCAGCAAATATGATGAGGTTCCTCAAAATGTTGCTGAAACAATCATCGCAAAAGTTAAAGGGAACGCATAACATTTCAGAGGAAAGGGATACGTAACTCATGGCACGTGAAAAGTTCGAAAGAAAGAAGCCACACGTTAACATCGGTACCATCGGTCATGTCGACCATGGTAAGACTACGCTAACAGCTGCTATTACGATGGCGCTGTCTGCAAAGGACTCTACTAACAAGGCCAGTAAGTACGAAGATATTGATGCTGCACCTGAAGAAAAGGCTCGTGGTATCACGATCAACACGGCTCACGTAGAGTACGAAACTGACAACCGTCACTATGCTCACGTAGACTGCCCAGGGCACGCTGACTATGTGAAGAACATGATCACGGGTGCAGCTCAGATGGATGGAGGAATTCTTGTAGTCTCCGCTGCTGATGGCCCTATGCCCCAAACCCGTGAACACATTCTTCTTGCTCGTCAGGTGAATGTGCCTAGTTTGGTGGTGTTCTTAAACAAGCAAGACCAGGTAGATGACGAAGAGCTTTTGGAGCTTGTTGAACTAGAAGTTCGTGAGCTTTTGAGCAGTTATGACTTTCCTGGTGATGACATTCCTATCGTTGCAGGTTCTGCATTGATGGCTGTTGAAGCCATTGACGCAGGCAAAAGCGATGATCCCTGGGTTCAGAAGATCTACGACTTGATGGAGAATGTAGACGCATACATTCCTACGCCTGAGCGGGACGTTGATAAGCCCTTCTTGATGGCTGTTGAGGATGTGTTCTCTATTACAGGACGTGGAACTGTTGCAACTGGGCGGATTGAAAGAGGACGCGTCAAAGTTGGTGAAGAAATTGAGGTTATCGGCATCCGTGACACTCGTAAGACTACGGTAACGGGTATCGAGATGTTCCGTAAGAGCCTCGAAGAGGGAATGGCTGGGGACAATGCTGGTATTCTTCTTCGCGGTTTTAAGAAGGAAGACATTGAGCGTGGTATGGTTATTGCCAAGCCTGGCTCAATCACTCCTCATACCCAGTTTGAGTCTGAGGTTTACATCCTCAAGAAAGAAGAGGGTGGACGTCACACTCCTTTCTTCTCTGGATATCGCCCTCAGTTCTACATTCGAACCACTGACGTGACCGGAACCATTAAGCAATATACAGCTGACGATGGTAGTTCTGTGGAAATGGTGATGCCTGGCGATCGCATCAAAATGACTGTTGAACTTATCAACCCCATTGCGATTGAGCAAGGCATGCGTTTTGCCATTCGTGAAGGTGGTCGTACGGTAGGTGCAGGAGTCGTCTCCAAAATCTTGAAGTAGGCACGATCCTAATTCAATGACTTAATAAGGCTATCGGTGTCAGGTTAAGCGATACCGATAGCCTTAGTCACTTCTCAGTTTTGACTGAACCTTGACAACCTAATTCAATCTTCGTAACCCATGGCAACGATTCAGCAGCAAAAAATTCGTATTCGTTTAAAAGCATTTGATCGCAGTCTTCTTGATACATCCTGTGAGAAGATTGTTGACACGGCAAATCGTACAAACGCAACAGCGATTGGCCCTATTCCACTACCGACAAAGCGCAAAATTTACTGCGTTTTGCGATCGCCCCATGTCGATAAAGATTCTCGTGAGCACTTTGAAAC
This sequence comes from uncultured cyanobacterium, assembly GCA_937128595.1. Classification (GTDB taxonomy): domain Bacteria; phylum Cyanobacteriota; class Cyanobacteriia; order CAKZMO01; family CAKZMO01; genus CAKZMO01. The sequence continues at coordinate 16,166 of CAKZMO010000763.1, read as the reverse complement.
CCGAACTCACCGACGAATTATCGATATTTATCAGCCTTCATCAAAAACGATTGATGCTTTGATGAAGCTGGATCTACCTGCAGGGGTCGATATTGAGGTGAAGCTGTAAAGTCTGACTTTGGTTTACAGCTTTTAGCCGAGCAAAATTTTGTACTAAAGAAGGCGAGGTTCCGTTTGAGTGGAACGTCGTCTTCATTTGTGACGGATAATCGTCTGATTGAAGCATTGTTGTTCAAGGCTGGGGCAGTATTTTGAAGCTTTGTGTCGCACACAACGACATGGTGGGTGAGAGACTAGAAACAATAGCTGCCAATGCAGCAATGACGAGTTCTAACTGTGAACCTTTGGAAGGATAGAATGCAGCTTCATGGCACCCCGACCCGAACGATTCGCTTCCACCCGAACGAAGTTTCTCTTGTCCAAGTCATCGACCAACGGCAACTTCCCCACGACTTCCGATGGCATAACTTGAGCAATGTCGATGACGCAGCCTACGCCATTAAAAATATGGTTGTGCGAGGTGCTCCTCTAATTGGAGCAACGGCAGCGATGGGCATGTATCTAGCTGCACTAGAGTCTCAGGATCGAGAAAACTTTCTCGATTGCATTCGAGCGGCAGCACAGAGATTAGGAGCAACGCGGCCTACAGCGGTGAACTTGCAATGGGCGATCGCCCAACAGCTTTCAGTCTTAGATCAGTGCAGCACATCAGATGAAGCACTCAACCGTTTACGTTCTAATGCCGAACGCCTAATTGAGCAAGATGTCAGCCAGTGTTATGAGATTGGTCGTCACGGCTTAAGTTTGATTCAAGAAATTTACGAAAAGACCCAAGAAACAGTCAATATTTTGACTCACTGTAACGCGGGTTGGCTGGCCTGCGTCGATTGGGGAACTGCGACTTCACCCATCTATCAGGCCCACGATGGCGGCATTCCAGTGCATGTTTGGGTTGATGAAACGCGCCCCCGTAATCAAGGGGCGAAGCTGACAGCTTGGGAATTAGGACAGCACGGCGTTCCTCATACGGTGATCCCCGATAACACTGGGGGACATTTAATGCAGCATGGCTCAGTGGATATTGTGATTGTTGGGAGCGATCGCACAACTCGTCAGGGCGACGTAGCAAACAAAATTGGCACGTATCTCAAGGCTCTTGCCGCGAAGGATAATGGAGTTCCCTTTTATGTGGCGTTGCCGTCCTCAACGATTGATTGGGATTTAGGGGATGGAATTCGAGAGATTCCGATTGAGCAGCGGAGCGATCGCGAAGTCAAACACATGAGTGGCAAGATCATCAACGATTCATCTGATTCCCAAATCGCTGAAGTGTTGATTTGTCCCGAGTTTTCGCCCGCTGCAAATTACGGCTTCGATGTGACTCCCGCTCGTCTCGTGACAGGACTGATTACTGAAAAAGGAATTTGCGAAGCGTCCGAAGCTGGACTGCGATCGCTCTTTCCTACAGAAACTTACGCATCAGTGTGAGGGGGTTCCATGCATGACGATGGTGTCATCAAATTTTTCTGCGATTGGCAGCGGACGGAGCAGTTAAACGGTTCCGGACTCGATGCAATTCTGCCTTCCCTTATGAACATCCGGGATCAGATGGCAGAGGTCAGTTTTATCGGTGTCTATCCCGACGGAATTGGCTATGGTAACATCAGCCAGAAAATTGGTTCCAGAGAATTTGTCGTCTCAGGAACACAAACAGGGCACTTACGCCGTACAACCCCAGAGCACTATACCCGCGTCGATGGTTGGGATGTCGAACAGAATTCCTTACATTGCACAGGGCCAATCAAGGCATCTTCAGAGTCTTTGACCCACGCCGCACTGTATGAAGCTCATCCAGACATTCAAGCGATCATTCATATTCATCACTCCCAGCTTTGGCAAAACTATCGGAATCGGTTGCCCACGACAAGGGCTGATGTGCCCTATGGAACACCTTCGATGGCTCATGAAATGTGGCGACTGTTTCGAGAAAGCCGTTTGTCTGAACAAAAAATTCTTGTCATGGCAGGCCACGAAGATGGCATGATTGCCGTGGGTCGAACCTTGGACGAAGCAGCCTCGCGTTTACTTAGCCTTGTGAATTGAGATTTCTGAGGTTCCTGCTGTTCTCGATGTTCACCAAAGGAAGTTGTATGATTTCCTCAGACAACCGTCTCTAAAACAATCTTCTGGACTCAGTTTTTCTAAGGGTTCTTGGCATTTCTTTGATCTAGAAGATGTACCGCATATTGTTTGTTATCTTGACTCACTATGGTTCAGTCTCCTATCGGCATCGGCGTTATTGGTACGGGGTTTGGAGAAAAAATCCATATCCCAGGGTTTCAAACTCATCCCGAAGCCCATCTGGTTGCCGTGTACAATCGGAATCCGCAAAAAGCAGAAGCGATCGCCAGCAAATACCAGATTCCTAACGCGTGTTCATCTGTTGCAGACTTGCTTGCGATCCCCGAAGTACAGGCGGTCAGCATTGCAACGCCACCCTTCGTTCACTACGAGATGGCAAAGCAGGTGATCGAAGCCGGGAAACATCTATTGATCGAAAAACCAACAACGCTGAACGCAGGAGAGGCCAAGGAACTGCTGGATTTGGCGATCGCCAAAAACCTCGTCACCTGTCTAGATTTCGAATTTCGCTACGTACCGGCCTGGATGCGCTTAGCGGAGCTTTTGGATGATGGCTATGTTGGGAAAAAGCGGTTTATCAAAGTAGACTGGCTTGCGTCTGGACGAGCAAACCCAGAGCGAGCATGGAACTGGTATGCCCGTCGTGATCTTGGCGGTGGAGCCTTGGGTGCATTTGGCTCCCATACCTTCGACTATCTTGCCTGGTTGTTTGGCCCAGTCAGTCGTCTCTGCGGTAGCTTTAGCACTGGGATCACCGAGCGACCCGACCCTCAATCAGGGGAAATGAAGCCTGTAGATAGTGACGATACCTGCCGAATTTGGCTCGATATGGCAGATGGAACGCCTTGCCAAGTGCTATTGAGTTCTGTGACTTATCAGGGTCGAGGCCACTGGGTTGAAGTATATGGCGATCGCGGCACACTCGTTCTAGGTAGCGACAACCAGAACGATTATGTTCATGGGTTTAGGCTTTGGGGAAGTCAAGACGGCAAGCCGCTTGAAGAGATGAGCATTCCCCAGCGACTTCAGTTTGGGCAAACCTATCCCGATGGTCGTCTAGCGCCCTTCATCCGCGTTGTCGATCACTGGTTGCAAGACATTGCCCAGGGAAAATCCACGGCTCCCTGCTTAGAAGAAGGCTTGTATTCTCAGCGGCTGATGGACTTGACTCACGCGTCGAATCAACAACAGGCATGGGTCAATATATAGTGCTACGCGCTGATATCAAACCAATAGTTTATGGAGAAGCCGCGCGGTGCGCGGCTTCTCCATAAATATCTGTCCTAACCTATCTGCGCATTGCTATACCGTCTGAATAGATCATTACTAGGTCATCACATTGAAGCGATGTGACCCGTTGATAGGCTTGAAACCTTTAAAAAGAAAATCCCTGGCCGAAGCCAGGGATTAGAATCAGGGTGCATCTACCATTTCTTTCTTCCATCTGTGGGGATCAAATCAGGACAGAAAACCATTTACCCTCTTTAATCGCTAAAAACTAAGTCCACTCAGATGCCAAATTTCAAATGCCAAATTCTTCCGAAGCGATCGCCACAACGACTGCCATCAGGCAACTGAGGCTTCAAGCTGCCGCTCTGTTGCTGTATGCTTCCGTGTTCGATGATCCCCTAGGTCAGACCTTTCTCGAACTACTTGATCGGCTGCAAACTTCAGAGGATGAGCTGGCCTGTCTTCAAACCTATGGCCGCTGGTTTCAGCAGTTAGCCAGCTGGGGCGACAGTTGGTGCAACTATATCCAAATGCGGCTTTTGCTGGACGATAACCCCTTCACTCGTCAGTCACAGCACCAAGGCTGGAGCGCTTTGCCCTCTTCTCTTACCGCCGCAGTTTGCCAGGATCTCTCTGCGCTCAAGGCTCTGAGTCAGTGTTCGCCGCAACAGATTTGTGAGTGGATTCAAAGTCTTTCGTCAAACGTGCGCCCCATTCCTTGGAGTCCCGAGCAAGCCTCTAAATTGCCCCTGCCCGCAAAGAATAGAAACCCAACACAATCACCACAAAAATCACTGGCGGCTCTGGGATCGCACCCGATCTGGGAAAAACTCAGTTCTACGGGAGACTGGAGTTCCCTTGCTGAAGCGTTGGCAGCCTACCATCATCAGGCTGGGGCTGGACTTTTTGCACAATACCGAGCCTTGCGATGGCACGGCCATATGCTCGTCGGCATTTCTCATCCAGATCCAGTTCGACTCAATGACCTCGCTGCATATTTGGCTCCGCGTCAGGCTCTGATTCAGAATACAGAAGCATTATTAGCGGGATATCCTGCGCTTAACGTGTTGCTGTACGGCAGTCGGGGATCGGGCAAATCTTCTTTGGTCAAGGCGCTCCTGAATGAATATGGCGATCGCGGTTTACGGCTAATTGAGGTCGCCAAATCAGATTTGCAGCATCTGCCATTGATGGTGGATGACATGCGCAATCTTCCTCAGAAATTCATCATTTTCGTGGATGATCTCTCGTTTGAAGAAGATGACGATGTTTACAAAGCGCTCAAGGTTATGCTGGAGGGGAGTCTCACCGCTCGGCCCCAAAATGTGGTGGTTTACGCCACCTCTAACCGTCGTCACTTGGTACGCCAATTTCACAGCGATCGCCCCCGTCCCAAAGATGTAGAAGAAGTCTCCGCTTGGGACACCCTCCAGGAAAAACTTTCCTTTAGCGATCGCTTTGGATTGACATTGACATTTGAACCTGCGGATCAAGCGACCTATCTCGATATTGTGTTTCACCTAGCCCAACAAGCTCAGTTACCCATTTCCGATGAGGAACTGACCGCGCGATCGCTACAGTGGGCAACGCGTCACAATGGACGATCGGGGCGATCGGCTCGGCAATTTGTCGATGCGCTTACAGCAGAGATGCACCGACAGACTTGAACTTACGGATGAAGCGCCATTGTTTGAGGTTCTATTGACAACTACGACCCATTTGAATAACGCATCCAAATCGTGAATTGTCTCTCGATATTGAGACTCTTGTAGACGAGATTTGAGACATTTGGAAACCACCAAAAATTCACCTGTAGGACAGCCGAGAAAGCGGCATTAAGAGTGGAACTACTAGGGAACTAAAGAGAGTCAAATAAGATAGCTGCGGCAAGGTGCAAAACACTAAGCCTTATTTGATAGCGCTAAAAATCAAGGAATTTGTTTGGGTATCAAAACTGGTGCTCATTCGAGGATTCTGCTAAAAACAACTCATTTCAACTGTTGATTTTTGAGGACAAAACTCAGACATCAATGTCTGTCTGCTCTGATTGAGAGAAGCCTTAAAACGGGGTCATGCCTAGCAAAAGACAAAACGTCTGACTCTAATTTCAGACTTCAATCTCTCATGTGATTTTTCACGTAAACAAACAGAATTCGAGTGTGTTCAACACATAAGGAAAGCTATGACGGCAACAGCACTGGGTCGCGAATTTCAAATCAATACCTTCACAGAAAAGGATCAAGATTCTCCCGCCATTGCGATGGATGGTCAGGGCAACTTTGTCGTGACTTGGGAAAGTGATAGGCAGGACGACGACAAAACTGGAATCTTTGCTCAGCGATTTAATGCTAGGGGCCGAGCGGTCGGTGATGAATTCCGAGTGAATACAACGACTGATGGCAAACAAGACGCAGCGGCGATCGCCATGAATGTCAGCGGTGAGTTTGTCATCGTGTGGGAAGACAACGGTCTTGATGGTAGCGGCGAGGGAGTCTACGCGCAGCGCTTTAGCGCAGAAGGCGATCGCGTTGGGCCAGAGTTTCGTGTGAACTCGTCAACCCGTGGCGACCAAGACTCCCCCAAAGTCGCGATCGCAGCAGACGGCAGCTTTGTTGTGGCTTGGACGGGGGACGATGGCGATGAGAGCGGTATTTTTGCCCAGCGCTTTAGCTCCAACGGAACGCCCCTCAGCGACGAAATTTTGATCAATACCGAGATTGACGAATCTCAAGATGAAGCTGCGATCGCCATGGATGCCAATGGCAACTTCATCATCACGTGGGACAGTGAAGACCAAGATGGTGATGGACGCGGCATTTTTGCTCAGCGATTCAATGCTGAGGGTGTAGCAGTAGGTGAAGAGTTTCAGGTTAATACCGAGACCAGCGGCAACCAAGATAACTCGGCGATCGCCCTTGGCTCTAATGGCAGCTTTGTGGTGGCTTGGGAAAGTGACGACCAAGACAAAAGCGGTAGCGGCATCTACGGACAGCGCTTCAATTCAGACGGCAAGGCCATTGGCAAGGAGTTCCAAGTCAACTCCACGGGCGGCGGCAATCAAATTGCCCCGGCGATCGCCATCGACGCGGATGGCAACTTCATGGTGACATGGAGCAATTCTGACCAGGATGGTGATAAGCGAGGAGTATATGGACGCCACTACGGTTCGAATGGACAACCCATCGGCTCTGAGTTTCTAATCAACACCGAGACAGAGAACAGCCAAAACAACCCGGCGATCGCCACGACTGCGGACGGCGACACCTTGGTGGTTTGGGAAAGCATTGCCCAAGATGGAGACGACAGCGGCATCTTCGGTCAGCGTTTCAGCATTGAACCCGGACGAAACACGAATAATCCAGGAGATGTGATTGTTGGCGATCGCCGAGCCAACGTTCTCAAAGGCACCACAGGCGATGATCTCATCAAGGGTAAGGCGGGCGAAGATGTCTTGAAGGGTAGAGCGGGTGAAGACAAACTCAAAGGCGGCAGCGGCGACGATTTGCTCGTGGGTGGTCGCGATGCAGACCTCTTAGCCGGAGGAGGCCGCGATGATACCCTTCGAGGTGGCGGCAGCGGCGACCGGCTAAAGGGCGGCAGCGGCGATGACACCCTCCGAGGAAATGGCGGTGGCGATCAGCTCATTGGCGGCAGCGGCAACGATGCTCTGCTCGGCGGCGGCGGGGATGATGTGCTGACAGGCGGTTCAGGCAATGATGAACTGTTCGGAGAAGGGGGCAGCGATCGCTTTACCCTAGAGCTAGGCAATGGTCTTGATACCATTTTCGATTTCAAAGCTGGCAGCGATTTGCTTGTGTTGACCGGAGGACTGACCTTTGATGCATTGAGCTTTGAGCGTCAGGGGAGCAACACTCTCATCCGCGCAACAGATAGCGATGTAGCCATTCTCCAAGGCATCCGTCCCAACGAGATCACCGTCGATGATGTGATCGCAGCTTAGACAGAAACAATGCTGAATCCTGTGAACAGTCACACTACAACTCAGTCTTGGGTTGGAGACTTCTACGGCTAATGGCTGTAGCTATCAAACAGGCTTCTAAAAACTTGGGGAGCGCATGCATTGTCGCTCCCCAAAAACAGACGACTCTCGAATGCAAAATGGCCTGATGTTAGGGGTAGATTGAAGAAATTCACTCATCCACCTAACATTGCTTTGAGAGCGTTGCAGCAGTTGAGACGAAGCATTTCGGTACCACTCTATTCATATCAGACGCCTCCTATCAATAGAGCGATAGAACTGAAGCCGTTTTACCGCTCTATTGACTGCAATGCTGGATGAAAACAGCACAGTAGAAGACGTGTGCCTTAGGAAGCTATTGTCGTGACACCATTAATTTGGTAGATACTGTGTTAGAGGAACACTAGACATCAATTTTTTGGCGTTGCACATTCGAAGAATGATTTTGGTAGGGGCATCGCAATGCGATGCCCCTATAGCAGGTCATCCATGAGTTGAATCTTTCCACATCATTCCATGCTGTGCAACGTAATTTCTTTGTGAATGTTGAGTTGCGGCTTCGTCCAACGACGCTCTATTTTGCATGTCACTCTCTACTCAACCCTAAACGAAGGAGTGTTGTAGCTAGTGAACTCTGCGAGCAAGAAGCTGTTCTTCAAGAGCTGCAATGCGATTGTATGCAGCCGTTAGTTGTGCAGTAAGACGTTGAACTTGAACTTCAGAAGAAAGAACCTGATCGCCTGCTACACGTTCGCTCTCAATGAGGTAATCTTCCTCACTCAGAACATCTTTGTGGCTGATAATCTCTTCCTCAAAAGCGTTTCTAATACGACCTTGATAATGACGGCTAGTTCCGTGGCCTGTCTGAGTTCCGACATCAGATTGCCGATCTTTTTGATCAACCATGAAAAGTGAGAAACGCTCACTCAGCTGATCAATGACATGGTGCAAAGAGTCAATCTTGTCATTCAGCGTAACGATGTGATCTTGGGATGACCTCATTATGAACCTTCATTATTTACTGTGCAGGTCGTGCATATTTTCTATCCCATATCCTAAGAAACTTATTCCTGATCTGGCCGTTACTTCTGAATCTTTTAAGTTTTCAAGTTTTCTTAAAATTCTTGAACACCTCGATACCGTTACCATTTAAACCATGTCTTTACAGAGTGTACTGAGGTAACAGTACAAGACCTGGAGACTGTTCTGAAGATCAAAGGATAAAACGAGTTCGTAACATTTAGACAGAACAGCATTGTCATTTTTACTAGATTAAAAATCCTTGTAAAGCTTGCTATACATAGCTTCTGAGCTGCGTTTTGTTGACGTGCTGTGGTGTTTCTGAGAACACTCACATGAGATTGATCAACCTTTTTTATTTTTTTGAGACATAAACGGTCAAAAGGTTGAATTGTTGCCCTATCAAAGTCGATTGACGAGTTTATTTGTCAAAGATTAAGGGCTGTCAGCATTATTTGGTTCTGTTGCTGTGCCTATCTTTCACATGTATTCCGTGCGGGGCTGACTCTGGACTCAATCCAGGAATTTAAAGTGGAGTAGTCCTTCTAAAATGCCACCTGCACAATGAGCGTCGGCTAAATAAGTTTCGGCTGTTGCCTGATTGGTGTACCAGCCGCGCAATTCAGGTTTAGCATTGCCGACCACAATTCCTTTTGCTGCGGCTGCTTCAAACATGGCAATATCGTTGCCTGAGTCGCCGCAAACGACTGTGCGATCGCCACTCATCCCCACTTGCTCTTGCAAAAAGGCCACCGCCGCTCCTTTGTTGCCACGCCGAGGGAGGATATCGAGATCTTGAGCACTGCTGTAGATAATCTGGGTGTCGAGCTGAGCAGTTCGGAGGGCCGTTTCAAGTTGGGGCAAAACAGTCTGAGCCGCTTCACCATCAATGACATAACTAGCTTTAAATTGCGTTTGCTCTGACTCCGGTTGAGGGGTCAGAGCTGGAAACGACTGGGCGATCGCCACAACTTTGGTTCGATCCCAATCCGGGGAAAGATAGTCAATCCAGTCTTGGCTGGGAGTCTCGCTGCCCTTCGAATAGATGACAGTGCCTACGGAAAGCACTAGAAAATCGGGTTCTAGTAAATCTACTTCAGTCAGAAGTTGACGATAAAGAGTGAGCGATCGCCCTGTGGAATAGACAATCACCGTGCCGTGGGTTTGCCGATGCTGCTGAAGCTGCTGGTTTAGCTCAGCTAGAGCATTGTTATCACCGACCAGCGTATGATCCAGATCGGTGATAAACATAAAAGGGGATTGGGGCTGGGACATTTCACTCATTCCCTCAATGACAAGACTTCGCCACGCAAAGTGTACGTGATGAAGGGGGATGACATCAGCTTCCCTGGGGCTGACTCTCACCATTCTGACACTTGTGTCCACTCGTTGAATGTCTATCTGGGTTACTCTGTGAACTTTCGATTTCGTTCGTTGCTCTCGTGGCTGCCTAAGCTCGACCGTCAAGTCTGGATTTTGGCTTTTGGTCGTCTTTTGTCTCAATTAGGAAATGGGTTCACGCTGTTTTACGCGCCGATCTTTTTCGTCAATCAAGTGGGGTTGTCCGCCACAGCGGTAGGCATCGGACTAGGAAGCAGTTCCATTTCAGGCGTTGTGGGTCGATTTATCGGAGGTTCTGCTTCTGATTCGCCTCGGTGGGGACGGCGCAAAACGCTGCTTGCTTCTGCGGCGGTTTCTGCGGTGGCAGATGTGGCCTTAGCCACTGCCTTCAACTTTCCTCTGTTTGTACTCGGTAACATGCTGATGGGGTTAGGCATTGGCCTATATTGGCCTGCCACAGAGGCGGTGGTTGCTGATTTGACCACAGGGGATGAGCGCAATGAGGCGTTTGCTTTGGTGCGGCTAGCCGATAGCCTTGGTCTCAGCTTAGGCATTGTGCTCGGCGGAGCCCTGATTGAACTCACAGGACAGTATCGACTGCTTTTTGTGATCGATGGCGTCACCTATGTCCTGTTCTTCGGCATCATCTATTGGGCGATCGCCGAAACTTTGCAAACAGAAGGGCAATCTTCTTCTCTTTTCTCTGGGTGGAAAACGGCGTTGGGCGATCGCCGACTGTGGATTTTTGCCTGCGTCAACACGCTGATCACGATGTATCTTGCCCAGGTACAAAGCACGATGCCGCTTTATTTCAGCAACATTGTTCCTGCGGGAGAAAAGGGGACGGGATTCTCAACCGCCATCATCAGCGCGTTGTTCACCTGGCACGTGGCGCTGACCGCCTTATGCCAGTTGCCTGTAGCGCGATTTCTCAACCGTCTCACTCGGGTCAAAGCTCTAGGGCTGTCGCTTTTGCTTTGGGGAGCAGGTTTTATCTGCATCGTGCTCACAGGGACGGCATCGGGAGGGTATTTGCTGTGGGCGGCTCTGGCTCTAGCGGTATTGGCGATCGCCACCGTCACTTATCTCCCTTCTGCCTCTGCTTTTATTATTGATATTGCTCCTGAGTCGATGAGGGGAGTCTATCTGTCGATTAATTCTCAATGTTGGGCGATCGGCTACTTTATTGGCCCCCCCTTAGGCGGCTGGGCTCTTGACCAGTCTGCCCAGGTTGCCCACGGTTTCTGGTTGGCGCTCGCGGTCAGCAGCCTAGGCGGGTTGGGCATTCTATATGCTCTAAATCAGGTGCTCCCCCCGCCTGCTACGCGATCATCAGAATAATCAGAATAAGAGAAGCAGAGTAGACAGTTTTGAAAGCATCACGCTCTCCGATTGACGAAAATGCCTTTTCGTTAGGGTCGGGGAAGCAAGTGCGATCGCCTGAGGTGCTTTTCGAGAAAAAACATGCCGTTTGTAGGATGCTGTTAGCGAAGCGTAACGCACTATCGATCGGTAATTTGTTTCCAGAAATCGCCTTAACCTATTGATTGCGCTTTGACTTAGAGTCTCCAGAGCCTTGACCATGAGCCACCCCCCCCCAAACCCCAATTCTCCTCATTCCAAGCACTCCTCCGAGCCGCCAGCTTCAGATTCTCACCCAGATAAGCCTCAGCATTTAGATGAGCCGGATCACCGTCATAGGTCAGAACCGACTTCAGATGCCTCTCTCTCCGAGCAGCTTACAGAATCATTCACCGCATCCTCGCCTCAACCCACCGCCGAGCTTGAGCAATTGCGTCAAGAATTTGCTGAGCTGTGTCAAACAAGCGATTTCCTGGAACAGAACTATCAGCTTCGCCAGCGTGCCAATGCCTCTTTTCTCCCAGCGACAGAATATCGCGCTCTGTTTGAGGAATATTGTTCTCTCTACGCCCACCACACCGATGCAGCTCACGAGCAACTACTACAGCGGCTCAACGACGAATTTAAGAAAATTGCCTCGACCCGCGATCCAATCGAGCGAAACTATCGCCTAATCCAACGGGCAAAAGCGTCTGAAATTGACACCGACGAGTATCGAGAACTATTTAAAGAATTTGAGCGTCAACAGGCGAAAGGAGTTCGTGCGGTCTGTGGCACACTTTGGCGAGGGACAAAAACCCTCGGGACTATTCTCGGTAGTCTCACGATCTTTTGGGGAATTGTTCTCTTTATTCTGGAGGCTGACTCGCGCCAGCAAGAGGCTCACACTCAAGCATGGCAGATTATTACAGGGAATAAAGGTTCAACCGAAAGCGCCGGACGCATTCAAGCTCTACAAACGTTGGCAGAGGGCTGCCGTTCTTTAGATGCGGAGCACCAAGCCACCTACAGCGAGTCTCGGCTCTTTTCCTCGAATTTTCCCAGTAAAGCAACGGATGCCTTGAGTCTCGTACAGGTCAACTGGCGGAGCTTTCCTCTGATCGGCGGATTTTTCCCAGACTGCGTCAGTTTGCGGGGTCTAGACATTACCAATGCCCACTTGCCTGAACTCGATCTGCAATGGGCCGATTTGCGAAATTCGCGGATGCAGGACACGAAGCTCTGGAGTGCCAATCTCCAAGGAGCACAGCTTCAAGGCTCACAACTACAGCGATCGCGCTTGCGCAACGCGAGTCTCCAAGGCGTTAACTTTGAGGGAGCCACGCTGGAGGAGGCTGATCTGGCAGGAGCCAGTTTCTACTGTCCTCCAGAACAGCAGTTTTCGGGCTGGTTTCAGCTTGGCTTAACTCGTCGGAGTGAATGTTTGCAGCCCGCCAGCTTTAGAAAAGCAAACCTCAGCCGTTCTAATCTACGAGGAGGGCAAGAGACCAGTCCCACTCACTTTGGGCGGGCACTTTTGACCGACGTAGAATTAAATGGGGCACTGTACGACGATCGCACGCTGATTGAAGTGTGTCGCCTTGATGATGAAACGAGTCCAGCCGAAAACAACGCCACCTTCAACACAGGATGTGATCGAGTTGTTTCGACCGATATTCCGACCTTTCTAGATACCCATACTCAATATCAGTGTGCCGTTTCGACTAACGGAAGAGAAACCGTGTGGTCAACGGCGGCCTGTGGAGAGAGCAAACGGGCATTTGAAAAAGCCCACGCGATTGTGCCAGATGAAGTGTTGACGAGTATCAATCTTAACCGGGCAGAACTGAGCGAAGCGAACTTAGAGCAGGCCCAGCTTATGAGATCGAGTTTGCAAGGAGCGAAATTGCGACAGGCCCAACTCAGCGGAGCCAATCTTTCGGAAGCGGATTTGAGTTGCGATCGCATCGAAGTCGGGACAGGGAGTGCCACAGGCAAAAATCCCGTCAATACGGTTCTCACTTGTACAGACTTGCGCGATGCTCAACTGCAAAATGCCACTCTCAGTCGAGCGAGACTCTTGGGCGTCAATCTGACGGAGGCCAACCTCGAAGCGGCTGACCTGTCAGACGGGAACCTGAGTTGCGCCTTTTCAGACACTGCCCTGCGGCGGTGTACTGATTTGAGTGATGCCAATTTGCGAGGTGCTAGCTTGCAAAACGCGAACCTGACAGGCACGAATTTGGAAGGAGCCGATTTGTCTGGGGCAACGGGCTGGACAGCAGAGCAACTTCGAACTGCGACGAATTGGAGTCGGGCTCGCTACGACGAGACTCAAAGACAAGCGTTGGGACTGTGACCGAAGGAATGTGAGTTCGGGATAAGAGAAGGGGCTAACAGGTAGGTGGGAAGTAGCAACATCTCACCTACTCGCTTACTCGCTATACCCATGATTAGTCTAGAAGACCTTTTCTGCGATGACTTTTGCCAAAAGTTTGAGCCAGCCTAGGAACATCACTTGCTGTGCAGGGGTCTACAGGCTCATAGCGGCCTATGCCTGAGCGAAATTATGACGATCCTGATTGGCTTTCATCACTCGTGTAACCGCAATTTCGAAACTGACTACATTCAAAAGGTGCAACAGGATTGGCTTCCGTACTTTCCTAGATTGCAATTGACCGCCATGTGCTTCCTACACAGTAGTCGCAATCACAGTCAGGCCAAGACAGTTGACGTTCAGACTTACCCCGAACTCAAGTCTCATTAGTATTGACTCGAGCTGGGTTGAGGCGATCGCCGCACATTCGTTTACACATGGGTTTGCAGATGGGAGCCCTCCTCGCGCATGACAGCGATTGTGATGGTTTATCGCTGTGGCCTGCCGCTTACCTTTGGTTGAGTGCGTCGTCGTCAGACAGAACGATGTTTTCACTAGTTTCAATGTCTTATGGGCGCGAATTGCGGCCACTAAAAAGCCGGGGACGTGCCCCCGGCTTTTTAGGTCTGCGTCATCTTGATTTAACAGCCATCTGGCCCACAGAATTTGTGCGCATACAGTACCTCCGCGTCACAGATATAGGCAATGCCCGAATAATCGTCGAAAAACTCCAATGCGAGCCGATCCGAGATCTTCAGAGCCATATCCCGATTTTCGGTGAGCACCTCGATTTTTATATTCGACTGGGTATCGGAAATGCTGGGCTGCCCTGATGAGCGGACATTACGACTGCCTCTACCACCAGCGTCTACCGCTGTGTAACCGGTCGCACCAGCTTCGTCGATAATTTTGGCGATCTTTTTCAGCAGTAACTTTTCTGTGACGATAACGAGCTTGCTTGCTGTCTTAGCCATTGTAAGTTACCTCCTTACGTATGTATTCATTGAATGGCATAAAAAACTTAGGGAAACGGCAACACCGAGCAATAGGGCGTGATGTTACTGACGTGTTGTCCTCTGTTCAAGAGAGTACCGACGGACAGTAAGACATCTAGGATCAGCCACCACCCATCGTTGCCTGAGCAAGCCCAATGAAGAGTGGGATACAGACAGCCAAGGCAATGGGTGTGCCGACAGCTGTAGACGAACCGATGTAGGCGGAGGGGTTTGCTTTGGGAATACCAGCGCGTAGGGTAGGTGGGCCTGAAATATCTGAACTGGAAGCAGCGATAACAGACAAGAGTACAACACCGCCGGGGCTGAAGCCTGTAATGATATGTGCAACATAGCCGAGACCAAAACCGATGAATCCGTGGAGCAACGGCGCTGCGATCGCGTATAGAACATACCACTGACCCACCTTGCGTAATTCACCCAGTCTTGCCCAGGCTTCCATACCCATAACCAACATCAGAATCGACAGCAATCCACGGAAACCAGGATTAAAGAAGCTCTCATAGACACTCTCTGGTCTGGTAAAAATACCCAGTGCGAGACCAAGCAGCAAAGCCGAGAGAGCAGACCCCTGAAGACTTTCCTTGACAATGGGCCATATTCTGACGCGCTGACTTTGTTGGACTCGATACTCGCTTGCAGTGCTAGGATACCCATCTGAAGAACCGCCTGACTCGCTAGAATACCCGCCGCCTGCGGCGACTGCCTGCTTGCTAAGAGTTTCTTCCTTACCAAGAGGCTTTTGCTTACCAGCATAAATGCTTGCTAAGACGATCGCGGTAACAAGCGCCGGAATGTCCATGAAAGGATAGAGTGCAGCTGACCACGCCTCATATTCTAAGCCTTCCGTTTCTAGTAGCGTGATGCCAGCAGCGAGAGTCGAGCCACTTACAGCACCGAACAATCCCCCGGTCGCAATAGCATCTAAGGGTTTGACACCCGGCATTTGAGCCAGTGTATAGCGCGCTATGAACACGATCAGAATGCCAATGATCACAGCGAAAAGCGCTGGCAACAACATCTCCGCTAGATTGGCATTGCGGATTGCAATACCGCCACTCAGTCCAACTTTGATGAGCAGCATGAAAACGATGAACTTATAAATCGAATCGGGAATGGTTAACCGGCTATTGAGAGCGGCAATGATCATACCGCCAATGAGAAAACCAAGTGTTGGGGACTGCAACTTCCCCAAAAAGAGGGTCAAGAAATTGGATAAGAAATCCACAGTGTAGTTCCTCCTTGATCAAATCTTGTGATGAGTGATCTTAAAACTGAAGAGAGTAAGGGTGAAGCGCTTCACCTCAACAACACGGGTGTTACGCAAGAGCCTGTCAATAAGATGTTCAGAGATGGCGACTCTTCGAATGGTGTTGAAAAGCGATCGCCGCCCCGCGCTACTTTCATAGACAGAAATCTATCAATACCTCAAACTTCATGCAATTAAGTCTATCTTGAAATGCATCTAAAATCACGTTATGCTGCGTGATTTTGTAAAGCAATGATAAATCTAAACCATAAGTTTTCCTTTTATTTAACAATCTTTGACATCCCACAAATCGTTTGAGATTGCTATATAACCCGTTGCTCTAGGGCATTTTTGGGGCTGCACGCTACACAGACACGAAAAATGTCTAGGAGACAAATGAGCTAACTAATGAGCTAACTACAGCTATAGCAATGCGCAGATAGGTTAGGACAGATATTGATGGAGAAGCCGCGC
>CAKZMO010000762.1 GCA_937128595.1 uncultured cyanobacterium | reverse complement strand
GTCAACATCCTGCAACCGAACCTGAACCAGTTCACCGACCCGTACACCGGTGTAGGTCAACCAATAGCAGATGGCCGAAAACGCACGGTTAGGTGGTACACAGACGGTATCTTCTGTGAATCATATTGGACAACCTGAAGCAAAATCGCTCGATTTAGCACCGAACAAGTCCTCCAGATTAGTTCACAGAAGGTTTGAGGTGCTGAACGAGAACAAGTCGGCGGAGACACTGGAAACTTCTTATCGATTGATAGCGTTCAAACCACAAGGACGGGGAAAGATGGATCCAAAACCATTTTGATTCACAGAAGATCGCTAAAATGAATCACTCAACCGTGCGTTCTCGGCCATTTACTAAAAATTGACCGGTCTACGTGAAGGGGAGATTGTGAAGCTGGTGATAGATGATCTCTATCAGACTTATGGAAGCGTTCCGGCACTGCGGGTGCAGTCGGGCAAAGGCGCTAAAGCGCGGATGGTGCCCTTCGGCGATATGCTCTGGGCGCGGCAGATTGTGGAAATCTGGATGGGTGATCGTGAGGCGGGTCCGGTATTCACCGCTATGTGGCGCGGTCGCGGCGATATGGTCGATCAGCGTACAACAAGCAAGCCAATGACCACGCGCAGCGTCCAGCGGATGCTGAAGCGCTACCCAATTTCAATTGATGGCGTGCCGACCACTGTCACACCCCATGATCTACGCCGTAGCTACGCACGTAATCTGTTCCTGGCGGACATCCCGACCGAGGTCATCCGGCAGAACCTGGGACATGTTGATGTCAAAACGACGCAGGATTACATTGGTGTTCTAGATGGTTCGACCCGCGCACCGATAAGCGTCTATGAAGCCTCTTTACTTCTTAAAAAGCTTGGCATTATTTGATACTTTCAGCTTGGTAACGTTGGGAAGTTCTACGAAAGTTCAAGCTATATCAGGGATGACCAACTAACCAGTCTCCTTGCAGTTCAAAAGAAAAAAACTTCTTCACTGGAATAATATGGTCGTTCTAAAGCCAGTAGGGTTTAGTCCCCTCGGTATCACTTGGTTTGACACCTTGCAAAGCTAAATAACCAATCTTGTCACTATAATGTATTGTAATCGGAAGCCTTGGCTGCAATATTGATCCGTAGTGCAAAATCGTCATTGAAAGCACCGAATGAAGAGCATGTTCAATTGATAGATTACTGTCAGTACGAATGAGAAGCGGGCGCGGTGTGGAGTTCTTGTGCGGTGATAGCGAAGAAACCAAAAAAGCCTCTTCATCGCTCAGAATAAGCGCACTGCCCTTTTGTGGACGTTCAACGGTTGAACGGACTGCATAAAGACGAGGCACACCTGATTTGATCACTTCGATCAAGTAGAACGTTCCACCTATTTCCTCAGCCCATTCATACAAATGTTGTTTTTCCGAACCGCGCCAGGGTCCATCACGATGGATTACCGCACGTTTGTCTGCAAAGTATCGTGCTGGAAACAATTGACGCAAGATATTCTTGCTTAACGTTTCACCCTCAATTGGGCCATCACTGAGGATGTAACGTAGAAAGTCGCCTTCTGCTGTGTAGACACGAGTAACAGCCGGGATATTTATACTACCGGAGCGGCGTACTGTGGGAATGCGAGCAACATCAATACCCGCAACAATATCAGCATATGATAGTCTTTCCGCTAGAACATACGGCACATTACCAATCTTTCCAATGATCCCAAGAATTATATTTGATAAGGCATATTGATTGCCCAACGTTGTCTCATCGACAAATTGACTTTGCAAATCATGCTTGAGCAGATAACTTTTCAATTGCGAATACAGCGAATCTGAGCGATCATCCTCGTTGTTATGCGGTGATGCAGGTAGGATACCCATGATAATATGCGGGTTGTCTTCGGCCAGAGAATCAATCGCTTTTTCCAGTTCAAATTGTGACTGAGGAGTCGCACGCGCAACAGTTGTAAATTCAACCTCAAAGTTGATTGCGCGAAGCTCTTCGCGAATCGAACCAAGATATTGTCTGCCGAGCGGATGATCGCCAATGAGATTAAGTACGCCAATTCTAATGGGTTTTCCAATGAGTTCAGGACTTCGGCGGTAGACTGGATTTTCGCGCAAGGCTCGCAGGATGGTTCTGACATCAGCTTTGCATATATGATCGTTACCTAATCTCGCGGACGGGGCAAAATCAATATCATTCGCGACGATAAAGTTACTGGCAAATTGAGTTGCACTAATGGGCTGACTACGGATGTAACCCGCATTGGCGATGATTTCAGCAATTTCCTGAACAATATCTGCCCGATATTGTGGCTTAAGTTGAAGCACACTCAGTGCTTCTTGCGCGTTGATGTTCAGACGTTCATAGTCTTTGGTACGAACAACTAGTTGCAATGCGGACGATATGTAGTCGTAACCGTCGTTAAATGCGTTCTTGACCTTCAGCACCAGATCATCATTTGGAGCGCGCTCTATCCGTTGTCGCATGTTATCGCGAGTCGTCCATTTCAGGAGACGATCTCGATGTTCAGCTAAAGAGCCAATGATTTCAACGATTTCTCCTTTATAGTCCGATGTGACATCGCGAACGAATAAATTCAACAACCGACTGGTATCACCTATAGTCCGAGCCAGATTAGCCAGAACATAATTTGAATAAACAGACGAGGAAATTGAGATTGACACAACTGGTTTGTCGTTGAATTGCCAGCCACGAATGTAATAGTCTCGTTCGACGTAACCGTTTCTGATCTTCCTGTGGTGCTGCTTAAGTTGATTCTTTATTGCAGAATCCAGGTCAGATAGAAGTCCGTTTGCAGCGAATTCGGCGATGTTCAGTGGTGTGTGTTGCCACTGTATATCACGTTGTATCTGTCTAATATGTCCGAAATCGATGGTCTTTGACTGCCACAAAGCTTCGAGAGTTTCTTGAACCTTGTCATCATCGATTTGTACATCCGTTACAAGACGATTCTGTGTCCAAATCCAGTGTCCGGTGAGAAGTCTCTGCATACGATAAGCCACTTTCCAACCAAGACGCGACGCATTCGAGGTACCTGTATCAAGCCGAAACGCGGATAACCTGGGCAGTGTTGCTACACGAATCGGGTATAACTCAGTGAAAAGGTGTTTGGATGATGTTGATTGGTTTGCCATGAATTTATCCTCATATGATATGGTACGTAATTTTAGGCAATTTGAAGCTAGTTTCAGGGTAGAAGTGACGTTCCCTGAATGAATGCGATAAAGATTTTGTAAAATTTACAGAGGCCTTGCCTACAGCGAGAAACTAGGTGTGATGTGATATCTCAGTCATTTCGATTCACTCCTATGCGTGAGCTTGTGACCTGTGGCTGTCGGAATCGCATCTCCCACTGTCGCCAGACTTGCTGTAAAGCAGGGTTTGAAATACGCTGGATCAAAGTTTTTTGAATTTCTGCCCAGTTTTGTCGCCGGGACTCTTCTGCGCCAATAATATAGAGCCAGTGTTGATACGCAGTGGGTAATCCAGCTTCTTGCACAATTTCCAGCAATTCGGGTTGACTACAGCGGTTAAACACGATGGTATCGATTGCCTGTCCGAGCGTGGCAAAGCATTGGTCCGATACTGATTTGGATAAACGTAGATCATCCGTATTCGGATAGGTTTCTACTCCATCGTTATCGTTCAGAGAAAAGTCATCTGCATCTGCCTCGTACAGATGCAAACTATCACTATAGTGACCATACGTTCCAACTTCTAAATTAAGCCAGCCCGCAAGAATTTCTTGCAGCGATGTAAACTGGATCACGTTATAAGGGAGGCCCCGCATGACATCGTTGCTTCGCATCATTTGTGTCCACTCTAGCTTGCCATCACGTACTTTCAGGTAGGCGTGGGTATTGCATGGAATATCTTGCGCTACAGGTTGACCGTCTTTCATTGGAAAGTCTGATTGTGCGTCCCATATTTGCAGTACAACTTGTCTAGATTCTGGATTGTTGTTCAAAGTTGAAAACGCACGTTCCAACTGATCAAAGTTGAACTTTCGCCTTAATCGGTGTCCATATGCGCCGTGGTAACAGTCATCTGTACCAGCATACTTTGGCAATTGAGCATTCCAGTGGTTTAGGAATTGAGCGTCGTCACGCCCCGTTACAATCCAGATCACTTCAGCCAGCGCAAATGCTGGATTAATTCCTGGTACACGCCTGACAATCCACCGTTCCCTCGGTTCTTCAATCGAAAGCATGGCACGCATGAGCTCCATCGTTAATCCCGTGCGACTCTGCTGTTGCCGCGCCGCAGGGTTGTCTTGCAGAGCGAGGTATGCCTTCTGCCAAACATCATTCGCAGTCGTGCCATTAATCTCCATCGACGTTTTCCTCAAGCTCTTGAATTGCTTCGTTTATGCCCCATTTCGGTGGATACCAGTAAGGCAGTTGTGATTTTGCTTCGTAACTGTACTTCTGCTTAATACGGGATCGCTTGCCAATGCCTTGCACATCAGGATGTACGACCCGTGCGTACTTATCGACCTCACAGAACAAGTTTTGACAATCAATCAACTGTAGTGGCCTGCCCCACAGTGACTGGAAATCAATGTTACGCTTCTCAAATTCTTCTTCTTGCCTTTCCGCAACAAGTTGGATGATCTCCATCTCGCTGAGTCCACCCATTGTCTTAAAGCATTTGCGTATCCCACTTCTGGCACCTGGACCCGGCATGACAAATTCCATTTCGGAGAAGTTTGTGAGGCAGCTATAATTAAGATCAGTGACAAATTGATATGCTAGGAATTCGCCAATGGAAGGATAGCTTAGCAAAATGTCAAAGGCATCGCGCATTCTTCTGGCATCCGACACCTTTTTCGGTACATCCTCGTTCATCATCTTTTCCAATAGTTTGAGATAATTACGATGCTTTTTGGCATTGCCGAAAGCACGCGAACCCGATGGCATGATGTAAGCTGCCGAGAATACCGAGTTACCCTTTTCCATTTCCCGTGTGATGATTCTGTCGTATTCAGCATAACTATAATCTTCATAGTGAATCTCACCTAAATGCTTTTCGAGAATCTCCCACGTGCGAATTTTATTAAATATTTTGAAGAGAATGATGCGGAAAAATACATCTTCCTGTGTTAAGGTTGTATCCTTGTAAATCACCTTTTGAATTAAATACTGGCTGACCCTATCGGATGCCCTGTACGCATTGGTAAACCGATGTTTGGCAAGTACCGGATCCCTGGTCCATGGCGGTGGATTCCCTGCCACGCGCTCAAAGAAGATCGATTGGCGTTCAGCGGCAAACATCCAATAACTGTCATAGACATGGGTCGTTTCTGCTGGTGCCAGGCTAGAAAACCGTTGTCCCTTATTTAAACTGACAGGAGTCACAGCTTTTTTTTTAGTTGGTCATAATCCCCTATTAACTCCCAGCCTGTTTCCAGGATGATTTGCTGGGTTATTCGTTCCATTGCGTTCTCTAGTGACTGCGCGTTTTCGATCTTATGGCAGGGTATCGAATCCTGGTTCGCCTCGAATACAGCATGGTATTCGAGAGCTAACTCTTTCCAGATGTCTGTAAGTTCACGCTCAACTGGTTCAGATCGATGGACGAGGAAGACAATATCAGGATATAACTCACCCCAGAAGGCTTTCTCGGCTTCAACCAGGAGATCCAACGCTCGCCGATTTGCACCATAAACACGACCATAGACCAGGGTAGACCACCATGTTCGATCCAAAACGATATTTGTTCCAGCGTTGAGTGCAGGCTTGATGTGATTTTCGATGGTATCCATATGGGCAGCGATGTGAAGTGCCTGTAAACTGGTTGCTTCGGTCTTCTTTGCGTCGACATCGAGTTCATTATGATGCAGACGATAGACGTGTTCACCTAGGGTACCTTCGATACTGCCTGGGGAAGACAGATACACACACGGCAGGTTGTTTGCCTGTAAATACGTCACCGTTTGGTGAGCAAGCGTCGTTTTTCCTACCCCGTCAACGCCCTCAAATATGAAGAGATGTGCTTTCTTTTGCATTGAAATAGCCTGTCCTTTGAATGGTTAATTACTGTAGCGATTTGAGTACGTCAACCAGCTGATCAAAGTCTTTCTTGGGCGTATTCCCGGCATGTTTGACTCGGCTGGCCTTGCAACGCACTTGCAACAGCTTCATC
This sequence comes from uncultured cyanobacterium, assembly GCA_937128595.1. Classification (GTDB taxonomy): domain Bacteria; phylum Cyanobacteriota; class Cyanobacteriia; order CAKZMO01; family CAKZMO01; genus CAKZMO01. The sequence continues at coordinate 2,210 of CAKZMO010000762.1, read as the reverse complement.
CCCATCTCATGTGCCATGAATTTGCCCAAGTGATAGAGTCCCAGATAGTTGCCGTAAGCTTTCTCGAATATATATTGTGTGGCGTAGACACCTGTTATAATCAAACCATCGTCTTCAGGCATGAAATGTACATGTTGCATACAGGGGAAGCCCTTTTGTCTCTGATGGGTGTGATCAACATGCGGATTAAATATAGAGGCTTGTAAGGCACTCCGCCTCTTATTGCCATCTCTAAACGTGTCAATCACATGCTGCAATTGATTACACCGTTTGCCCTCAAATAGTGCTTCTTCTCTGGCTTCTTCCCAGCCATAAGCAATCATGCGTTGAAAATAGGTCCCATTGCGGTTGGGCGGACGCTTGCGAATCCGATGCCAGATGTCTGCGTATCGTCGATACAAGACACTGGAAGAGTTTTCGCAATTCCAGAGTGAAATGGGAAAAATTGTGCTGGCAACTGTTTGAACAGACGATAGACCTTTCGTCACCAAACAGTCATCAAGTGCCTGTCGAATTTCTGGAACTTCATTACTTGATGACGAGAACAGATCATCTTCTTCCCCATAGACAGCAATTGATACGGTTAGATCGGTCAGAGGGTCGGAGGCAGAGTGTTCATGCACTCTGAGGAATACTTTGGACCAGGCATCGGATATGTTTTCAGCAAACAGTGTCTCTGCCCTATTCATCATCGAATTCCTCATCTTCCCAAAATCGATACCGGGCAAAACCAGTATAATTGCGTCGCGATATCCGGGTGTAGACCGCCCAGTCTAACCGTGAGTTCATGAAACGACCTTTTCCTGGGCAAACACCTTGAAAGATTTCGCCAGCATCATTGCGCTCAACATGCCTGACCACACCGCCCTCCACAATTGTGCCATGCGGTACAACAATGTAGTCATCTACTTCCGCATCAACAGATATTTCCGCTGTTGGCCAGTGCTCATCAACAAAAATAACATTCTCCTCGACAGGCACACCTAGAAGCTCTGCACGAATGTTTTTGGGTTGAACCGACTGAAGCTGTTTGAATTGTCTCGCATCCAGTTTATTCAAGGCATATGTCATGTGGTTAAGCAATGAGGTGTAGCCCACGCCCAAGACTCCAGCTACAATAAACGCTTGTTTTGGGGTCGGATTATCCAGATTCCAACCACGAATTGTGAAGGAATGCCCGACCACTGTGGGCGGCATCATAAGATAGCCAGCAAAGCAATTCACCAAAAACTCCTCTGCTTCGTTTGAACCCCAGTTCATGACTTCATCCATTCTGTCGCCATGCTTGAAAACATGGTGTCCAAACTCATGCCCACAGGTGAAAGCTTGTCTACCCGGGGGCCGCAAGGAGGTGATCACAATACTGGCTGGATTTCCTTTGAAGTAGGCACCTTCGGCTGTCTTTAAGTCGTCAAACACGACGCGCACACCCAGTCGTTCCGCAACGTCATAAATATTGATTGGTGCTAATAAATCGAGCTTGAGCGTCTGGCTACGAATGCGCCCTGCAGTTTTCATTGCGTCACGTGCGAGTGATTGTCGTTTTCTGAATGTTAGCAATTCTATCTTCCTTGAAACTCCAGATTAGATCCCTATGATTCGTCATCCTCTTGGCGCAGCGTTGAAAGAAGATTCAACAGCTTATCGAGGTCTTCATCTGACATCTTGGATAACTGACGGGCAGCGAATTCAATCCGGTCTTTTCTCTCATCCACGTTTACCTCATCCGCAACTGCCAACCATCCCATTCGTACATCATAGATGCGAGCCAGTTCGCTTAACTCCTCTGCGGTAACCTTGCGCCGACCAGCTTCCATTTCAGAAATCGTAGGACGGTGCACACCGAGCAGCTTTGCAACCTGACTTTGTGACAGTCCCGCTTGCTCCCGTGCCAGTCTTAGCCGTTTTCCAATATCCACTGACTTGTTCATGGTTATGCACTTTCCATTTGCTCAATATGCGCGCAAATCTTGTCGACAATTTCGTTGACTGTATTTGCTTCGCCGGTATCACGGTTGAAGAATAGCCCCACGTCTTCTGGAATCTCATAGCCGAGACTGGCAGAAATCTGGCATGTTGCTTCAACTGCGTTTAAGCTGTCAAATCCTGATAAATCGCGCATGGGCCGTGTTGACCCGCTGACGCGACCACCATGCCCTCCAGCACTGTGAATGGTGCCGATGGTTTGCGACACAGCACTATAGACTTGA
>CAKZMO010000761.1 GCA_937128595.1 uncultured cyanobacterium | reverse complement strand
GGGGATCAGTCTTGTTCCAGCGTGTTGTCTAATACTTTTCAAACATCCTCTTAAATGTCAACCGAGCCATGGTCAAGGTGGATGAAGGCGCAGCAGTTCCAGGCCATTGTTTGTAGTTAGGAGGTAACATCACGGCCCTTTTGCTGAGGCAAACACACTCCTGTCAGTAGATTATCGTAATGAGCTAGTCAGAGCAGGATTGCGGTGCTTCAGGAGGATGTCAACTCCAGAACGCTAAACTCACTTTCTCATCACTTTCGTGCCTTGTCGCATCCGTAGATGTTGCTTATATGCTGGATACGAATAGAATGAGTGATGGGTTTGAGACGATTAACGTTCATGCAGGTTCTCCCGATGGTTCAACAACATTGGCCTACTCAGCTTCATCGCAATTCCAGATTCAGAATTGGCGCAGCGATCGCCCTTCTAACCGCGACCATGGGGATCGTAGGAACGGCTTCAGCCATAGCGCAAGTCACGGAACCGGAAGACACGGAGCCAGAAGTAGACGTGCCAGCACTTGATCCTGAAGCCCCCGAACCTGAACTTGAACGTCAAGTCGTGAACTGTATGGCGACGGCCACTCTTGACACCATAGAGTGGGGACATCGCTACACCTACTGGCTCAGCGGCATTGCCAAATTTGACGATGCGGGTAATATGCTTCCCGTCTCCAATGACCATGCGGGTGATTGGATTTTGACGATTACGAATTCTTTGTTGCCGAATTTAGAAACTCACAACGTCTATCCCCTGCGGGACAACCAAGAACCGCCTATCTTCTTGTTTCCAGCAGTTACATACCCAGAGTGGACAGCCCTTGATGGCGATCGCTCGGGTGAGTATGTGACCGCCTTCTCATACGACGATGCCACCCACGGGCTTTTTATGGGTATTCGCAACACCACCAACGAAGACTCACCGCGACAAATCTTTCAGGTCGTTCATTTCATTTCGGAAGACACTGCGATGGTATCCGAGGTGTCGTCTTGTTTTGTCGGGCCACGTCCTATGGTGATCGGAAGCGACGAGCCCTTCGGAGCTGATCAGCAGGCGATCGCTTTCTAAGCACTTTTATTTGCCTCGTGCTTTATGCTCCTTGGCCTCAACCTTTTGTAATTATGCCCGCGCTCCTCGATAGCGCAAGTTTCGCTTTAGATCGTAGAAGCGAGCAAGTTTTGGAATGGCTCCTTTTTGACCCAAGACAATCACAGTATCGCCGCCTTTGAGCACCAATGTTGACGGTGGGCGGTTGACGACCGTATGGTCAGCACAGCGAACCGCGAGAATAATGAAACTGCGATCGCCCTGAACTTCGATGTCGTCCAGGGTCGCTCCGGCTAAAGGAGAATCGGTTGGAATCGTCAGCTCGTCGATGCGCAAACTAATTTGATCCAGCATGTTATCAAGGTGCGATCGCTCTCCATTCTGGTCGAGAAAATCAACCGTTGTGGGGCGCGTGATCAGATTGGTCATCCGCTGAGCACTAATCGCCGCAGGTAGTACCACGTGGTCAGCTCCTGCTAGCCGCAGCTTTTTTTCCGTTGAGGGCAGCTCACCCATCGCCAAAATAGCCAAACTGGGGTTCAATCCTCTAGCCGTCAGCGTGATGAATACATTGAGCGCATCGTCGGCCAGCACCGTCGCCAAGGTCTTCGCTTTCAAAATGCCTGCATATTGCAGCACGTCTTCATCGGTAACGGTTCCTAAATGAGACAGACAGCCCAGTTCTTCCGCTTTGGTCACTTGCTCAGGAGAACTGTCGATCACAATAAAAGGACGCTTCACCTCCTGTAACTCTTGAGCCAGCATTTGCCCGATCCGCCCAAATCCACAGATAATGACGTGGTCTTTTAGCTTCCCAATTTCTTGAGTTTTGCGATGGGCATCGAAAGCTCGATTGATTTCGCCCTCCATCATCATTTGCACAAATCCTCCGACGATATAGGCAACTGAGATAAACCCAGCAAAAATGACAATGATGGTGAAAATGCGTTCGCTGGGAGTATCTAGGGGTTTGACTTCGCCATACCCAACACCAAAAATGGTGATCACCACCATATAGAAAGCATCAAATAAATCCCAGCCCAGCCAAGAATATCCAACAACGGCTAGAACAACCGTGATGACGAAGAAGAGGATTCCTGTGATAATCCGCTCAAAAGAGCTTTGCATGAGCCAGCGATAGCGCGTTGAATAGGGTGCGTCACATTCAGAATTCTCCAGAACTGGCCTCAGAAACCTGAGCCAACCAGAGCCGCAAAGGTTAAAAGAGAACGAACTCAAAGAGAACTTAGAACATGACGATCTCATAACAATACGGAAGCTAACGCCAAAAAGATGTATCTCTGACGTCAATTCGCTCTAATCGCGGCATAAAGTCATGCGATCGCCCGTTTCAGAGGTGCTTGCCACGGCTCAATCTAGAATGTTCTGCCACAAGATAAAAATTGGAGTTGTTCTTATGGCTGTCCTATTCGTAGACTGGAGATAGGAAGGAGTAGGCGAGGAGGTTGCAGGCGATCGCCTGAGGAAAGTCCGGGCTCCCGAAAGGTCAGACTTGCTGGGTAATGCCCAGTGCGGGCGACCGTGAGGATAGTGCCACAGAAACATACCGCCGATGGCGTTGTTTTGACGGTTTCACCATTGGTGATTCATCAAAGCGTTGCGCACAGGTAAGGGTGCAAGGGTGCGGTAAGAGCGCACCAGCAGCATCGAGAGGTGCTGGCTCGGTAAACCCCGGTTGGGAGCAAGGTCGAAGAAACAAGGGTTGACCTTTTTCCTGTTTCGCTAGAAAGTACCGCACGAGGTGTCTGGTAACAGGCATCCCAGATAGATAACTTCCCTATCTTTGCAAACCGCAGAGGTAGAACAGAACCCGGCTTATGTCCGACTCCTTCCAACCTAAAATGCTAGTTCATTTCGATTTTGCCTAACGTTCGAGGCTGACTTCGAGGGAAACCTCGGCGGGTGCATCCCAGGTGCATCTGTGCAGTGCGAGCGTCCCATTTCTCCTGATAGAGAAGCGTTGCCACCGTGGGCAGAGTGCCCGTACTATACCCATCGATAAACTTGCAAATGAGGGATGCTCCCGACTTCGGCATCCCGCTTGGTTTAATTCGCGGGGCTAACTTTTCGGTCATCTGGCTTTCGATGCTGTCCGCCTCCATGCTTTAGTGACTCCATTGCGGTTTGAGGTTACCTTTTATTCTTTCGATACTTTGTTTTGTGTGCCTATGCTCGATCCACGCCGCCAAAAGCAGCTTACTCGGTTCATTAGCAAGTTAGGAATTCTCAACCCATCTCCGATCAGGTGGGCCTTGCTCGATCGGGCCCTGACCCATGCGACCTTTTCTCCAGAACTTAACTACGAGCAGCTCGAATTTGTTGGCGATGCAGTGATTCGTCTCGCAGCGGCAGATTTTCTGTTCGAGCGATTTCCCCAAGCTTCGGAGGGAGAACTGTCTGCCGTTCGCTCTGTATTAGTGAGCGATCGCACACTCTCACAAATTGCTGAAAGTTATGACTTGGGACGCTATTTGCGGGTTGCGGCTAGCGCGGCCAACGATACCATTGGCGAGGAAACCCGATTAGCTGCTGCCTTTGAAGCCGTCTTAGCCGCCCTCTATTTGAGCACGTCCGATTTATCTTTGGTGCGTCCGTGGCTCGATGTGCGCTTGAGCGAACTCGCTGAAACCGTTCGCCAAGACCCGACTCTTCAAAACTACAAGGGTGCGCTTCAGGTTTGGACCCAGGCCAACTATCACACCCTGCCTGAATATCGCGTTACAGAGATTGGGCAATCTCATGGCGATCGCGAACGGTTTTTAGCAGAAGTCTGGTTTCAGGGAAGACGCTGGGGCAAGGGCAAAGGACAGTCTAAGAAGTTGGCAGAGCAAGCTGCCGCTCAAATGGCCTATCAAGAGCTACAGGACATGCCTAGCTCTCAGAATTCGCAGCCATCCATCCCTCCATTTTTGAACTAGAGCCGAATTAGACATGGGCGATCGCACAATCGGCTTAGCCATCTTGGGAGCGGGACGCTGGGGCAACCATCTCGTGCGAAATTTTGCCAAATTACCTCACTGCCGCATTGTGGCGATCGCTGACCCTAATTCTGACCATCTCTCCGGAGTCGCCCATCGCTGCAAAATTCCAGCAGAGGTTGTGCTGACCGAGCATTGGCAAGTGGCGATCGCCACTCTAGGAGTCGAAGCGGTGGCGATCGCCACTCCAGCTTCCACCCATACCGCTCTGATTCGGGCAGCCATTGAGCATGGATTACATGTCCTGGTCGAAAAACCGATGACGTTAAACGTAGAAGAAGCTGAGCAATTGTGTGCCCTCGCAGAGTCTCAGAATCAATTGCTGCTCGTTGATCACACTTACCTGTTCCATCCTGCCGTTGCAGCAGGCAAACAGCTTCTCCAATCCCACGACATTGGGTCTTTGCGATATGGATACGCGACCCGCACGCACCTTGGTCCGGTGCGCTCTGATGTCGATGCCCTATGGGATCTTGCCATTCACGATATCGCCATCTTCAATCACTGGCTGGGCGATCGCCCGATACAAGCTCAAGCCACAGGAACCATCTGGCTACAGACCAAAGCTGCACATCCCGTTTCGCATTCTCCGGGATTGCCTGACGTAGTGTGGGCAACGTTAACGTATCCCTGCGGGTTTCAAGCCACTCTACATTTGTGCTGGCTAAACCCTGATAAACAGCGCCGACTTTGCTTAGTGGGTCAGGCGGGAACACTTGTTTTCGACGAGATGCGGCTTCAGCCTTTGACGTTGCTGAGAGGAAAGCTGCGATCAGAGGACGGGATCTTTTACCCTACAGACCAGGAACAGCTAGTGGTAGCGCTGGAACCTGGGGAACCTCTAAAGCGTGTTTGTACCCACTTCCTAACGCAAATTCAGTTGAAAGAGTCTGCCTCCATCTCAACAGGGGCAGTCGGACTAGAGCTTATTCAGATTCTCACAGCGCTGACTCAGTCCCTTGAACACGGCGGCTTACAAGTCGCGATTCAATACTAATTGAAAAGAATTTTCGTTTTTTGCACTTTCTTCCATCATTTTGGTAGATAGCTTTGCTATGATGAAGAGCGCACGAAAGCGGATGTGGCGGAATTGGTAGACGCGCTAGATTTAGGTTCTAGTGTCCTCGTGACGTGA
>CAKZMO010000760.1 GCA_937128595.1 uncultured cyanobacterium | reverse complement strand
GAGGCTAAGTGGATCAGGTAATGCCAGATGCTAGGGCGCTGCTGGCGATCGCACCGTACTGCGACGAGAATCAGTGTTTGCAGATCATAGGATTTCAGCAGCTCAGCGATTTTGCTGGGGCGATCGCACTGAGAGAGTTGAGTCCGAATATTAGCCTCGGTTTTAGCCAAGTGAGTCAACCGGTGGATATTGTCCTCGGCAAGCTGGAGATGAACCGAAACTACATGACGGTATTCAGGTTCAAGATCAGCCAAAATTACCTCTAGCAAAACGTTCCAGTGTTCGACCTGTTGTTCCGTATCGAATCGCTTGAGCCAGCGAGCCACAAGCCGAAGCTGATGCCGCAGTTCAGCCGTGAGCTTGAGACTGGGATGAATGCACTGGAATGCGTTCAGCCGATCCAGCAACTGCACTGCTTGCTGCCAATAGGGAGCTTCTAAAATATATTTCAGTTCGCGCTTGAGCCGCGTTTGCAGGGCAGGCAGCGTTGCCACTTTCTCCTGCATTCGTCGATAAACGCCGCTGGCGATCGCATGGTGAATGTGGTTCTCCGTTTGAGGATCGATGGTAAATCCCAGTCGCACGGCAAATCGCACCGCGCGAAAAATGCGAGTCGGGTCTTCGATAAAGCTGTTGGTATGCAGCACTCGAATCTGATGGTTTCTCAGGTCAAGCAGGCCGCCAAAGAAATCGAGCAGTTCTCCCGGTCGAGGAGCCGTGAGTCGAATAGCGAGGGCGTTGATGGTGAAATCGCGACGGTAGAGATCTTGACGGATGGAGCTGGCCTCCACCTCTGGATTTGCTGCTGGGTAGGGATAGAACTCCGTACGAGCCGTAGCAATATCGAGCCAGAGCGATCCGAGTTGAGGATCGTTGTGCCACAGCAACGCCGCTGTCTGAAATTTGCCGTGAACTTGCAGCTTCACATTTGAATAATGCTCTTGCAGCACCTGAGCTAGCTCTACCCCAGCCGCATCGTCTGCCGCCTGATGAAACCCGTCTACGACGAGATCAATATCTTCAAGACGCAGATCTTCGCTGTCCTCCGCTAACAACAAATCTCGAACTGCTCCACCCACCAAATAAAGCTGCCAGCCTCTGCTTTCAGCAGCGGTCGCCACCTCCGATAGCAACGTCCACAAAGACGGCGACAGGCGATCGCGCAGCCGATTTTGCATCGCGAGAGGTAACGGACAGTGAGTCGAAGAGCGATCGCGTCCTAAACTCGACGCAGATAGATGCTCCTGATGAAGCTGCCGCAGCACATCCGTCCGCGTCACGATGCCCACTAGATCCTCGCCATCCAGCACGGGCAGTCGTCCGATGTCGTACGTCACCATCAGCGACTCAATCTCTGGCAAGGAGGTATCCGGCTCAATCGTTTTCAGGTTCGTGGTCATGAATCCTTTGACTGGAGCATGACTGAAGTTGTGGTGCAGGGCAATGTCGAGATCGCGACGAGAAATGATTCCAACCAGGCGATCGCCATCATCCACCACAGACAATCCAGAATGACCATATCGCAACAAAATCCGGTGAGCTTCGGCAATGGTGGTCTGAGGCCGCACCGTCCGCACAGGCGACGACATCAGCTCCCGAGCCGTCGGCGGATGGGGAATCTGCGCTTTCACCCGCTCCACAAGTTCGGCCAACACTTGCTCCGGATCGACCCCTCTCAAAGTCACCGCAGCAGCTTTCCCATGCCCGCCGCCGCCCACCTCACGAAACAGAACGCCCAAATTGACCTGCTCTAGATGAGCTTTGCCAAAGGTGCCACCGCGCGATCGCCCAATCACGGTCAAGCGCTCTTCCCCATCCGTCACGGGATATCTCGCCGCCAACAGTAATACATCACTCTCGGTCAGACTCATCACTTGAGAAGTCAGGCTCGACAGTCCCGGAATATACGTCTCCACAGACAGCAGCACCCACGCCACCGTCACACCTTCCACAGGTGTGGAACTTAACGACTCGATGGCCACAGGCAGCAAATCCTGAAGCTGAGGCGACAGCCCCGGCTCCACATATTCTGAAATGACGCGGGGAGAGGCTCCCTGCTCCATTAGCCAGGTCAGCGCCGCTGCATCTCGCACGGTCGTATGGTCGAAGGTGAGCGACCCCGTATCGACATGCACCCCCAACGCCATCGCCGTCGCCTCAATCGGGTTGAGCGAAATGCCTTCCGTCTGGAGCCGTTCAGCAATCAGCGTCGCCGTAGACCCCACGGATTCGAGATGCATCTGATCAGCGCGAATATCTCCTTGAGCCTGAGACGATTGTTGATTATCCGCTTCATCACCAGCACCCAAATGATGGTCATACACCACCACCTCAACTCCAGGCAAATCCAGCCACTCCGCCGCTTTGCCCAGGCGATCGCGCCATTGAGTATCGACCACGGTAATGGAGCGAATCTCTTCCGGACTCACCGATCGCCGCTCAATCAAGGCATATTCGTCGCGATGCAGCGCCAAAAACTCTCGCACGGTCGGGTGACAGCCCCCTGTCAAGACAATCCGCGCCCCCGGCAACAATCGCGTCACCCCCACGGCAGCACCCAAGGTATCAAAATCTGCCGTCATGTGGCACAAAACCAAATCCATCGCGGGCTATCCTTCACGGCATCGGAACGGAGCGTCGATCTATTTCTATTATGAAGGGACAGGGGAGGGGGCGATCGCGCAGGATTTAAGCGTCCGCTTATTCATATAGGCTAAACTGGGCATTAGAGGGGCGAACGTCGGCTTCATGCCGTGTGTCTGAGTGGCGACCCTACTTAGATCTAGCCCCTCTTAAGTTTTTCTAGGGTTAACGGATTGCGATCGCCATACCACTCTCCATAGCCTTTGTTGCGTTTGTCGTCCAAATCCATAATCAGCCTGTACTGTTGAGCAAGTGGCTTGAAGAATTGATCTTCCTCTCGCTCGTAAAGGCGTTGCAGTGCCCAAAGGTAGTAATCAACGACTTGTAACCCTGCAACCTGCGATGGATAGGCAGGTTCTATCAAAATTGAGCTGTTTGAGCTGATTTTCCATTTGGCCTCAAAGTTCTTCTGGGCCTGGTTGATGGCCTGTTCTAAAGCGTCTTCACGGGCTTCTTTGCCTCGTCTGGCAATAGCAATCTGAACAACATCTGCTTTGTGCAGCAAATTTCTGAATAGACGCTTGATCAAATCGTCATAAATTGCGTTTTGCTGTAACTTTTTGCCCAAGCTCTTGAAGTTTGCCTTGGCAGCCTCCGCGATATCTGCCTTACTGCGAATGGCAACGAAAACTTTGATATCAAAAGAGTGAATTAGCTCAAAGACTTGCGCTCTAATCTCGGCATAGTCGTCCTTGGCATGAAAGGCGATCGCCGTCTTCTTAGCTTCCGGTTGCATTGAGGGAATGCTTTTATAGCGCGGGTGGGTCATGAGCTTGGCTCGAAGGGCGTTCAGCTCCCACG
>CAKZMO010000759.1 GCA_937128595.1 uncultured cyanobacterium | reverse complement strand
TAACGACTATTCCTGGCCATGGCGAATGGGATGGGCCATCGATCAGTTTCTCGGATATCCTCGGTGAGCAGTAATGTCTGCTCGTTATGAATACTATTTCTAAGGAGATGATAGTATGCGTCGCATTTTACTTATCCTCGTAGGAGCAGGATTGGCTCTGTTCGCCGCATGGAGTTCGATTAGTGCCGAGATTTCGCATGTGCCAAAAGCCGCAGACATATTGGCAAAATCCCCACTTGCAGTGTATCCGGGGTTTGGTCACAACATGCAGGCAGATGAGGCTCGATTTGATCGAGAGTCCCTTGCACGAGAGCAATTGATCGCTCGATGTATGGGACAACAGGATCTGCCCTACACAGCAGTACCGCCAATCCGCATTGACGAGATAATCTCGCCTGGAGAAACGCCCAAGCCCTTGATTGATCCTAACGCTGAGTATGCCGAGTCCCTGGAGCCAGACGAGCGCCGGGCATACTACCTCGCATTGTATGGCATACCAGATCCGAATGACCCAAGGGCAGATCGATTGCATGATCCAGACAGTCCGACCGGTGGCGGGTGCAGTGGTGAGGCGTTTCGGACTATCCGTGGTGTTTATGCTGCCCAGAGTGACCTCAATGAGCAGTATATTGCCATGCGCCGATCAGTTATGCAAGATGAACGCGTCAAAGCCGCAGAGCAACGCTGGTCCGCCTGTATGCAGGATCGCGGCTATGAATACGCATCACCTCGCGATTTGCTTGCTGCACTTGATCAGGCAACCCTTCAAGAAGCAATTATCACTGAACTTACACAACAACATCAACAAGCAATGGACGTGGCAGATACTTGCGGTACGGAAGTGGAATTAGAAATCACTGTCGCTGAGGTACGTGTCGATAAAGAAACAGCGTTTGTTAAGGTACATCAAGATCGACTGACTCGGCATTTGGAGCGTTTGCGCACCGAGGCGACCCGCCTAGAACAACTCGTGCCGTAGCTGTTTCTGGCATTGCAGTGCTGGCACAGTGGCTGGTATCATGATGGATCACTGTCCGTCAGCAAGGTACATATATTTATCAGATGCAGTACATCAGCGCAAGAGCAATGTGCTGCATCTGAGCAAAACTTGATCCATATCATTTGCTAGACAGAGATCAGAAGACGGTATGTAGATACGTACATGAAAGGAGTATTTATGCAAAACACGCTGGTTTTCCTACACACTAGCATTCAGCTATTGTCAAAGTTGTGGTTGGCACAGTTGCAGCAAATAGGTGTACGTATACCTATTCTCCTATTCGTCATGTTGACAGCACTTACAGCATGTAATTCGGTCGGGAGCACAGAAACCAACATGACTATGATAGCGGAACCCATGGCTGTAGCAACTGCAACTCCCACAACGTCATCACCCCAGACTCTGGTAGACCCCACGCTACCAACAGCCATTGCTGGGCACCCGGAGTGGGAGTATCAGCGGGAGACGACGGCAGACTTCGACGGTGACGGCATAGAAGAGCGAGCTATGCTTATCGCGCGCGTCCAAGTCTTGGATGATGGTCGACCGGTGTGGGCCGACAGTCAGCCGTGGCAATTATACATTGAGGAACCTGACAACAGCCGAACCTATGTCTATGCCCGCAATGTTCATCTCGGTCGAGTCGAGGCGATCCTGACACAAGCCAAACCGGGTCAATTGCCCTCTATTGTTCTCATTGAGCAAACGCCGCAACAGCTCAGTATAAATGAGGTCACCTACCGTGGAGGTCAGCAGGTCGAAGTAAACGAACTGGTTCGGCGCAGCCTTAATCCTGCTGATGGGTTTGCTGGTACGCCCAACTAAGAAGGTTACAAGATGGCCCTGGTACGACGGAACCTCCTCACTGGCGGTGTAATCTCGATTATTTATATATGCACATTGCTTAGTTGTATAAGTCTCACCCTGCTCCCACCACCGAATCCGGTATGGGCATTATTAAGCGGCTACTACCGCTATGATCCACACCATGAAATCACACCACCAGATCTCATACTTGATCATCCTGAAGAATCGCTCAGGTATTTTCTCGATGCGACCTTAAAACTCTGCAACAATGTGTATCCACCAGGACAAAAGCGCCAGGTTCGGCATTATGAAGTTGAATTAGTTGAATATTTTGGTAAAACTGACTATCACGCCTTCAGTAACATCCACACACAGCTCTATTCCGCTGATGGCGCGTCCATGCTCACTATCTTTCAATTTGAAGCTGGACACAACGAGCATGATTTACTCTTCTTGTTAGGTGGAGCGAGCACCATACGTGTAGGTAGTTGGATGGACATCGGGAGTCTCATCCGTGATCTGGATCGTCCTCCACCAGGGTGGAGAACCTATCAAGAAAATGAGCGGCCCTTCAGCTGCCAACAGGTAAAATCACTGTATAAAATAATTTTTTCAAGATAATAATAACCTTTATTACAACACTCATGCCGTTGTACTTCCCGGAAGACGAAATCTATGCATTATGGACTTGTTTGGTTAGTGGATGGATCATTGCAACAATACCAGGAATTGTACTCATCATTGTACGCCTACTTCGACAAAGATAAAAGTACTCATACCACAGCAATACGTTCATTGACTGACGGAAGTCCTGGGTGTAGTCAAATCAAACTTCGCAGGTACTGAGGAGCTTATTAACATTCTCTTAACATGACTGTTACGCAAATGAGACAGATCCGTTACATAGGGGCGGTAGGATCACACTACATTAAGTCTACTTTGAAACGCAAGCAAGGAGGTAAAGTATGATTAGGTCTGGCAACACCTGTCGATGGCATTCATGGTTACTTGTGGTTGTTATTGGCTTACTCACCAGTGTGTTGACACCTGTAGCACTTGGCTGGCAGATTGGTGTTCAGTATGGTCATAGCAATCGTTTCGGTGGTGAGGCTGACTCAGGTTGGCATCGCGGTCAAATTGAAGTGAATGGTAATCGCTATGTGCGAGCAGGTGATGATCGTGTCAAATGGCAACAGTCGCAAATTAACTGGTGGAATGCGAACGGAGGGCCTAGCGATCGTCCAGCCATGGTTTATCATGCTTTCAATGGTCACGGCGCAACCGATAATGGGTGTGGTGATATTCGAATAGCTAACGCAGGTTGGTCGTGGTCAAATCTGCCAAACTGGCAACATTTCACTAAAAAGGCGGGATGTTTGACCGGGAACGACAACGAAATACGGTTCCTTATCTACGGATATCAGAATCTGGTAGCTGGTCAGGATTACTACTTTCAACATCTTTTTAAAGATGAAAAGTGGGCAAATTCTGGCGGAACACAACGCGGTATTGGAAAAATCACTTCTGATACCTATCATGACGCTGATAGGTGGTATGGAAGCCACGATGGTATTGCCAAGGACTATCACGGCGTTTTCTGTGTTCCTAATAATAACGATGTTGCTTTCCAATGCTAGGAACTTACTATGGATACCGAATTCGCGGAGTTTTGACTGCATAGATCTTAGATCTGGAAGAGAAAGGCTCTCGTTATGCTAAGGAATTTATTGTCCCGATGGTCCTGGATTATTGGTGGTCTGACTGTGTTGATCCTGATAGCATCATTCGCACTGCTTGAACCACGAATTGGGGGAGCGGAAGAAGAGCAGGTATTGTTGATTAGTAAGAGCGCTCCTGAAGAGATCAAATACCATGCTTTTTTTGACACTCTCACACAAGAGGTATATGGAGGAGTAACGTATGATTACTTCTCTAGCAAGGGCATAAAGGCCTACATTGATTTTAACCGCACGGCATCTCGTGAGATTGCACAACGCCTTAACGATTCCTTATCTATCAAGGTCGTCTTTAGTCATCCTTTGTCACAAGCAGCATTTGAGCAATTCGTAAAGACCTACCATGTTGAGGTTCATTCCTATACCATGCGCGCAGTTGATAGTAATGGTATGCGGATAACGATTGCTGGTGGGCCGGAGGATGGCGAATTAGTGCCACAGAATCTGCTAAAGATGGTGACTGGTGATATCACAGATCGCAACTCAGCGGAGATTAAGGGCTGGATCGAAGCAGAAATTACTACTACTCCGCAGGATTTGGACAAGATGCAGCATGACCCTGATGTCTTTGTAACCGAAGCAACGTACACGCTTATCTATGATGCACTCACGCCAGAGAATCTTGAAAGAGCAGGCGCAACCCGAGCAGCTACGGAGGACATCCGGGCTAATCGAAACCGAAGTGTTCAGATTACTGGCCCATCACTCTACTGGAACCTTGAAGATGAGGGTCTTGTAGAGATGCCTGTCCATTCACAAACAAGCGAATGAGGGAGAGTAGCCGACCAAGAACACTCTGCTGTAAATCCTGCTCCATTCGAACCATACTCTTCGTTCGATCTGGAAGGCTTCTCTCGGATAAACCATATTAGTCTAAACGTTGAGCATGTACTTGTTGGTACAAGTATGTGCTCAACACTCTTAGGGTTGCTTATGACCGACCTTTACGGTACGCTGTCTGCTCTCCTCTAGAGGAGAGCAGACAGCGTACAAACCATTGCAGCGTACTACGGTTATATTATAGTACTGATTATGATGGTGTGTTCGTGTCATTGGTGCCGATAACCCTGGGATTTCCATCAGAATCCAGAGCGAGACGTACCAAATTACCCTGTTCATCTACGATCTGTGTCTCTCGTTCTGTATTCACTGTTAGAAACCCCAGAATGTTACCATGCTTATCAACAATCTGATTAGAAGGTGTGGTATAGTTAGTCGATGTCATAACATCGCGCAACCGTGTACGCAGCGTATCGGCAACGTCAAGACGCCGTAACTCTTGAGCGGCAATACCGTTCTCCTCTGCAAGTAGACCGAGCAAGAGATGCTCGGTGCCGATATATTTATGACCGAGTTGTTCAGCTTCTACTGCGGCCAGGTGCAAAACTGTGTGTACCGCTGGAGTTAGTAACGGAAGTGGTAACTTGCGTGAAATTTCATTGATCAAAGCAAGTTGACAAACGCGTGAGATTGGAATGTCATAATGCTTCATCGCTTCGGCAAGACTGTCCGAAACATATACATTAATCTTAGGAACGAGTCCCTACTCCCCTCGTAAAACTATACCCCCTATTATAACCCCAACCACCTCTTTTGTCATCCGCCCAATTTCAGTAGTCCTCCAAAGTACATCTGTATCAAGTCAAGCTACACAGGTACTGGCGAGGTTTTTAACACACTCTAAATATAGCAATCCTAAACTGGTCGTACACTGATGCTGAGGGATTTGCTCCTCACCGCCTGAAGGTGGCACGACGACGTTAGGATTGCTATAGCAACTCTACGTCATTTGTACATAGCATGAGGACCACTTCACACAGGCTTAACATGACTGTTACGTGACCGTTACATAAATGAGATATACCTGTTACATATGGGTGGTATGGTTGTAGTGGACCCGCTCGATGAGGTGAGACATAAAACCAATGAGTAGTTCAGGACAACACGCCTGTATCGAAGCGCTCTATGCGGAGTACCGGCGGCCGCTGCTGGCCCACCTGCAGCGCCTGGTCAGCGACCGCGAGGCGGCCGAGGATCTCCTCCAGGAGAGCTTTGTCAAAGCGTTGCGCCGCTGGGATCAGCACGATCCGCAGGCCGGCAGCGTTGCCTGGCTCTACCGGATTGCCACCAATACCGCGTATGATTATCTGCGGCGGCGACGGCGGATCCGTTTTTTGCCGCTGTTCGATACGGAGTGGCTGGTTGAGGAAGGGCGCTCAATGGAAACCCGTCTGGGCGAGGATGCCCCGGTGCAGGCGGCCCTGGCGCAGTTGCCCCCCGGCTATCGCATTCCGCTGATGCTGCACTCCTGCGTGGGTTGCAGCACACAAGAGATCGCCGATGTGCTGGGCTGTTCCAACAGCGCCGTGAAGTCACGCCTGTTTCGCGCCCGGGAGCGCTTTCGGCGGG
>CAKZMO010000758.1 GCA_937128595.1 uncultured cyanobacterium | reverse complement strand
ATGGCTTTGTCTATCACGACCATTGGTTGCATAATCTGCTGATTTCGACTTCAGGACAGGCGATTTATGCTGACCACAGAAAATGTTAGAACCAGAAACATTCATTGATTTGACATGTTGAGTATGAAACCAATTCTGTGGGATGAGTTGTGACTATTGTTTAAAAACACTGATTTTATGAAAGTGATTTGAGCATTGGTTGAACAGCATCGTTATAGGCACGGCGTGTACCTTCAAGCAAGATCTCGTCTGCATCAAATAAATTACTCTGGTCAAATGTTTGGGTAGCGTGTCGAAATTGTGTCAGCATTGGTTTGGATAACCCGGTCAGAATAAGCCGTCCACCATGTTGACGCAGGGCTGCATCATAACGCTCAAAAAAGTGAATGCCGGTGCTGGCGAGGAAGGCACTATCACGCAAGCGGATGATGACTATGCAGCCTTTAGCGTGATTGGGATCCGGCAAGAGACGCTCTAGTTTGGCAATCGCCGCAAAGTACAGATGCCCCTGGATCGAAAATATCACAACCTCTTGATCTGGCAACGTTTCCGGGATTGGGCCGACCTTGAAGTGATCATTCTCAACCGGGATCAACCGTATAACGTTGACTTCCTCCGCTGATGAATACAGATACAAGATCAGTGAGAGTCCAACACCCACATAAATACTGTATTCAATGGGCAAGACCAAAGCAGTCGTGAACGTAGTTATCATCGCAATACGCGCACTCAATGCCGCTTCCCATACCAGACGGATTTCTCGCAGGTCAATCAGGCTGCCAGCGGCACTCATCAGCATAACAGCTAGCGCAGATAGCGTCACATACTCGATTGCACTACCGAAGGCAAGCAGGAACAGCGCGATAAACCCACCGGCGAAGACATTGGCCCAGCGGGTTCGCGCCCCCGCATCCACATTGACCGCCGTGCGTGAGAGCGACCCACATGCAGGCATCGACTGAAAGAAACTGCCTACGAGATTACCTAGACCCATCCCTACAAAATCGCGGTTGATGTGGGGTTGCTTGCCATCTGTTTTAGGTAATGTGTTGACCAACGCCGCACTCTGAACCGCGCCTAATATCGCAATGGCAAGCGCAGCCGGGATTAAATCACCTGCCAGCGCAACATCTGGCAGTTGAGGTGTGGGTAAACCCGACGGTATCATGGAAATGTCACTAACCAGGGTCACACTCCACCACTCGAAGATGACAACAACAGCCGATGCCAGCAGGAGGCCACTCAGCGTGGCTAGATTTCTGAAGCGTGTTCTGCGCAGTCCCAGCATGATGATGGCAGTCATAAAGCTGATTGCGACAATGTAAGTATCACTCAGGTGGAGGTGAAGTAACCAATCCAGTACACGCAACAGGAGGACATCACCGGATGGCTCATAACCGTTTAAGTAACGTAATTGACCGAAGATAATGAGCAGGGCTGCGCCGGTGATAAAACCAGTCATCACCGCATTGGAGACAAAACGGAACAGATTGCCCAGGTGTAACACACCAAAACCTACATAAAATATACCCACTAGAAATGTTAGGATAAAGAGGCGTTCAATGCCTGATACGCTATCGAAACCGGCTAGCGTACTCGCAACGACCAGCGATAGCGCGTTGGTCGGCCCTACTGTCATAAATATGCTACTGCCGAACAACGCACCGATCACTGTTGAGACAATCGCCGTGTATAAACCGTAGATCGGGTCAATGCCTGCGATTAACGCGAATGCCATTGCCTGTGGCGTTCCAGCGATTGCACCACTCAAGCCAGCGATGAGGTCATCGCGCAGCGTCACATGGTTCATGACTAGGTGCGTCTCTGCCGTAGATGGCATTTCTTGAACTTCAAGCCGCTGCCGCAGGGACAAGGATCATTGCGGCCTACAGCAGCGAACAGGGCGTCAAGTTGGGCGTCTTTCTGGCGTACATAACGCATCACATTGGCCGGGGCGCGACGCTGTGCCAGTTCATTCGCCATGACCCGCATCGGCTCGTTGATATGTGTAAAGAATGTCTTATAGCCCGCACACAGATAATTCAAGCCGGGTGTTCCATCCGGTGTTTGGATGAAGCGGTTCTTGGGGCAGCCACCGTTACAGACGAAGCGCACGTCACAATCAACACAGTATTGCGGTAAAGTGTCGCGCTTCGCTAACCCAAACTTATGCTGTCGGTCACTGATCACAATTTCGCTCAACGGTACATCCATGATGTTGCCCAGCTTATAATCCGGCTCCACGTAATGGTCGCAACTAAACACATCGCCATTATGTTCCATCGCCAATGCCGACCCGCAGGTTTCCTCAAAGATGCATAAACCGGGCTTGTTGCCCGTCCATGCCGCCAGTGTGACATCAAAAATTTGCACGAAAATGCGTCCGACATCGTGCCGCACCCACTCATCGAAGATTGTCGTCAAGAAAGTACCGTATTGTTCCGCTGTAACGCTGCGCTCAGTGACAGTATATCCTTCCTGATACCCCGTTTCGTTGGCCCGTTCTACGATGGGGATGAACTGCATAAACTGCGTGCCGATCTCATCGCGCAGAAAGCGGTAAATCTCCAACGGATAGTCGGCATTTGCGGCATGAACGGTGGTCAGAATATTGAACTCCACGCCATGTTTTTGTAGCAATTCCACCCCCCGCATGACGCGCCCAAAGGTGGGGGCACCGCCTTTATCTACGCGATAGGCATCATGTAAGGCTTGCGGACCGTCTACACTGACACCAAGTAAAAAGTCATTTTTAGCGAAGAACTGGCACCACGTATCATCCAATGTAAACGCATTCGTTTGTAGCGCGTTGAATATCCGCATCCCCGGCTTTTTGTGCTTCTGCT